>CAZESN010000053.1:0-13981 GCA_964514775.1 uncultured Rhodovulum sp.
CGGCGGAACCCGGCGAGGTCGTGCATCTCGACGGCCGGGTACTCGGCCGCCACGACGGCGTGATCCACTACACGGTGGGCCAGCGCCGCGGCCTCGGCCTCGGCGGGGGCGAGCCGCTCTTCGTCCTGCGCCTCGATGCCGACGCGCGCCGGGTCGTCGTCGGCCCGCGCACGGCGCTCGCCCGGCGCAGCGTGCCGGTCTCGGAAGTGAACTGGCTGGGCGACGGCGCCTTCGAGACGGCCCCCGACGGGGGCTGGGAGGTGCTGGCGCGGGTGCGTTCCACCCGCCCGCCGATCCCCGCCCATGTCCACCCGACCGGCCCTGCATCGGCCCGGGTCGAGCTCCTCTCCCCCGAGGAAGGGGTGGCGCCGGGACAGGCCTGCGCCTTCTACGCCCCGGACGGCACCCGGATGCTCGGCGGCGGCTGGATCACCCGCGGCTAAAGCCCGGCCGCCGCCGGCACACCCGCCTCGACCTCGCCGAAGCGGCGCACCTTGGCCTCGAGCGCCGCGCGCACCAGCACCACGTCGTGCGAGAACTCGAGCATGTCGACGCCGAGCGCGATGTGCTCCTGGACCGCCGCATCCTCCATGCCGACGCCGAACATCACATGCTTGCCCGCCGCCCGCGCGGCGCGGGTGGTCGCGGCGAGCGCCTTGCGGGTCTCGGCCACGATGTGGTCGCGGTCCCAGCTCTGGAGCGAGATGCCGAAATCGCCCGGCCCGAAGAGCACGAAGTCGATACCGTCGACGGCCATGATCTCGTCGAGATTGGCGATCGCATCCACGTGCTCGATCATGATCCCGACCAGCGGCTCGGCATTGCTCCACTCGACCCACTCGCGGGTCTCGCGCCGGCCCCACTCGCCGGAGATGCAGAGACCGCCGAGCCCGCGCTCGCCCACCGGCGGGAACCGGGCATCTCGCACCAGCCGGCGCGCCTCGTCGGCGGTAGTGATGTTCGGCACCAGGATGCCGCCGGCGCCGATCTCGAAAGCCTTGCGCGGCAGATAGGAATCGTCGCGGTCGATGCGGATGATCGGGGTGACGCCGGAGACGAGCGCGGCTCGGACCATGTGCTCCATCGACTCGTCCCGCCGCCAGGCATGCTCGGAATCGATGCGCACGAAGTCGATGCCGCTGAACCCCGCCGCCTCGACGATATTGGGCGAATAGGAATAGATCGCCGTGCCGGTCACGCATTTGCCGGCATTGAGTTTTTCACGAAGCCTGTTGGGATTGCGCAGCACGATCGAATGTCTCCGGAATAGGGTTCAACTGCCAGCGGCGCCGCCCTTCAGGGCGATCGTGCTGATGAGCTTGTGGATGAAGACGGCCAGCTCGACCGGCGTGCCGGCGGCCTTTGAGAGATGGATCGCGCGGGTGATCCTCGGCTCGACGATCGGGGCGGAATGCAGCACGCCCGAAGTGGTCTCGTTCCTGGCGGCAGTCGCCCCGATCACGGCGGCCCCGAGCCCCTGGGCCACGGCCTTTATCAGCGTATTCTGGCCGTTGACCTCGAGAACCACGTCGATCTTTCCCCCGCTCTCGCGGACCTTGCGCTCGAGGAGCTGGCGGTCCGGATGTCGGTGCGTGGTCAGGATCAGCCGCAGCGCCCCGAGCTGGGCGAGGGTGATCTCGGGCGGCAGCGGCGCGCCGTTCACGACGTGGAGCGGCTCGCGCGCCATCGGCTCGGCCAGCTCGGGATCGGCGCCCGGCACGAGCATGACCGCGAGATCGACCTCCTCGCTGGCGACCATGCGGACGGCCTCGTCATGGCGCAGCTCGATGATCACCAGGGCGAGATCGGGCCGGCTGCGCTTGAACGTGCGCCGGATCTCGTCGCCATAGGCGAGCGACCAGGACGGCAGCAGCCCCAGCCGGAGCGTGGACTGTGCCGCATCGGGCCGCAGATGCGCGCGCATCGCCCGCTCGGCCTGCGCGACCTGCTCGAGGATGATCTGCGCATGATCGAGCAGGATCCGGCCTCCCTCGGTCAGCCGCACGCCGCGCGGCAGCCGCTCGAACAGGCGAAAGCCGGTGAGCCGTTCGAGTTCGGCGACGTGATGGCTCAGCGCCGGCTGCGCGACGCTGAGCGCGCGCGCGGCGGCGGACATCGAGCCATGCTGCGCCACCGCCGCGAAGTACTTCAACCGCCTGAGGTCCAGCATGCCGCAAACCATGTCGTGAGGATCTCTCACAAGCATAGCGCGCCCGCCCCGCAAGGGAAATCAGCCGTTGTCTCAGTCGATATAGGTCGCCCCCTTGGCACGGATCGAGGCATAGCGCTCGTCGAAGGTGAGCTCGCCGCGCAGATGCGCCTCGATCATTGCCGCTTCCGCGTCCTCGCGGCGCTGGCAGGCGGCGGCAAGCTCGATCGGGTTCTGGCGCACCACGACCACGCCGTCGTCGTCGCCGACGATGATGTCGCCGGGGGTGATCAGCTCGCCGCCGACCACCACCGGCTCGTTGACCGAGCCGAGCGTCTCCTTCGAGGTGCCCTTGATGCTGAGGCCGAGCGAGAAGACCGGGAAGCCCGACTTGCGCAGCCCGCGCCCGTCGCGCACGCCCGCGTCGATGACGAGCGCCTTGATGCCGCGCCCCATGCAGGCCGCCGCCAGCACGTCGCCGAACCCGCCCTGCTCGGGATTGTTGCCGGCCGACAGCACCAGGATGTCGCCGGGCTTGGCGCAGTTGATCGCCTCGAAGATCATCAGGTTGTCGCCGATGTGGCACTTCGCGGTGATCGCGGTGCCGAAGACGTGGACGTCCTGCCTGACCGGCTTGATGTTGCTGTCGAGCGCGCCGAGACGGCCCTGGGCCTCGTGAATGGTGGCGGTCGAGTACTGACCCACGGCCGCGACGGCCTCGGGATCGGGACGGGTGAAGCTGCGGCGGACGATGTTCATGGGAAGGCTCCTCGGGACGGATGGGTTGTGGGCTACCTGCGCCGGACGATGCGGCCGATGCCGAACATCACCGCGACGACGCAGATGTTGATGACGCAGAGAACGACGGAGAACGCGGCCAGGGTGCCGAAGGTGCCCGCCTCCCAGATCGACATGACCGCGAAGCCGACGACCGGGTTGCTCGGCCCCGCCAGCAGCGCCGCCGCCGACAGGTCGCCCATCATGTGGACGAAGACGATCGCGGCACCGGCGACGAAACCGGGGAAGGCGAGCGGCACGACGATCTTGCGCACCGTGCGGCCTTCGTCGGCGCCGTTCATGTAGGACGCCTCGCGCAGGTCGCGGCCGACCTGGTTGATCGCCGAGGTCGCGGCGATGGATCCGGGCGGGATGTACATCACGATGAAGGCGAGCAGCAGGATCAGCGTCGTGCCCGACAGGAAGAAGGGCGCGCCGCTGAAGGCCACGAGAAAGCCGACCGCGAGGATCAGGTTCGGGATCGCCGCCGAGGATTTCACCGCGCCGTCGACGAGGGTGCTGATCAGGCTGGTGCGGCTCACCGCATAGATCGCGACGATCACGGCGATCGCCATAGCGATCAGCGCGCCGGTCGAGGACAGCAGCAGGCTGTTGCTCAGCGCGGTGCCGGCCATGCGGTTGAGGTAGAGCGCCTGGTGGTAGTTGGTGAGATTGAAGGTCGCGAGGTTGACCGTCGGCGACCAGTAGCTCTGGAACGACACGATGAGAAGCGCGAGCACCGGGAAGATCGAGGTCGACGCCAGATAGAAGAGCGTCAGCCCCCGGGCCGGCCATTTCCAGCGGCCCATCTCGATCCTGGAGTTGCTCGAGGCCCGGCCGCCCATCTGCGCGAACCGGCCCGAGCGGCGCGCCCGCGTCTCAATGAACCACAGGACCGCGACGATCAGGAGCATGACCATGCCGAGCGCCTGCGCCTCGGCGAAGCGCGGCGGGAAGTCGCGGTTGAGCAGGAACACGATGCGCGTGGTCATCACGTCGACCCGCGCCGTCGTCGCGATCACGCCCGGGATCGAGTAGAGCCCGAGGCTGGTGATCGTGACCAGCAGCGCCGAGGAGATCAGCGCCGGCCGGATCGCCGGGATCGAGACGCTGCGCAGCGTGCGCAGAAGTCCCGCACCGTTGACCCGCGCCGCTTCCTCGAGCGCCGGGTCGATGTTGCGCAGCGCCGCCGCGACGACGAGGTAGACATAGGGCACGGCGTTGATCGTGTAGACGAAGATCAGCCCCGACCAGGTATAGATATTGACCTGAAAGCTCATCCAGTCGGGCAGATGCGACAGCATCCCGTTGAGGAACCCCACCCGGGGTGCGGCGATGAACACCCAGCCGATCGCCATCGCGACATTGGGGATGAGCAGCGGGATGATCGGCATCAGCGTGCCGGCAAAGCCGATGCTCGCATCGGTGCGGACGTTCACCCAGGCGAGCGTCGCCCCGATCATCAGCGCGAAGACCGTGCTGATGCCGACGATGACGAGCGTGTTGAAGAGCACCGGCCAGAACCACGGCCGCGAGAAGACCGACGCCGCGTCGGCCAGTCCGCTGCCGCCCGAGCCGAGCACGAGGTTCCAGACCATCCGCCCAAGCGGATAGGCCAGCAGCGCGATGATGAAGGCCGCGCAGAGGATCGTGACCAGCGTATAGACGCTGAACGGCCGCGCCGCCGACGAGGCAACCCCGCCGCTCATCTGCCACGCCCCGGTATCAGGCGGAGCCGCGCGGCGGGGGCGGTGACATGCACCGCGTCGCCGATGCCGAGCCCGCCCAGGCCGCCGGTGTCCTGCATCCAGACGATCGCGATGCGGTCGTCATCGATGCGCACCACGTATTCGGTATGGGCGCCCGAGAAGAGCCGCGCCTCGAGCCGGCCGGACAGCACGTTGGCCGCCCCCGCCGGTGCGGGCCCGGGCACGATGCTCAGGTGCTCGGGGCGCGCGACGATCGAGACCTCCTCGCCCCGGTCCGCGCCGGAATGCCCCGCACTCGCGCGTGCGATATCGAGGGCACTCCCGCCCGTGGCAACCCGGATGGTCTCCGCGCCCGCCTCGGACACGGTGCCGGGCCAGATATTGGCGGTGCCTACGAACCGGGCGACATACTCATTAGGCGGGGTGTCATAGATCTGCTCGGGCGGCCCGAGCGCGGACATCACACCCGAATCGAGCACCGCGACCCGGTGCCCGAGCTCCATCGCCTCGGCCTGATCGTGGGTGACGTAGAGGCCCGAGAACCCGAGCCTGCGCTGCATGGCCTGGAGCTCGTAGCGGAGCTGCGCGCGCACCTGCGCGTCGACGTTCGAGAGCGGCTCGTCGAAGAGCACGACCGAGCTGTCGGAGACAAGGGCGCGGGCGAGCGCCACGCGCTGCTGCTGACCGCCGCTGATCTGGCTGGGATATTGCCGCTCGAGCCCGCCGACCCCGACCATCTCGAGCACCTTCGCGACCCGCGGGCCGATCTCGGCCCTGGCCACCTTCCGCGACAGCAGCGGATAGGCGACGTTCTCGCCGACGGTCATGTGCGGCCAGAGCGCGTAGGACTGGAAGACGAAGGCGATCTCGCGCTTCTCCGCCGGCAGGTAGATGCCCTTGCGCGACGAGAAGACGGTGCGGCCGTTGATGATGATCTCGCCCTCGTCGGGTCGCTCGAGACCGGCGACGCAGCGCAGGAGCGTGGTCTTGCCGCACCCGGACGGCCCGAGCAGGACGACGAGCTCGTCCGGCGCGACCGAGAGATTGATCCGGTTGACCGGCGTGATCCCGGCCCCGCCCTCACGGCGGTAGGTCTTGAGCAGATCGACAATCTCGATCCGCACAGCAGAGGCGCTGGTTGCGGTCATTCTCGTCCCGATGTCCGTTTGGGGAGGGCCGGACCCGGGCATCCGGGTCCGGCCGCGCCAAGCTTACGGCTGGAGGCCGATCAGGCCAAGGATATGGGCGGCCTCTTCGGCCGGGATCACGTCCCGGGCGAGGCTGAACTCCTCGGGCAGTGTCTTCGGGCATTCAGGCACGTCGAGCGCGATGTTCGGCATGCCGCCATGCGCGCAGCCGAGGGTCTGGGCCTCTTCGGACAGCATCCAGTTGAGGAACAGAAGCCCCGCGTTGGGTCGCGGCGCATCGGCCGGAATGGCGGCGCCCGAGGCGGTCACGTGGTTCAGCCCCGACGGGCTGTAGAGGCCAACCGGCGCCCCCTGGTCGCGAATCCCGGCCGACTGCGCGGGGATCGTGGGCACGAGCAGGTTGAAGGCACCGGCCGCGACCTGCTGGGAGGCCGCCGAGGCGGTCCCGACCAGCTCGGGGTTGTTGGCCATGAAGCCGGTGAACCACTCGTCGCCGTAGATCTCCTGCATGTAGAGAAGGAAGGACATCTGGTTGTTCGAGTTACGCGGATCGACCAGCGCAATGTTGTCCTTCCAGAACGGATCGGACAGATCGCCCCAGGCCGCGAGATGGCTGGCGAGGTCCTCGTCGCTGACCGCCGCGGTCGAATAGGTCACGAGCTGAAGGTCGTTCACGTAGATCTGGTAGCGATCGTTCTCGGGGTCGATCAGCATGTCCTGCTCGCCGAGGATCGGCAGGGTCTCCGCCGTCAGCGGCCGGAACAGGTCGGGCTCGCTCTGGTAGAGCGCCGACGAGCCGGTGGCGAGCAGGTCGGCAAGGGTCACCCCCGCCTCGCGCTCGCTGATGAAGCGGGTGAAGATCTGGCTGGACGGCTGACGGATGTACTCGACCCGGATGCCCGGATAGCGCGCCTCGAAGGCCGCGACCTTGGCCTGCATGTCGACGTCGTGGTTCGACGTGTAGATCATGAGCTGGCCCTCGGCCAGGGCGGCCGCCTCGAGCTCGGCAAGCGTCGTCTGGGCAAAGGCGGTGCCGGCACCCAGCAGGGCAAGCACAGCAGCGCATGCGCCGATCGGCGCACGGTGTAGGGTGTTCATTCTTGTCTCCTCCCGAATACGGGAAGAAACCTATTGAGGTGGCGCCAGCCACACAAATATTGAAATCGTCCACACCTATATAAAGTATTTATATGATATCAGTCCGGGTCCGGCCTGCCCCGGGGTTGACCTCCCGCTCCGGCGGGGGCACATCTCCGCGCGCGCTGTGCCGGCGCGACAGGGAAAGACCCCGGCCAGCCCGGGGCATATGCCTCGAGGGGCGCATGAACATCCATGCCATACGCGCCATCTACAAGTTCGAGATGGCCAGAACGTTCCGGACGATCCTGCAGAGCCTGATCGCTCCGATCCTCTCCACGTCGCTCTATTTCATCGTCTTCGGCACCGCGATCGGCTCGCGCATCGAGAAGGTCGACGGGGTCGAGTACGGTGCCTTCATCGTGCCGGGGCTGATCATGCTGACGGTGCTGATGCAGTCGATCACCAACGGCGCCTTCGGCATCTACTTCCCGAAGTTCATCGGCACGATCTACGAGCTCCTGTCGGCGCCGGTCTCGGTGCGCGAGATCGTCATCGCCTATGTCGGCGCGGCGGCGACGAAGTCGATGATGATCGGCACGATCATCTATGCCACGGCCAATGTCTTCGTGGACCTGCCGGTGGCGCATCCGGTCTGGATGATCGGATTCCTCGCGCTCACCTGTCTTTCGTTCTCGCTTCTGGGGTTCATCATCGGGATCTGGGCGAACAATTTCGAGCAGCTCCAGCTCGTGCCGATGCTGATCGTCTCGCCGCTCGTCTTCCTCGGTGGCGCCTTCTACTCGATCGACATGCTGCCGGAGCGCTGGCAGACCATCGCGATGTTCAACCCGGTCGTCTATCTGATCTCCGGGTTCCGCTGGTCCTTCTTCGGCACCGCCGAGGTCGGGATCGGGGTCAGCCTGCTCGCGATCTCGGGCTTCACCGCCGTCTGCTTCGCCATCGTCGCCTGGATCTTCCACACCGGCTACCGCCTGCGCACCTGACCGGGCGCTTGCCCGCCGGAGGCGCTGCGCCTAGGGTCGCCGCAATGAAGATCGCCACATTCTCCATATTGACGCATAATATATTGAAATAATTGGGATAATTTCCCGGCCGGAAATCCTTCCCATCGTCTTCCCATCTCTGTTTTACAGAACCATTTAGGAGCAACCTTAAGTCTCGGTTGCTCGATTGGAATCAGCTCCAAAATATTTGGAGTTGATTTTTCATTCTTTCATCCCCTATATTTCTTTGGAATCCAAAGTAAATAGGATGAATACAATGAGCCTCATTGAGACAACAACCCTAACAAACAACGAAGCTGCATCATTTTTTGGACTTACACCTGAAAACTTCAGGCAGAGGTCCATTCGAGTAGACGGCCACCCGGAGCCCATCCGGGACACAAGAGTGCCCGGGCGCATCTTCTGGAAGCTCAATGAGCTGCGCGCATTCTCCCGGGCCTTTCATGAGCAGCACCCGGACAAATGCCTGTTTTCCGCGCGCCGCGTCCTTCAGCTCGATGCGCAGGAGCGAGCAGAATGGGGCCTCGCCCCCTCACCCCAAAGGAGAACCCCAAATGAGCGTGCCATACCGCCCGGGCACCCCACCACATGGCACTACCCCGATACCCCCTCCGGCTGAACAGGTATGGGAGGAAATGAAACCGCTACTGCTCCAACTGGAGAGCGGCAATGCCGCTGAACTCTCTGCTGCCATGCGGCAGCTATCCGATCCGAACTGTCAGCCGGTGTCGGCCCATAGCGGACACTCGTGCCTTCTCCAGCCGCGTGGCGCGGTGTTGCAACCTAGTCATTCAGTCGCCTCACTAGAGCCGTGCGCAGGCAAAGTCCTTCCTTATTCTTTTGTTGAAGAAAACACCGTGCGAGGGTGCTGCCATGAGCGCTTCGTACACAACGAGCGGCACATTAAAATATTGATACACGCCCGTTTTGTGGAACTCTATTTCTAGCGTCTCCGTGGCGGCGTCATACCCAATAGAGGCAATCATGCTCGAACTGACGGCTTTCCGTTCCATCACATTTTGTCCTTTTTGGTTTTCTCGCCCCATTTTGGATCTTGGGAACGCCAGGCTGCAGCCAGCCGTCCATAGTCCTCTTCGCCGCGAGGTTTGGTCCAAGCTACATTAACCTTCGGATCCTCGCTCGACGGCCGTTTCCCTTCTGGTGGGAAGTTGATGCGACACCGAATAGGAAGGCCGGCAGCCTCACCCATGATGATTGATTCTCCCGTTCGCAGCACAGGCAGCGTGTCGACGAGACCCGTCAAGCTATCCGGAAGCGCCGCCTTCACTTTGGCTTGGTCGGCCGTGTTGGACAGGCGAAGCGCAAATAGGGTTCCGCATTGCGACAGGATCGTCTCGTCGATCTCGGAAGGGCGCTGGCTGACGATCATCGCGCCGACCCCGAACTTGCGCCCTTCCTTGACGATACGCTGAACCATGTTGCGTGCGGGGTTGTCGCCATCCTTTCCCAAGTAGCGGTGAGCTTCTTCCATGACGACGAGTTCTGGCCGACTTCGCCCACCCTCCGGTAGGCTCCGCCCCCAGAACATCGCTTCGTAGGTGATGGTCAGAATGCCGCCGATCAGCCGGACGAGCACTTGGCTCGGCACGCCGGAAAGATCCAACACGGTAATCGGCTTATCGTGGCCGAACCAGGCTTCGAGCAGTTCAGGCAGGTCCTTCTTGACTTTACCCTCGAGGTCGGGCTCCCAGTCACCGGGATGAAGCATGAAGTCATACTGGCGATCGAGCAGCCGCGAACGCATCTGGGTAAGTTGTCGCCTGATCCCGAGCACGCCGATTTGGTTAATGTGGGGTAAGGCGCTCCCAGCACCTGGCGCATAATAGCGAGGCAGCTTCAAGATTGCTGCATCGCCAGCTTCTTCTAGCGCAGGAGTGGTGCGCTCCTTGTCCGCCCAAGTCTTGTACTCCGGCTCTACGAGATCTGCCCAGACCTGTTTTAGGCTGAAGGGAAGCGGAGTGTTGATCGTGAGCGCGTTGACGTCTACCCCGGCTACACCACTGGCGACGGCCGACTTGGCTTCCTGGATCTTCTCCAGCACGCCCGTATGGGCTGCCTCAGTCATTGAGCCCATCAGGAATTCGAGCAGAGCCAAGGTATCGAGCGCCCAGTACGGTATGTGGAGTTGCTGCTCATCTTCCGCCGGATTAACACGAAACACCTGCGCTAGGGGCTTCAGTGCGTCGCCGTATTCGCCATGAATGTCGAGCAGCAGGATCCTAGCACGTTCGCGGCGTTTGCCATCGTCTAAGTAGCAGATTGATTTCAGAAGGCTGGCAATCGTGGTGGACTTTCCGGCACCCGTCGAACCCAAAACCGCACTATGCCGTGTTACGAGGCGGTCGAGATCGATGCGTACCGGAATACTTTCAGCGCCCGCCAGCCGCCCGATCGTGATCTGACCTTCATTGTCAACGCCGTAGATGCGGCCTAGATCCTCCTCAGTGACGAGGTGAACTTCGTCGTTGATACCAGGGTATTGGCTGATACCGCGCTCGAAGCTCGTCTCGACAATTTCGCCCACGAGTTGCACCGTCATCCAACTCTCCCCCCGCTGGCGAGCATCGACCAGGGTTTCGGGAGTGGCCTTTGCACCTACTTCAGAGATAACACCGTAGAGATCATGATAGCCTTGCGGAATGCGGACGAAGCTCCCGACTTGTGCGACGCGATAGCTGCGGCCCTCGATGATTGCGATTCCCGACGCGACAGAATCGGCCTGCCGCACGCTGACGGTTGACCCAGCGACGCTTCCGACCCGTCCTAGAAAGGTAGGTCTCGTCATGAGTCTGCTCCTGTCGGTGCATGTACCTCGGGGCTAGCAGCGGCCGAAGCAGGGGACGCATCGAATGCCTGAGGCGATCGCGAGTTCGCAAAGAAGCGGGCAAACTCTTCAATGGCACCTAGCTTGAATTCGGGCTTCCCACCCGCGGCGGGCGGTGCCCAATAGCTGTTCCGAATAGGTCCCCAGTCTTTGGTAGGGAGCTCGCCTGGGGCTTGCCAGTCCGCCGCGACCCCGCTGATCACCGCCTTGTCGCGCGCATAAACACTGAAGTTTGGCCGTCGGGACGCGAGTTCGGACGCGCTGGCCTCCTTGTCCAGCGTCTGAAACTGGAAAGCAAAGACGCTAGCTGCGGGGTTGGTTGCCAAGGCTTCATCAATGCGGGCTGCGATGTGAGCATCGGCGTAGGAAAACCCAATCGACAGAAGCAGCGTGTCCTCAGTAGCAAGAAAAGTCCGCAGGCGATCCAGCAAAGCGGCGTAAGGAGCTTTCTGTGTCAGATCGTACTTTAGGTGCTCAGGGAAGACGAGATGAGTTGCTTCAGGCTGTCCAGTGCGAACCACCTCGCCTTGTTCGTTTGCTTTCCACCCCAGTGACCCGTGGATCTTCCAGAGGCGTGTCCACCGTGGTGACAGTTGATCACCGGAGACCGACGCAGGGTCGAAGAAAGCTTCGCGCGCACCGGAGAATCCGTCGAAGTAGGGGGCCCGTACCCGCTCAAACGCTTCCTCGAACAGTAAGTCGTAGTTTGTGGTGAAGATTTCCACAGCATGCGCTCGTGGCGCCCCTGTGATCCAGCTTACCAACTCGCCGTAAGCCGTCGCCCCGGCGGGCAGGCGAACTTGGACGATGCGGCCGATCTCGACGCAGATCTTGTCCGCCATCACTCGATAGCCTTCGCCATCCAGATCGTAGACCTTGGTCGTGCCAATTACGCCACTAAGCGAGCGAACCCGAGAAAGCAAAGTCTCAATGTCATGTTTAGAGAGGTCCGCCTTTAGCCCTGCGATCTGCACGCTATATTTAGCGTCGATGGCAGCAAGCACTTGCTCTGTCAGGCCGACAACCGCAGGAATCAGCGGGCGAGTGCCATCTGCGCGAGCCATCCCCGCGGGAGCTCCGGCTCCAACCAAAAGGCCAACTCGCTTCCTTCCCTGCGCGATGATCGTACGCAGCGCTGCCATGTATTGATCGGGATTGTGATAATTGATGCTCAATCCCCCCCCCCTTGGTGGCCCAATCTGACGTTGAGCTTAGTGCGGCTGATCGTCAATTGGAGAAACTTTTTCTCGGTCCTCCGAAACCCTTCATTCGAAGCATGACAGGTTCCGGGAATGGTGCAACTGCGCAGCGAGTGTCTCAGGCGGCTGCGCTCACGTTTCGCGTCGGCACCGCGAACGCCGGCTTCACGCCCATGTGCCAGATCAGGTCGCATCGCAGCGAACGGCCACTCCCCGCCCTCCGCGTCTGCGGCCGCTTCTGGCACCAATCAACCGCTATGCCGCATCGGGCAAATGACCAAATGCTGCCTAGATTCTGAACGGCGGGGCTCTCTCCCCACATCGCCGGAGAAGCCCCGACATCCCCCAGCCTTTTCGGGGAGGGAATGGGATATGCGCAGCCTGGGCGGGGAAAGTCAGAGGGAAATTGAGGGGGGTCAGGACGCCCGTGCGAGTTTGATCACCTTCGGCTTCACTCCCAAGCAGTAGTCGCCCCAGAGTTCTAGGAGTTCGCGCCGCCGGGCAAGCATACTGGAACGGTTGTAGGCGCGCTGAACGGCACTTCCCCGGACGTGGCTCAACTGCTCCTCGGCCAGATCCCCATCGTAGCCATGATCTCCGACCCAATCTCGGAATGAGCTGCGGAAACCATGGACGGTCGCGGCCTCACGCCCGACGTTGAGGCGCCGAAGGGGTGCGGTCAGCGTCAGGTCGTGCATCGGGCGGTCCAGTTTATGTCCTCGGAACATGAACTGACCCGGATCCTCTTCCCTCGCGAGTCGCAAGACCTCCAAAGCGGCTGACGTGAGAGGTACCTGGTGCTCGCGTCCAGCCTTCATTCGCTCGGCGGGGATAGTCCACAGGTCGCCATCGACCTCGCCCACAGTTGGCATGGCGCGCACCTCGATTGATCGAGAGGCGTTCAGAATCAGGAAACGAAGCGCCAGCGGTGCCGCCCCCGGCCACTCCGACAACTCTTTCACAAGATCAGGGATCTCGCTCCACGGCAGCGCCACCCTGTGGACAACCTTGCGCTGGACGCTCGGCAGAAGGAACACTAGCCGCTTGAGCTGTGCGGGATTGTCGCCCTGCCGGTGGCCTTTGGCGGTGGCGTAGTCCAATATCATCTCGATACGTGCGCGAACCTTCACCATCGTCGGGTGCTTATCAACCCAGTGCGGCTCAAGGATACGAAGGAGATGGGATTGGCCGATCTCGTTCACGGGAAGAGTCCCAATGATCGGACAGGCATAGTGTTCAAGGCCCCGCTTCCAGCTGGCTTTGTTTTGCTCGCCCTTCCAACCAGCAGCCTTGAGTGCATAGGTCGCTTCCATCGCCTGACGGAAAGTCATGACCTCCACCGGCGCCTGCTCCTTAGGATCACGGCCCTCGGCCAACGCCTTAAGGAGCTCCTTCGCCCTCTCTCGCGCATCGGCAAGACCGATGACCGCAGCCGAGCCAAGCCCCCTGTCAATGCGACGACCCCGGAATGTTTTCCTCAGTATCCACGACCGAGAACCACTAGGACCAATCTTGAGATAAAGACCGTGTACCCCTCCAACCAAGTGCATACCAGTATCGGTCAGCTTTCTTACTTGAAGTGCTCCAAGTGGCTTGGTAAGCCTTGTCATCATAACCTCCATATCCAGAGCTTACCATCTTTCTTCCCACTTCTGGATGGAGATTTCAACGCGATCTTACTGGTCCAATGAAATCAAACATTCAGTAAATTACTGAATGAACTCAAGGATTTCTGAGATCTATGTAAGTCTATACGGATCATACGGGATTTAATACCATGAAGATCGCCACATTCAACATCAACGGCGTCAAGGCCCGCCTGCCCGCCCTGCTCGACTGGCTCGGTGAGGCGCGGCCCGACGTGGTCGCGCTTCAGGAGATCAAGTCCACCGACGAGGCCTTCCCGCGCGCCGAGATCGAGGATGCGGGCTACAGCGTCGAGACCCACGGCCAGAAGGGCTTCAACGGCGTCGCCCTGCTGTCGCGCCTGCCGCTCGAGGATGTGAGCCGCGGCCTGCCCGGCGACGACGCCGACGACCATGCCCGCTG
>CAZESN010000054.1:0-13818 GCA_964514775.1 uncultured Rhodovulum sp.
CCGGCGAGGTATGGGTGCGCAGCACATGCGGCGGCCGGTTGTCGCCCGTCGCGCGCGCCATGTAGAACGTATCGTGCTCCTGCCGCGCCGGATGCTCGGGCGGGATGTTCAGCGCGTCGAAATTGTACCAGTCGCTCTCGATCTGCGGCCCCTCGGCCACCGAGAAGCCGAGATCGGCGAAGATTGCGGTGATCTCGTCCATCACCTGGCTGACCGGATGGATCGTTCCCTGGACGGCGGGCCGCGCCGCCAGCGTCACGTCGAGCCATTCCTCCGCCAGCCGCGCGTCCAGCGCCGCATCGCCCAGCGCCGCCTTGCGCGCGGCAAGCGCGGCCGCGATCTCGTCGCGGAGCGCGTTCAGGACCGGGCCCGCGGTCTTGCGTTCCTCCGGCGACATGGTGCCGAGGGTCTTGAGCGCGGCCGCGACCTCGCCCTTCTTGCCGAGCGCCCTGAGGCGTACGTCCTCGAGCGCCGCCTCGTCCGCAGCCCCGGCGATCGCCTCGATATACCTGGCGCGAAGGCCGGTCACGTCGTCCATGGATCATCTCCTGTCGCAGGCCAGCCACTAGCCCCGGAGCCGCCCGATGGCAAGAAGTGAGGCCGTTCGCCTGACCCGAACCGGCCCTTGCGACGCACTGCGTCGCGCCGGTTCGTCGGCTGAAGCGCGTGAGCGCGGAGGCCGAGGGGGGCGGCAAATATCCCCGCGCGGTTGGTAATCGTGCCGCGCCTGCCTGGGGTGGGCGCGAGAATCGCGCCTGCCCGGGGGCAGGCAGGCGCGGCACGATTTGCCACGGGTCAAATCGTGCGGGGCTGACGGCAGGGGCCGGACGAGACGCCGACCTGTTTGTTACCCCGGCACCGCCGGCAGCAACGTCGTCGCGATGCCGAAATAGGCCAGCACCCCGAGCACGTCGGTGATCGAGGTCACGAGCGGCCCCGACGCCGCCGCCGGATCCCGGTCGAACCGCGCGAACAGGAACGGCAGCGACACGCCGATCAGCGCGCCGATCAGCACGATCACCACCATCGCGATTGCCACCACCATCGCGATCTCCGTCCCCCCGCGCCAGACACCGATCCACGAGACGGCAAAGGCCATGGTCACCCCGAGCGCCAGCGCGATGATCACCTCGCGCCCGAACATGGTCGCCCAGTCGCCGGTCCGCACGTCGCCCGTGGCGAGCGCACGCACCATCAGCGTCGCCGACTGCGCGCCCGCATTGCCCCCCGACGCGATCAGGAGCGGCAGGAAGAAGAGAAGCGCCAGATTGTCCGCGATCGTGTCCTCGAAGGCGGCGATCCCCGCTCCCGAGAAGATGTTGCCGAAGACGAGCAGCACCAGCCAGACGATCCGTGCCTTCCAGAGCGAGAAGATCCCCGCCTCGCGCACGTCGCCCTCGAACTCGCCGACCGTCGATGCCTTGAGGATGTCCTCGGTGGCCTCCTCCTCGGCGATGTCCATCGCGTCGTCCTGGGTGACGATGCCGACGATCCGCCCGCCCTCGTCGACCACCGGCAGCGCCAGGAGGTCGTAGCGCGAGATCAGGGTGGCCGCCTCCTCCTGCTCCGCATCGGCCGCGACCACCACCGGGTCGGGCTCCATCAGCTCGCCCACGGTCTGGAGCGAGCGGCCGAGCAGCAGGTCGCGCAGCGACACGACCCCGAGCAGCCGGTGCGTGCCGTCGACCACATAGGCGGTATAGACCGTTTCGACGTCCGAGGCCTGCCGGCGCAGCGCGTCGAGCGCCTGCGCGGGCGTGAGCTCGGGCGGCAGCGTCGCATAGTCCGAGGTCATGATCGCGCCGACCGTCCCCTCAGGATAGGCCGCGAGCCTGCGCAGGTCGTCGCGCTCGGCCTTGGCGAGGCCAGGCAGGACCTGCTCGCGGGCCTCCGGGTCGAGCGCCTTGTAGAGGTCGACGCGCTCGTCATGGCTCATCGCCGCCATCAGCCGGGTGAGCTCCTCACGGCTCATCCGCCGGGCGAGCTCGACCTGGGTCCGGGGACGCAGATAGCCGAGGATCTCCGCGCGGTCCTGGACGGGAAGCTGACGGATGCCGATCAGCGCGTCCTCGTCCTCCATGTGCTCGAGCAGGCTCGCGATATCGGCGAGCTCCTGGATGACGAAGAACGCCTTCACCGAGGCGAAATCGCCGCGCCTCAGATAGAGCGCCACCTCCTCGGCGACGATATCGAGCTCGCGTGCATCCTCGAACGTGGTGTGATCGAGCCGCAGCCGGTCCAGGGGAAGGTCTCGCGCGGGCTCGGCCATGGTTCCGCTCCGGGGTGAGTCGCCTGGGGAAAGAGAGACGTGCGCTTGCAGTGCAGCATTAGGAAGCCGCGCCGGCCCCTGTCAACTCGCCCGAGGCGCCGCGCTCAGGCGGGCATCAGCACCGGATAGAGCGAGGCGACGAGCAGGAGCGCCATGCCCGCGTTGAAGACCCGCAGCCGCGGCCCCGTGTCGAGCCAGCGCCGCATTCCCTGGCCCAGCAGCGCCCAGGACCCGACCGAGGGCAGGTTCACCGCCCCGAAGACGAGCGCGACCAGCACGATGGCCGCGGGGCTGCGCGACGGCGCATAGATGGCGATGGCGGTCAGCGCCATCGACCAGGCCTTGGGGTTCACCCACTGGAAGGCGGCCGCCTGCAGGAAGGTCATCGGATCACCCGGCCGATACGCCTCGCCCGGCGGGGCGGCGGTGGCGATGCGCCAAGCGAGATAAAGGAGATAGGCGACGCTGACGACCTTCAGCACCACATAGCTGGCGGGGAAGGCGTCGAAGACCTGCACGAGGCCGAGCCCAACCAGCACCACCATCACTACGAAGCCGATGCCGACGCCTAGCATGTGCGGAATGGTGCGGCGAAAGCCGAAATTCGCGCCAGATGCCATGAGCATGAGGTTGTTCGGCCCCGGCGTGATCGAGGTCACGAAGGCGAAGACGACAAGCGCGAGGAAAATGTCGGGGGTCATCGCCCGGGACCGGAGGCGCCGCGACCGGCGCCCCCGAAAAGGCTTCAGCCGAGGGCTGCGCGCGCCTGGGTCACGATGGCGCCGAAGGCGGCCGGCTCGTGGACGGCGAGATCGGCGAGGACCTTGCGGTCCACCTCGATGCCCGCGAGGTCGAGGCCGTTGATGAAGCGCGAATAGGTCAGCGTCGCGTCATGCTCGCGCACGGCGGCGTTGATGCGCTGGATCCAGAGGGCGCGGAAGGTGCGCTTGCGGACCTTGCGGTCGCGGGTCGCGTACTGGAGCGCCTTGTCGACCGCCTGCTTGGCGGTGCGGAAATTCGTCGAGCGGGCGCCGTAATAGCCCTTCGCGGCCTTGATGACCTTGCGATGGCGGGCGTGGCTGGCGGGACCGGCGGAAACGCGTGACATCTCTCAGACCTCCTCAGCGATCGTAGGGCATGTAGGTCTTCACGATCTTCTCGTCCGGAGCCGAGAGGGTCGTGGTCCCGCGCGCATTGCGGATGAACTTGGTGCTGCGCTTGATCATGCCATGCCGCTTGCCGGCCTGGGCGGCGAGGACGCGGCCGGTGGCCGTCACCTTGAAGCGCTTCTTGGCGCTCGCCTTGGTCTTCATCTTGGGCATTTCCAACTCCTAGGTCAGGATGGTTCGGACGCGCCACGGCAGCCCTTTTCGCCGGGCACGTCGGGAAAACGCGGCTTATAGGCGCGCACGAGGGGCCGGTCAATCCTCGCCCACGCCCTCGATGATCGCCCGCTCGTTGCAGACGGCCACGCGCAGGATGTTCGTCGAGCCCGCCACGCCGAACGGGATGCCGGCCGTGACGATGATCCGGTCCTCCTCCAAGGCAAAACCATCGGCACGCGCAGCGCGGGCCGCGGCGATCACCGCCATCTTGAACCGGTCCACCTGGTCCACGACGACGCAGTGAATTCCCCAGGTCAGCATCAGCCGCCGGGCGGTCCGCACGAAGGGCGTCAGCGCCAGGATCGGCACCCGGGGCCGCTCGCGGGCGACGAGACTGGCGGTCGTACCCGTGTGGCTGAAGCAGCAGATCGCCTTCACGTTCGTCGTCTCGGCCACCTCGCGCGCCGCCACCGTGATCGCATCGGCGACCGAGCGGCGCACGGCGGTGCGCGCGGCCTCGATCACCTGTCGGTAGATCTCGTCGCCCTCGACCGAGATCGCGACGTTGTTCATCGTCGTCACCGCCTCGACCGGATAATCGCCTGCCGCCGATTCCGCCGAGAGCATCACCGCGTCGGCGCCCTCGTAGATCGCGGTCGCCACGTCCGAGACCTCGGCGCGGGTCGGCACCGGCGCCGAGATCATGCTCTCGAGCATCTGGGTCGCGACGATCACCGGCTTGCCGGCGGCCCTACACTGGCGCACCAGCCGCTTCTGGATCGGCGGCAGCGCCTGGACCGGCAGCTCGACCCCGAGATCGCCGCGCGCGACCATGATCCCGTCCGAGGCCTCGAGGATCTCGGCAAAGGCGCGCACCGCCGCCGGCTTCTCGATCTTCGACAGGATCGCGGCGCGGCCCGCGGCCAGCGCCCGCGCCTCGTGGACGTCCCCGGCCCGCTGCACGAAGCTCAGCGCCAGCCAGTCGACGCCAAGCTCGCAGACGAACTCGAGGTCCCGCCGGTCCTTCTCCGACAGCGCCGCCAGCGGCAGCACCACGTCGGGGACGTTCACGCCCTTGCGGTTCGAGATTTCGCCCCCGACCTCGACCTCGGTCTCGGCATGCGAGGCTGAGGCCTCGATCACCCGCAGCCGGATCTTGCCGTCGTTGACGAGCAGCACCGACCCGGGCTCGAGCGCGGCGAAGATCTCCGGATGCGGCAGGCCGACCCGGCGCCCGTCGCCCTCGGCCGGGTCGAGGTCGAAGCGAAAGCGCGCGCCCTCGACCAGGGTGTACGGCCCGCCCGCGAAGGTGCCGCAGCGCAGCTTCGGCCCCTGCAGGTCGGCAAGGATCGAGATCGGCCGGCCGAGCTCCGCCTCGATCGCGCGGATCGCGGCATGGCGGCGGCGGATGTCCTCGTGGTCGCCGTGGCTCATGTTGAGGCGGAACACGTCCGCGCCGGCGAGATGCAGCCGGCGGATCATGTCGATGTCATCGGACGCCGGGCCGAGGGTGGCGACGATCTTGACGTTGCGCTGGCGACGAAGTGGCGTCATCGGGCTCCCCGGGGCGGATGATCGAAACGCTTCGCTTATAGCCGTTTACCTGGCGAATGGAACGGAAAAGACCGCAAACGAAAAAGATCGGGGGACATCTGGCCGCCGGGCAACGGCCGTCATAAGCTCCGGGGATTGATCGATCCCTGGACCCGGAATGCCCGACTCGCCCGCCTATGAATGCGTCAACGAGCACGGACGCTCGCAGATACTCCTGATCTGTGACCACGCGATGAACCGCGTGCCGCAGGCCGTCGCGGGCGGCAGCCTCGGCCTTCCGCCCGAGGAGATGGCCCGCCATATCGCCTATGATATCGGGGCGCGCGGCGTCACGCTGGCGCTCTCCGGGCTCCTCGACGCGCCGGCGGTGCTGTCGCGCTTCTCGCGGCTGGTGATCGATCCCAACCGCGGCGAGGACGACCCGACGCTGGTGATGCGGCTCTACGACGGGACCATCATTCCCGCCAACCGGCATGTGACCGAGGCCGAGAAACACGCCCGGCTCAATGCCTACCACCGGCCCTACCACGCCGCCATCGACCGGCAGATCGACCGGATGATCGCCGACGAGCGGGCCCCCGCGATCATCTCGATCCATTCCTACACCCCCCAGCTCAGGGGCCGGCCGCTGCGGCCCTGGCATGTCGGCGTGCTCTGGCACCACGACGGGCGGCTGCCGCTGCCCCTGATGGCCCGGCTCCGGGCCGAGGGCGATCTCTGCGTCGGCGACAACCAGCCCTATTCCGGCCAGCTCGAGGGTGATACCCTCAGCCGCCACGGGACCGGGCGCGGTCTGCCGCATGTGCTGATCGAGCTGCGCCACGACGGGATCGACACGGCCGCGGGCGAGCGCCACTGGGCGGAACGCCTGGCGCCGATCCTGCGCGAGGTGGTCGCCGGTGCCCTGACCGACGGAGGAAACAGCGATGGATGACCGGACCCGCACCGAGCTCGAGGCCGCCGCCTTCCGTGCCCTCCGCGATCACCTCCGGACACGGACCGACGTCCAGAACATCGACCTGATGAACCTCTCGGGCTTCTGCCGGAACTGCCTCAGCCGCTGGTATCAGGAGGCGGCCGAGGCGCGCGGGATCGCGATCGGCAAGGCCGAGGCCCGCGAGATCGTCTACGGCATGCCCTATGACGAATGGGTCGCCCGCCACCAGACCGAGGCGAGCCCCGAGGCAAAGTCCCGCTTCGACCGGGACCACTGACTCCCGGTTCAGGCCACTCTCACCGGTTTCTCACGCACCCGGGACCGGATCAGGCGAGGCCCTGCCTCGCCCCGGTCCATGGCTGGAGCGCGCGAGCGCGGAGGCCATCCACTTCCTCAATGGAGGTCATGCCCCCCGGGGATCGTGGCGCGCCTGCTTGGGCGGCGCGGAACGCGCCTGCCGGGGGCAGGCAGGCGCGTCACGATTTGCCACGGGTCAAATCGTGCAAACAGAAAAAGACGTAATCGTCCCCGAACCGCTATTCTCCCCCTGAATACAGCCGGCCAGACGGCCGCCCCGCCAGTTCAGCTTTCGTTCACAAAGCTTTCCTAATCCTTTCCCGCTCATAATATCCCTTTGGTTTCAACATGTTGAAATCTGGGCACGCGTGCCCACCCGTGCCCGGGCACACTCCGGACTGGCCCGTCCCGAGGCGGCGCCTATACTGAGGACTGCGGCGCACATCCGCCACCGCCCTATCCGCAGGCCCAGACCAATGCCCCAAAGAGACGGCCCCGCGCCGAGCTTCCCGGAATTCGTCGCGCTCATGGCGGGGTTGATGGCGCTGGTGGCGCTGTCGGTGGATGTCATGCTGCCTGCCCTCGACCAGATCCGGGACGACCTCGGCGTGCTCGACCCCAACCGCCAGCAGCTCGTGATCGCGAGCTTCATGCTCGGCTTCGCGCTCGGCCAGATCGTCTACGGGCCGCTCTCCGATCGGTTCGGGCGGCGACCGGTGCTCTTCGCCGGGCTCGGCCTCTACGTGGTCGCCTCGGTCGCCTGCATCTGGGCGGGCTCCCTCGACGCGCTGCTGGTCGCCCGCTTCATCCAGGGCATCGGTACCGCCTCGCCGCGCATCGTCGCGGTTGCCGTTGTCCGCGACACCTTCGAGGGCCGGCGGATGGCCGAGGTCATGTCCTTCACGATGATGGTCTTCATCATCGTGCCGATCCTCGCGCCGGGCATCGGCGAGGCCATCCTTTTCGCCGGCGACTGGCGGCTCATCTTCGGCTTCCTCGGCCTGGTGGCGCTGTCCGTTCTCGGCTGGACCATGCTGCGCCTGCCCGAGACCCGGGCGGTCGCCGACCGCGAGCCCCTCTCGGCCGCCTGGCTCGCAAGCGCGCTCCGCCAGACCGTGACCACGCGGCTGACGCTCGGCTATTCGCTGGCGACCGGAATGGTGTTCGGAGCCCTGCTCGCCTACGTCAGCTCCGCCCATCAGATCTACACCCAGATCTACGGCCTCGGCTCCTGGTTCCCCGTCGTGTTCGGCATCGTCGCCGTGGGCATGGCCGCCGCCGGCCTGATCAACGGCCGACTGGTACGCCGCGTCGGCATGCGCCGGATGTCGCACGCCGCCCTTCTCGGCTTCGCCGTGGCGGGCATCGGCCTCGCCGTTCTCGGACATCTGGGCGGCCCGCCGCCGCTCGTCCTCTTCGTCCTTCTCCTCGGCGTCGCGCTCTTCTGCTTCGGGCTGATCATGCCGAACTTCAACGCCATCGCGATGGAGCCGATGGGCCGGATCGCGGGCACCGCCTCATCCTTCATCGGCGCGGTAACGACCGCCATGGCGGCACTGCTCGGCGGATGGGTCGGCCAGCACTACGACGGCACCGTCGGACCCCTTTCGCTGAGCTTCGCGATCCTCGGCCTCGCAAGCCTCGCCATCGTGCTCGTCACCGAGCGGGGCCGGCTCTTCGGGGTCGGCAGCTGAAAGGCCGGATGCGTCAGGTCGATTGAAACGATCGGTTAATTGACGCCTAGACCGACCGGGCACATGCCGCTACCTTTCCGATCATTCGCGGCGGCGACGCACCGGAGCAACCGGGGGATGCGCCGCCACGATCGCCGCCTGCTCCGGCACCGAAGGGTCGCGGGCCCGCAACCGCCGAGGCATCCGGCCTTCACACCAACGGGAGGGAAGACCCATGTGGAAAGTCCTTGCAGCGGCGACGAGCGTCCTGGCGGCGGGAACAGCGATGGCGACAGCACAGTCGTTCCAGGCCGGCGGACCGCTCGGCACCGTCAACGAGGCCGGTGAGGCCACGCCGATCAGCGACAATGTCCGCGTCTTCGGCAGCTTCCGTTTCGCCGAGAGCTGCGTCTTCGACGAGGATCGGAACCTGATCGTCGCGATGAATGCCGGCGTTGGCCAGAACCTCCAGGAAAACGACGGCTATGTCTCGCTGATCAACCCCGACGGGAGCGTCCACACGACGAAATGGATCGGCGCCACCCGTGACGGGCTCACGCTCAACCAGCCCCTCGGCAGCGCGCTTGCCCATGGTATGATCTATACCGCCGATATCGACACGGTCCGCATGTTCGATCTCGCGACCGGCGAGCCGCATGGCGAGACCGTGGTGCCCGAGGCCGAGTTCCTGAACGGCATCGCCGTGGCCGAAGACGGCACCGTCTATGTCTCGAACACCCGCGAGGCGTTCCGCGTCTTCCGCATCACCCCCGAGGGCGAGGTCTCGGTCTTCATCGACGGCGCCCCGCTCAACGCGCCGAACGGCGTCGCGATGGACAATGACGGCAATATCGTCGTGGTGAACATCGGCGACAACGCGGTGCTGACCTTCAACCCCGAGGGTGAGCTCATCAATACCGAGCATGCGGCCGAGGGCGGCAACGACGGGCTCGTGATCCTCGCCGATGGCACCAAATACGTGAGCAGCGTGCGCTTCGGCAGCGTCTCGAAGATCGCGCCGGGCGCCGAGGCCGAGGTGATCGCGACCGGCATCCCGAGCGCCGCCTCGATGTGCTACGATTCGACCCAGAACCAGCTCGTGATCCCGATGAACAACCACAACGCCCTGGCGTTCATCTCGCTCAACTGAGCCCTGGATCAGGTGGCGCGGCGGCGGCTCTCCGCGATGTAGACCTCGCGCAGCCGGCGCGCGACCGGGCCCGGGCGGCCGTCACCGAGCGGCACGCCCTGGATCTCGACCACCGGCGTGACGAAGCCCGAGGCGGAGGTGATAAAGGCCTCCGCCGCACCCTGCGCCTCCTCCCCGGAGAAGGGGCGCTCCTCGACCCGCATCCCGCTCTCGGCCGCATAGGCCAGCACCGAGGCCCGGGTGATCCCGTGCAGGATCGCCTGCGACAGGCCGCGGGTGACGAGCGCCCCGTCACGGGTCACGATCCAGGCGTTGTTGGACGTTCCCTCTGTGATCATCCCGTCCTCGACCATCCAGGCGTCGTCGCAGCCGGCGCGCACGGCCATCATCTTGGCCATGGAAGGCGCGAGAAGCTGCACGGTCTTGATGTCGCGCCGGGCCCAGCGGAGGTCCGGCACGAGGATCACCCTTATGCCGCTGCGCGCCGACGGCGTGTCGATCACCGGCCGGGCCTGGGTGAAAAGGACAAGCGTCGGCTGCGGTGCCGGCGGCCAGGCGAAATCGCGGTCGGAGGTGCTGCCGCGCGAGATCTGGAGATAGACCACGCCCTCCTCGACCCGGTTGCGGGCGACGAGTTCGCGGTGGATGCGCTCGATCTCCGCGTCCGGGGCGGGGGCGGGCAGGTCGAGCGCATCGAGCGAGCGGTGCAGGCGCGCAAGATGGCCGGGGAAGTCGACGAGCCTTCCGTCGAGCACGGCCGTGACCTCGTAGACCGCGTCGGCGAACAGGAAGCCCCGGTCGAAGACGCTGATGCGCGCCTCTTCCTCGGGGAGATACACCCCGTTGACGTAGACGATGCGGCTCATTCTATCCCCAGAGCTCCGGGGCGGCGGGATGCACGCCTCGCCCGTCGTAGCGGAGCGACGGGTGGCGGTCCTGCGCCAGCAGGAGCGGGCCGTCAAGGTCGGTCACCGCCGCGCCCTGTGCCACCAGGACCGCCGGCGCCATGGCGAGGCTCGAGGCGACCATGCAGCCGACCATGACCTCGAAGCCCATGCCGCGCGCGGCTTCGCGCAGGGCGAGGGCCTCGGTCAGGCCGCCTGCCTTGTCGAGCTTGATGTTGACCATGTCGTAGCGGCCGGTAAGGGCGGGCAGGCTGGCGCGGTCGTGGCAGCTCTCGTCGGCGCAGACCGGCAGAATCCGCGCGAGGTCGGCGAGGGCCACGTCTTCGCCGGCGGGCAGGGGCTGTTCTACGAGCTCGACCCCGAGGCGCAGGAGTTCTGGTGCGAGCTCGGCGTAGGTCCCAGGCGTCCAGCCCTCGTTGGCATCGACGATGATCCGCGACCGGGGCGCGCCGGAGCGGACCGCCTCGAGGCGGGCGAGATCGCCGGACCCGCCGAGCTTGATCTTGAGCAGCGGCCGGGCGGCGTTGCGGGCGGCGGCGGCCTCCATCGCCTCGGGCGTGTCGAGCGAGAGGGTATAGGCGGTGATCTCGGGGCCGGGCGGGGGGAGGCCGGCGAGGTCCCAGACGGGGCGGCCGGTGATCTTCGCCTCGAGGTCCCAGAGCGCGCAGTCGACGGCGTTGCGCGCGGCGCCGGGAGGGAGGAGCGATTGAAGCCGGTGCCGGTCGAGGGCCGGGGGCAGGGTCAGGATCTGGGCGGCCACGCTCCGGATCGTCTCGCCGTAGCGGGCGTAGGGCACGCATTCGCCGCGCCCGGTCACGCCGTCGGCGGAGGCGATCACGGTCAGCACCCGCGCCTCGGTGCGCGAGCCGCGGCTGATGGTGAAGGCGCCCGCGATGGGGAACACCTCCTCGACGACCGCGATGCGGGTGGCGACGACAGGCGGAGGCGTCACAGCGGGTAGTCGACCGGCGGAACGGCGCGGGCCTCGGTCCGCTGCTTGAAGACGATCCGCTGCGGCTGGCCGTCGGGGCTCGTGAACGTGATCAGGCAGAGCGCGACCAGGCGGTCGCCCTCGAAGATCGAGGCGTAGCCGCGGGCAGGAGAGGCGGGCGGGGCGTCGATGGTGCAGCCGTCGGATTCGAGGGACAGGATCGGGAAGCGGCTCCGGCCGATCTCGAGCGACAGGGACCGTGCCTTGCGCGGCGGATGCCGCCGGGACGCGGATCCTGCGAACAGGTGTTCCTCCATGCGCCACCTCCCCCCCGATGCGGCCTGAAGCTCCACCACATTCTTGCGCCAGTAAGGGGCACAGGTCAAACGTTCCGGCAGGGACCCGCAGGAATCGCACGCGTGCGAATGCATGTCAACATATTGATCTGAAAGGAAAACATGGGGTGCAGTTAACCCCTTGGCAACCTCTGTCAACCTTTTGGCCGCCAGCGCGGCACGGAGACACCAGATCTTGCGTCCTGCGCGCCGGCCTGTCCGTCCGCGCACCAGATATGGGGTAGGGATCAGCTTCGTCCCGGCCGGATCGCGGCGGTTTCAACAAGCGATCCCGCCACCGGCGCCGGTCGTCGCGGGGGTGGCGCAATCCTCCCGACCCGGCGATTGTCCGCCCCGACGGCGCCCGGCCAGGGTTTAATTCCGGCCCGCGAGGGCCAGATTGCCGGCAGGACGCATTCGGGAAGGATCCAGGCGATGGGATATCTGCAGGACGGGACCTGGCACACGGGCTGGTACGACACCTCGGCGAGCGGCGGCCGATTCGAGCGCACGGTCACGAGCTGGCGCAACTGGATCACGCCCGACGGCGCCCCGGGACCGAGCGGCGCGGGCGGATTCGCGGCCGAAAGCGGGCGCTATCACCTCTATGTCTCGCTCGCCTGCCCCTGGGCCCACCGGGTGCTGATCTTCCGGGCACTGAAGGGACTGGGGGAGCACATCACCGTCGACGTGGTGCACCCCTTCATGGGCGAGGACGGATGGACCTTCGCGCGCGGCGTCGAGGGCGCGACCGGGGACCGGGTGCTTGGCAAGGAGTTCCTGCGCGAGGTCTATGTCGAGGCCGATCCGCAGGTCTCGGGCCGGGTGACGGTGCCGGTCCTCTGGGACAAGGCGCGCGGCACCATCGTCTCGAACGAATCGGCCGAGATCATCCGCATGCTGAACTCGGCCTTCGACGGGATCACCGGCAATACGCTGGACTTCTGGCCCGAGGACCTGCGCGCCGAGATCGAGGCGGTGAACGTGCGCGTCTACGACGGGGTCAACAACGGCGTCTACAAGGCGGGCTTCGCCACCAGCCAGGGCGCCTATGACGAGGCGGTACGGGAGGTCTTCGCCACGCTCGACTGGATCGAGGCGCGGCTCGGCGATGCGCGCTACCTCGCCGGCGACCGGCTGACCGAGGCGGACTGGCGGCTAGCGACGACGCTCTTCCGCTTCGATCCGGTGTACCATGGGCATTTCAAGTGCAACCGCCGGCGGCTCGTCGACTATCCCCGGCTCTGGGCCTATGCCCGCGAGCTCTACCAGCACCCGGGCGTGGCGGAGACGGTCGATTTCCTGCACATCACCCACCACTACTACCAGAGCCACGAGACCATAAACCCGACCCGGATCGTGCCGATCGGGCCGGACATCGACTGGTGGTCGCCGCACGGGCGCGCCGGCTGAACATATTGCAGGAGACGCTTGCAACGACTCCCGCGCCACGCCACGCTGATCGGGACAACAATCTGCAACTGGGGGGCAGAATGACCACCGATATCGTGATCCTCGACGGCGCACGCACTGCGATCGGAACCTTCGGCGGCAGTCTCGCCGCCATCCCCCCCGGCAAGCTCGCCGCGCATGTGGCCAAGGCCGCGCTGGAACGCTCAGGCGTCGAGCCCGGCCAGATCGGGCAGGTGGTCTTCGGCCATGTCATCAACACCGAGCCGCGCGACATGTATCTCAGCCGGGTCGCCGCGATCGAGGCCGGCATTCCCGACAGCGCTCCGGCGCTGAACGTCAACCGGCTCTGCGGTTCGGGGGCGCAGGCGGTGGTCTCGATCGCCCAGGCGCTGACGCTCGGCGACGCCGACTTCGGCCTCGCCGGCGGGGCCGAGAGCATGTCGCGGGCACCCTACGCGCTGACCTCGGCGCGCTGGGGCCAGAAGATGGGCGACACGGCCGCGCTCGACATGATGACCGGCGCGCTGACCTGTCCGTTCGGCACCGGGCACATGGGCGTGACCGCCGAGAATGTCGCGGCCGAGAACCAGATCAGCCGCGCGGACCAGGACGCCTTCGCGCTCGAGAGCCAGAAGCGGACGGCGGCGGCGATCGCCGAGGGGCGGTTCGCCAGCCAGATCGTGCCGGTCGAGGTGAAGGTGAAGCGCGACCTCGTGCCCTTCGCCACCGACGAGCATCCCAAGGCGACCACGATCGAGGCGCTCGGCGGGCTGAAGACCGTGTTCAGGAAGGACGGCACGGTGACGGCCGGCAATGCGAGCGGCATCAACGACGGGGCGGCGGCGATCGTGCTCGCCCGCGCCGAGGCGGCGGAGGGCGCCGGGCTGAAGCCGCGCGCCCGGCTTCTGGGCTATGCGATCGCCGGCGTCCGGCCGGACGTGATGGGGATCGGGCCGGTTCCGGCGGTGAAACGGCTCCTGGAGCGGACCGGGCTTTCGGTCGGGGATTTCGACTCGATCACGTCGAAAT
>CAZESN010000055.1:0-13777 GCA_964514775.1 uncultured Rhodovulum sp.
TTCCTGATGAAGGACGGCTACAACTTCGACCTGACCGTCGAGGACGCGATCCACGCCTACAACCGGCACATGGTCAGCTACATCCGCACCTACGAGCGGATGGGGCTGAAGGCGATCCCGATGCGGGCGGATTCGGGGCCGATCGGCGGCGACGACACCCACGAGTTCCTCGTGCTCGCCCCCACGGGCGAGAGCGCAGTCTTCTACGACCGGGCCGTGACCGACCTCACCCTCGGCGACCGGGCGATCGACTTTGCGGACCGGGACCAGGTCGCGGCGATCTGCACCGAGTGGACCACCCCCTATGCCCGCACCGACGAGACCCATGACGCGGATCTCTTCGCGCAGGTGCCCGAGGAGCGGCGGGTCGAGGGCCGGGGCATCGAGGTCGGGCAGATCTTCTACTTCGGCACCAAGTA
Source organism: uncultured Rhodovulum sp. (assembly GCA_964514775.1). Classification (GTDB taxonomy): domain Bacteria; phylum Pseudomonadota; class Alphaproteobacteria; order Rhodobacterales; family Rhodobacteraceae; genus Amaricoccus. Next base: position 420 of record CAZESN010000055.1, read on the forward strand.
TTCCGAGCCGATGAAGGCCGTGGTCGTGAACGAACAGGGCGAGCGGGTGCCGGTCCACATGGGCAGCCACGGGATCGGGGTGAGCCGGCTGGTCGCCGCACTGATCGAGGCGAACCATGACGAGCGGGGCATCATCTGGCCCGAGGGCGTGACGCCGTTCCATGTGGGCATCGTCAACCTGCGCCAGGGCGACGGGGCGACGGACGCGGCCTGCGACGCGCTCTACGGGGCACTGACGGCGGCGGGCCTCGATCCGCTCTACGACGACCGCGACGAGCGGGCGGGGGCGAAGTTCGCGACCATGGACCTGATCGGCCTGCCCTGGCGGATTACCGTCGGGCCACGCGGGCTCGCGAACGGCGTCGTCGAGCTCACCTCCCGCCGCACCGGCGAGAGCGAGGAGATGTCGCCCGAGGCCGCCGTCGCCCGGGTGCGGGAGATCTACGCGGAGGCGTAGGGACACCCCCGCCGACAGAGCCGGCAACGCGCGGGCGCGGGGCCATTCCCTTGGTAGAGCAAGGGAATGGCCGGACGGAAAGGCAGGGACGCCGGGGTTCGATGCGCGCGCACGCCCCGGGCTGACCGATCGGAGGGCATTCCATGTACGTGCCTGAACACTTCAGGGAAATCAGTTCCGACGAGATCGCCGGCGTCATCGGGGCAGTGCCGCTCGCCTGCGTCGTCGCCCAGACGGACCATGGCCTGATTGCGAACCACCTCCCACTCCTGCCCGGGCCGGACGGGGTGCTGATCGGGCATGTGGCGCTCGCCAACGACATGCACCGGCTGATCGCCGACGGTCAGGAAGTGCTTGCGATCTTCCGGGGCGGGGACGGCTATGTCTCGCCCAACTTCTACCCGACGAAGGCCGAGCACGGCCGGCATGTGCCGACCTGGAACTATCAGGTCGTCCATGTCTACGGCGACATCACCTTCCAGCACGAGGAGCGCGCCAAGCGCGCGGCCGTCGGCCTGCTCACGCGCGACCACGAGCGGCGGCTGAACGGCGAGCGGGCATGGCGGATGGTGGATGCGCCGGTGGACTACATGACGCAGATGCTCGGCAAAATCGTCGCCTTCCGGATCGCCGTGCGGCGGACGCTGGCGAAGTCGAAGCTGAGCCAGAACCGCGAGGCGCGGGACTATCTCGGCGTCGTCGAGGGACTGCAGGCCACCGGCCACGAGGCGCTGGCGTCGCATATGACACGGCGGGAGTGATGGGGTCTCCGCTTGATCGGATCGGCCCAACACGGCGTGCCCGGGCGCGTTAACAGAGCTTTCCTAATGCTTAACGCTCAGGAATAGCCATTTCATATCAATACGTTGAAAAATGGGCACGCGTGCCCACCCCGTGCCCGGGCACACTTCCCGGGAACGATTGTCGTCCGAACCGGTCAGCCGGCGGCCGTATGAGTCCCCGGGAACGATGCGGGCGAAAGCCGCCGCTGGAAGTCTTGAGGACGTCGAAGGCCCCGTATGCGGGGCGGACAGGACGCGGTCATCGAAATCGTGTTCCGGCGATGGCCTGCCATACCGGGGGGCGACGCTTGACCTTCGGCCCGCGCCTCCGCAAGGTCCGCGCGCCGCAGCCGAGGTCAGAGACGTGTCGTCAACGCCCCCCTTCGCCGCCTTCGAGTGGGCAATCGCCTGGCGTTACCTGCGCGCCCGCCGCAAGGAGGGCGGGATCTCGGTCATCGCCTGGTATTCCCTGATCGGCGTCATGCTCGGGGTCGCCACGCTCATCGTCGTCCAGGCGGTGATGATCGGCTTCCGCGAGGAATTCACCGCCCGCATCCTCGGCGCCAACGCCCATGCCACGGTCTACCACGCGCCGGTCGCGGACGAATGGGGCAACATCGACCGCAGCATCGCCGACTACGACGACGCGGTCGCCCGGCTCGCGGCGGTCCCCGGCGTTTCCCACGCCGCGCCGCTGATCCGCGGCCAGGTGCTCGCCTCGGCGGGCGGGCGCTCGGCCGGGGTCGAGGTTCTGGGCTCGCGGATCGAGGACCTCCGGGCCATGCCGCTGATCGCCGCGCCCGAGACCGCGATCGGCACCCTCGACCGGCTCGGAGAGGGCATCGCCATCGGCTCGGGCGTGGCGCGCGAGCTCGGCGTCACCGTCGGCGACATCGTCACGCTGGTCTCGCCCGAGGGGATGGACACGCCCTTCGGCACCCAGCCGCGGATCAACGACTACGAGATCGTCTATGTGTTCGGCGTGGGGCGGTTCGATATCGACCGGACCCGCGTCTACATGCCCTTCACCGAGGCACAGGCCTATTTCAACCGCGAGGGCGTAGCCGACGAGATCGAGATCATGGCCGAGGCGCCCGACCGGATCAACGAACTCGTGCCCGCGCTCGCCGCCGCGGCGGGGACGCGCGGCATGGTCTGGACCTGGCGGGACGCCTCGGGAGCGTTTCTCGCCGCGCTCGACGTCGAGCGGCGGGTGATGTTCGTGATCCTGTCGCTCGTCGTGCTGATCGCCGCGCTCAACATCATCTCGGGGCTGGTGATGCTGGTTAAGAACAAGGGGCGCGATATCGGGATCCTGCGCACCATGGGCCTGACCGAAGGATCGGTGATGCGGATCTTCTTTCTCTGCGGGGCGCTGATCGGGGTGGTGGGGACCGTGCTGGGGGTGATCCTCGGAGTGCTGTTCGCCTCCTATATCCAGGAAATCCAGGGGATCGTGGAATGGGTCGGCGGCGGCTCGGTCTGGAACCCCGAGGTGCGGTACCTCACCGAGATCCCGGCGCGGCTCAGGGTGGGGGATGTCCTGGCAGTGACGGCGATGGCGCTGGGTCTGTCGTTCCTGATCACCATCCTGCCGGCGCGCAACGCGGCGCGGATGAACCCCGTTGAGGCGCTGCGTTATGAGTGAGGCGCGCGGCGAAGCCCTGAGGCTCGAGGATATCGCCAAGGTCTACAACCCCGGCACCTCGGCGGAGGTGGCGGTTCTCGCCGGGGCGAGCCTCAGCCTCGATGCGGGCGAGGTCGCAGCGCTGGTGGCGCCCTCCGGGGCGGGCAAGTCGACGCTGCTGCATATCGCGGGGCTTCTGGACACGCCGACGTCCGGGCGGCTGCGGATCGGGGGCACGCCGGCGGAGGATCTCGGAGAGGGGGCGCGGACCCGCCTGCGCCGGGAGACGATCGGCTTCGTCTACCAGTTCCACCACCTGTTGCCCGAGTTCACCGCTCTGGAGAATGTCGCCCTGCCCTGCCGGGCCGCCGGGCAGACACGCGGTGCGGCCGAGGCGCGGGGGCGTCAGTTGCTCGATGCGGTCGGGCTCGGGCACCGTCTCGGCCACCGGCCGGCCGAGCTTTCGGGCGGCGAGCAGCAGCGCGTGGCGATCGCCCGGGCGCTCGCGAACCGGCCGCGGCTCCTCCTCGCCGACGAGCCGACGGGCAATCTCGATCCCGACACCTCGGCGCAGGTCTTCGACATGCTGATGGGTCTGGTTCGCGAGACAGGGCTTGCCGCGCTCATCGCCACCCACAACCTCGATCTCGCCGCCCGGATGGACCGGGTGCTGCGCCTCGAGGCGGGCCGGCTCGTCACCGGCTGATCCCCCTCGCCCGCGGTTAACCATGCCCACGCGCCCCAGGAGGCGCCGGCAGGGATGCTCAACTAGTGGTAGAGCAGAGCAACCTCAGGGAGCGCGGCCATGGGCCAGGGCGGTACGATCACACTCTGCAACTTCACCGAGCAGGACTGGCATCTGGAGCACAGCCATTCCTATCAGATGAACAGCTGGTCCTTCCCCCAGGTCATCCCGCGCTCATCCTCGAGCCAGCGCTACGTCGAATGGGACCAGGGCATCTTCAAGCACCACGGCGACGATGCGGGCGAGGCTCGCTATCGGATTGGCGAGACCGGAAGGACCTTCGAGGTCCAGGCCCGTGCCCGCGACGGATTCTCCCTGCAGGTGGACGTCTCATCCATCCAGCCGGCATCGCCGGTGCGGCTCGGCTGGGCACATGACGGTGACGTGGAGTTCCACCTCTACGGCCGCAACGGCACGGTCGGGACATCCATCCCGGCGGCAGGCTGGATGTCGGACAATCTGGCATTGCTCGGCTCCCGGCCGCTTCGGCGGATCTGCATGCCGGGCTCGCACGACGCGGGCATGAGCCGGAAGACCGGCGGCACGCCCCTCGGCAGCGAGCACGCGACGCTGACCCAGACCCGCGACATCGCCGGCCAGCTCGACTGCGGCTCGCGCTTCTTCGACCTGCGCCCGGTGCTCGGTGACGGGACCTACAAGACGGGCCATTACTCCAAGGTCGCGCTCAACTGGCAGGGGGCGAACGGGCAGTCGATCGCGGAGATTGTCGGGCAGGTGAACGCCCATCTCGACGCGCACCCCGAACTCGTCATCCTCTACTCGCAGGGCAGCCGGAACACCCATGTCGGCAACACCCAGTACCGGCCCTTCAACGACGATGAATGGCGCGGCTATTTCGAGGCGCTGAAAGGGCTGCGGCACCGGCTCCTGAACTCGGAGGGCGGCGACCTCACCACGCGGCCGATCAACGATTTCATCGGCAAGGGCCGGGGATGCGTCCTCGTCTTCGTGCGCGATGCGCCCGCCGAAGTGCTGGCCGAGTATCGCGCCCAGGGTATCTTCGGGATCGACAGCATGCCTGTCTACGACAGCTATGCCGACAGCGACTCGGCCGAGAGGATGATCGCCGACCAACTCGGCAAGCTCGCGCGCGAGCGGACGAGCCCGGATGCGAAGATGTTCGTCCTTTCCTGGACGCTGACCCTGCAGGGGATCGGCAACGTGTTCGGGGCCTCGATCCTCGACCTCGCAAGGACCGTGCGGCCCGCGCTCTATGCGAAGGTGCTGAACGCCAGCAGCACGACGTCCTTTCCCAACGTGATCTATCTCGACGCGCTCGACGATCCGCGCGTCGCGGGACTCGCCATGGCGATCAACCGCAAGGTGACGGGCTGAGCCCCATCCCCAGCCCCCGTCTTGACGCAGGCGGGTCCGCCCGCGCAGCATCGGGGCTCGGGGGAGAGGAGAGACCATGAACCTTCACGGATTGCTCTCCACGCGCGCGGCCGCCGGACGGCCCGTGCGCGTGGGGCTGATCGGAGCCGGCAAGTTCGGCTCGATGTTTCTCGCACAGGTGCCATCGACCGCGGGCCTGATCGTCACGGCCATCGCGGACCTTTCGCCCGACCGCGCGCGCGCCGCCTGCCGCGCCGTCGGATGGGACGAGGCACGGATCGGGGCAACCGTCTTCCTCGAGGACGGTGCGGCGCTTGCGGCCCGCGATGATGTCGAGGTGGTGATCGAGGCGACCGGACATCCCGGGGCCGGGACCACCCATGCGCTGGCAGCGATCGCTGCCGGCAAGCATGTGGTGATGGTGAATGTCGAGGCCGACGTGCTCTGCGGGCCTGCGCTCGCGGCGCGGGCGCGGGCCGCGGGAGTGGTCTATTCCATGGCCTACGGCGACCAGCCGGCGCTGGTCTCGGAGATGGTCGACTGGGCTCGGGCGGCCGGCTTCGGCGTGCAGGCGGCGGGCAAGGGCACGAAGTATCTGCCCGCCTATCACGAGGTCACGCCCGACGACGTCTGGACGTATTACGGGATGACACCGGAGGCGGCGAAGGCGGCTGGGATGAACCCGCAGATGTTCAACTCGTTCCTCGATGGGACCAAGTCGGCGATCGAGATGGCGGCGATCGCCAATGCCTGCGGGCTCGACGCGCCCGAGGACGGGCTCTCCTTCCCCCCCTGCGGGGTCGACGACCTGGCGCAGGTGCTGGCGCCGCGCGATCTCGGCGGCCAGGCGCCGGGGCGCGGGGTGGTCGAGGTAGTCTCGTCGCTCGAGCGCGACGGGCGGCCGGTGTTCAAAGACCTGCGCTGGGGCGTCTATGTCGTGCTCGAGGCGCAGTCGGACTATTCGGCCGCCTGCTTCAAGCAGTACGGCCTGCCCACCGACCGGACAGGGCGCTTTGCCGCCATGTACAAGCCCTTCCACCTGATAGGGATGGAGCTCGGCATCTCGGTCCTCTCGGCCGCATTGCGCGGCGAGCCGACGGGGCAGAGCCGGCAGTTCCGCGGCGATGCGGTGGCCGTGGCAAAGCGCGACCTCGCACCGGGCGACCGGCTCGACGGCGAGGGGGGCTGGACCGTCTGGGGAAAATGCGTGCCGGCTGCGCGGTCGGTCAGTCTCGGCGGGCTGCCGATCGGGCTTGCGCATGACCTGGCGGTGGTGCGGCCGGTCCCGCGCGGGCAGATCGTCACCCGTGCGGATGTGGGAGCGCTGCCCGACACGGCCGCCGTGCAGATGCGCGCCGAGGCGGAGGCCATGGCGGAAACCGCCTGACGCGGACGGTCAGTCGGCGGCCAAGGCCGTTGCGGGGACGAGGTTACGCCACAAGCCCCTCAGGCTCTGCGGCTCCGCTCGCGGGCGGCGGCCCGGCGAGCGAACCACTCCACGATCCGGTCGCCGTAGACCCATACGAGCAATGCTGCCCCGAAGTAGCGCAGGCCCCGTGCGGCGACGAGCGCGCCGACGAAGGTCTCGAGCGGCACGCCGATCGAGCCCGCGCCGATCATCACCACCTGGGTCGGCAGGGGCGTCAGCGCGACCACGAGCATCGCCCAGAACCCGTCGCTGGCGAGATGCCCCTGCACCGCGTCGAAAGGACTGTCCCAGCCCATCCAGGCGATCAGAGGCGCCCCGGCCACGTCATAGAGAAGGTTTCCCACCGCATAGCCGAGGAGCGCCGAGCAGAGGAACCCGGCAAGCGCGATCAGGGGCATGCGCCACATGATGTCGCGGCGCATCTGCATGTAGGGAATCATCACCGCCTCGACGGGAATCGGCAGGGCGGTGGCTTCGATGAAGGCGAACCAGAAGAGCGCGAGTTGCGCATAGCGCGCCTCGACCACCCGCCGGAGCCAGGAATTGCCGGCCGCGGAGGTCAATTCGGGGGAAGCCACGGCCGTTATGTGCTCTTCGGTGTGCATCGGCACTCCGGATCACAGCAGGGGTCGAAAGTCCACTGGACCCGTTGCTCCAAAGCGTCTAAAGCACGGCAAAATCGGGGTCTCTGCCCGACCCCACTACCACGCGAACCCCCAGCCAGGGTAATAGCAAGGAGCGGAGCGGATGGCTCATGTGGAAGAGGACGGCGGGACGCGGAGGGATTTCCTCTATGTCGCCACCGCCGCAGCCGGCACAGTAGCGACAGCAGCAGCCGTATGGCCGCTGGTCAACCAGATGAATCCCAGCGCCGACGTCCAGGCGCTTGCCTCCATTCAGGTCGACGTGTCCGCGCTCGAGCCCGGAAGCCAGCTCACCGTCAAGTTCCTCGGAAAGCCGGTCTTCATCCGCCGCCGTACCGAGGACGAGATCACCGAGGCCCGTTCGGTCGAGCTCTCGGCCCTTCCCGACCCCTTGGCGCGCAACGCCAACCTCGCTGCCGACGCGCCCGCCTCCGACGCCGATCGCTCGCTCGACGCGGCGGGCGAGTGGCTGGTGATGATCGGCGTCTGCACCCATCTCGGCTGCGTGCCGCTGGCCGAAGCGGGCGACTACAACGGTTGGTTCTGCCCGTGCCACGGGTCTCATTACGACACGTCGGGGCGCATCCGCCAGGGCCCGGCCCCCGAGAACCTGCACATTCCGACGGCACGCTTCGTGTCCGACGGCGTCATCGAGCTCGGCTGACAGAGGACGGACGGAACGATCATGAGTGGTATCCCGCACGACCCCTATGAGCCCAAGGCCCCGATCGCCAAGTGGATCGAGAGCCGCCTTCCGGTGCTCGGCCTCCTGCACACGACGCTGACGATCCCCACCCCCCGCAACCTCAACTGGATGTGGATCTGGGGCATTGTCCTCGTGTTCTGTCTGGTGATGCAGATCGTCACCGGCATCATCCTGGTGATGCACTACACGCCCAACACCCTGCTCGCCTTCGACTCGGTCGAGCACATCATGCGCAACGTGAATGCCGGCTGGGCGATCCGCTACGTGCATATGAACGGCGCGTCGCTGTTCTTCGTGGCGGTCTATCTGCACATCTTCCGGGGCATCTATTACGGCTCCTACAAGGCGCCGCGCGAGATCACCTGGATCATCGGCATGCTGATCTATCTCCTGATGATGGCGACCGCCTTCATGGGCTACGTTCTGCCCTGGGGCCAGATGTCCTTCTGGGGCGCCACCGTGATCACCGGCCTCTTCGGCGCGATCCCCTGGGTGGGCGAGCCGATCCAGACCCTGCTCCTCGGCGGGCCGGCGGTGGACAACCCGACGCTCAACCGCTTCTTCTCGCTGCACTATCTCCTGCCCTTCGTCATCGCGGGCCTGGTGATCGTGCATGTCTGGGCCTTCCACACCACCGGCAACAACAACCCGACCGGCGTCGAGGTGCGGCGCGGGTCGAAGCGCGAGGTCGAGGCAGATACGCTGCCGTTCTGGCCCTATTTCGTCATCAAGGACCTCTTCGCGCTGGTCTTCGTGCTGGTGATCTTCGCCGCGATCGTCGGCTTCATGCCGAACTTCCTCGGCCATCCCGACAACTACGTCGAGGCGAACCCCCTGGTGACGCCCGCGCATATCGTGCCGGAGTGGTACTTCCTGCCCTTCTACGCGATCCTGCGCGCCATCACCTTCGACATCCTGTTCATCAACTCCAAGCTCGGCGGCGTGCTGGCGATGTTCGGCTCGATCGCGGTTCTGCTGATCGTGCCGTGGCTCGACACCAGCCGCGTCCGCTCGGGCCGCTACCGGCCGATGTTCAAGGTCTGGTTCTGGCTGCTGGTCGCCGACTTCTTCCTGCTGATGTGGTGCGGCGCCATGCCGGCCGAGCAGCCCTATGTCATCATCAGCCAGCTCGCGACGTTCTACTGGTTCGGCTTCTTCCTGGTGATCCTGCCGCTTCTGGGCGTGCTGGAGAAACCGCTGCCGCTGCCGGCGACGATCGAGGAAGACTTCCAGGCGCATTACGGCAAGAAGGGCGGGGACGGCGCGAGCCATACCCAGCCGGCCGAATGAGTGCTGGCGCGAAAGGGATGCAGACGATGATTGCAAGGATGTTTCGCCCAGCTGTCGTTGCCCTCGGGCTCGCGCTCGCGCCCTTGCCGGCGGTCGCCGCCGGCGGTGGCGGGCATGTGACGGATTTCGCCTTCTCCTTCGAGGGGCCGTTCGGCCGCTTCGACCAGGACCAGCTCCAGCGCGGGCTGCAGGTCTACACCGAGGTCTGCGCAAGCTGCCACGGGCTGAAGCAGGTGGCCTTCCGTACCCTAGCCGCTCCCGGCGGTCCGGCGCTATCGGACGCGGCGATGCGCGCCTTCGCCGCACGTTTCGAGGTCTTCGACGCGGAGCTCGATGACTTCCGCACCGCCACGCCGCCGGATCACTTCCCGGGCTCGTCGCTCGACAATGCGCCCGACCTCAGCCTGATGGCCAAGGCGCGCGCCGGGTTCCACGGACCGGCCGGTCTGGGCATCAACCAGATCCTGCACGGCATGGGCGGCCCCGAGTACATCGCCTCGCTGCTGGTCGGTTTTACCGGCGAGGAGATGGAGCAGGCCGGGACGGTTCTCTATGAAAACGAGGCCTTCGGCGGCTTCATGTCGATGAACCCGGTGCTACATGGGGACGACGTGACCTATGCTGACGGCACCGAGGCCACGCCCGAGCAGATGGCTCAGGACGTCGCGGCCTTCCTGATGTGGACGGCCGAGCCGAAGATGATGGCGCGCAAGCAGGCAGGCCTGACGGCAGTGCTGTTCCTCGTGGTCCTGACGGTGCTGCTCTACTTCACGAACAAGAAGATCTGGGCACCCCACAAGGGCAAGCACGCCTGAGCCCGGCGATATTCTGATGGGACGGTCCGCGGTGCAAGCCGCGGGCCGTTTTCGTTTGGCATCAGTTCAGATCAATGCCCGACCGGAAACGTGACGGACCGGATCCTGCCGGCAGGAACACTGAGGAAATCAGGCCAAATCCGCATCAGCCGAGATAGGCCCGCAGCGCCGGTGGCGGGTCGCGGAACAGAGCCTCGGTCTCGCGGGGCGCAAAAACCCGGCCCTCGTCCACGAGAATCACTTGGTCCGAGATACGTCGCGCGTCCTCTGGCGCATGGCTGACCATCAGGAGCGTCGCACCCTGCTCGGCGCGGATCCGGGCGACGAGGTCGAGCATCTCGGCGCGGAGCGCCGGGCCGAGCGCCGAGAAGGGCTCGTCGAGGAGGAGGAGCGGACGGTTGCGCAAGAGTGCCCGCGCAAGCGCCACCCGGCTGCGCTCGCCACCCGAAAGCTCGGCGGGGCGCCGTCGCTCCTTGCCCGCGAGGCCCGTGGCGGCGAGCGCCTCGGCGACTCGAGCCCGCTCGGACCTGTCGAGACGGAGGTCGGGGCGCAGCCCGAGGCCGACGTTCTGCTCCGCGGTCAGATGCGCGAAGAGGTTGTGCTCCTGGAAGAGCAGCGTCACCGGGCGCTCGGCCGGCGGTACCCCGGCAAGGTCCCTTCCCTGCCAGAGCACGCGGCCGGAGGCGGGCGTGACGAAGCCCGCAATCAGGTCGAGGAGCGTGCTCTTGCCGGCGCCAGAGGGGCCGATGATGGCGTTCGAGCTACCCTCGGAGATCGCGAGGCTCGCGGTCAGGCGCCAGTCGTCATGGGCGATGACGATATCCTCAATCTCGAGCGTCAAGGCGTCCTCCGCGGTCCAGAATCCAGAAGAGTGACAGGGTGAGCCCGACAAGCACCAGCGCCACCCCGGCCGCCTGATCCATTCGGTAGGCGGCCATCAGCTGCTGCATCAGGAGCGGAAGCGTCGCCATGTCGGGCGGCGCGAAGAGCGCGATCACCCCGAGATCGCCCATGGAGAGCGCGGCAGCGAGCCCCGCAGCGAAACCCATCGGCCGGCGGAGCCGCGCCCAGGTAACGAGGCGAAAGCGGGCAAAGCCCGTCATCCCGAGGCTGTCGGCAAGCCTGCCGTCGCGGATGCGCGTGTCGGCCAGCGCCGGCAGCAGGGCCCTCAGCACGAAGGGCAGTGCCATCGCCGCGTTGACTGCGGCCGTCACCGGCAGGGCGAGCGCGAAGGGGTCGGCCACCGGATGGATGACGATGAAGAGCCCGGTGCCGATCACGAAGGGCGAGGCGGCAAGGGCGAGAAGGGCGAAGAGCTCCATCGCCCCGCCCCGGCCACGGGCCTTGCGCGCATCGATCAGGGCCGCGAGCGCGAGGCCGAGGATGAGCGTGAGCGCGGCGGAGGCGAGGGCCACGCCGAGGCTGCGCCCGGCTGCAGGCCAGGTGCTGGCGGGAAGGCCCGTGACGATGCCGGGAATTCCCTGGGCGATGACGGCGGCGATCGGCAGGCCGGTGAAGAGCAGAAGCCCGAGCATCACTGCCGCATCGAGCGCGCGCAGGTCGCGACGATCGGCGTCCCAGCGGGTGACGGTGCCGCGGATGCCCGTGCCAAAACCTGCGTCGGCGGACATGCGCAGCGCGATCGCGGCCACGGTGCCGCAGAGCGCGAACTGGATCAGGGCGAGCTTCGACGCGCGGGCGAGATCGAAGTCGAAGCGGATCGCCTGATAGATCGCGAGCTCGATCGTCGAGGCGCGCGGGCCGCCACCGAGGATCAGGGCGACGGCGAACGAGCTCATGCAGAGGAGAAACACGAGGATGAAGGCACCTGGCAGCACTCCGCGCAGCATCGGCACCTCGATGCGGCGGAAGACGTCGCGGGGGCCGAAGCCGAGTTGGGCGGCGAGGCGGAACTGCTCGGCGGGGATCGCCACCCAGCCCTGAAGCAACAGGCGGGTGACGAGCGGCAGGTTGAAGAAGACATGGGCGAGCACCACGCCCGAGAGCCCGTAGATGTCGAGGCCGGGCAGTCCTGCCGTCTGGAGCCCGCGGCTCAGGATACCGGTACGACCCCAGATCGCGATGATGCCGAAGACGACCACCACCGAGGGCAGCAGGAACGGCGCACCGAGCAGGCCGGTGAGGGCCGCCCGTCCCGGGAAGCGCCGCCGGGCCAGCGCGCGCGCGGCCGGTATCGCGAGGGCGACGCTGAGGCCGGCCGAGATCAGCGCCTGAAGGAGCGTGAAACGCAGCGCCGCCCAGTCGGCCGGACCCAGGCCACGGCCGGGCTCGGCACGGAGGGCGATCACTGCGACCATGCCAAGGGTCAGCGCCGCGACGAGCGCGAGCGCCAGCACCCCGGCGAGGGTGCGCAGGACGCCTAGCGGCTGAGCGCGGCCAGCCATTCGTCGATCGCGGGCTGGCGGAGAGCCGCCGCCTCCTCGGGCGAGAAAAGAAGCGGCGTTTCGGGAAGCTCGAAGGCATCGTAGCCTTCCGGCAGGCCGTCGGTGGCCACCTTGGCGGGATACATCCAGTTGGTGGTGGGGATGACGCCCTGGAAGCCGTCGCTGAGCATGAAGGCGAGGAACTGCCGGGCAAGCTCGGGCTGGTCGGAGGCTGCGGTCATCGCCGCCACCTCGACCTGCATGTAGTGGCCCTCGTCGAAGATCGCCGCCGCCTTGGTGTCGTCGTCCTCGGCGATCAAGTGATAGGCGGGCGAGGTGGTGTAGGCGAGCGCCATGTCGACCTCGCCGCTGCGAAAGAGACCGTAACCCTCAGACCAGCCTGGGGTGACAGTGACGATGCGCGGCGCGAGCCCCGCCCAGATCTCGGGGGCGCGATCGCCATAGGCGGCCCGGATCCACATCACGAGGCCGAGCCCGGGCGTGGAGCTGCGCGGGTCGAGGATGACGATGTCGAGGTCGGAGGCGATCAGCTCCTCGAAGCTCGCCGGCGGCTCCGCCACCTTGGTGGTGTCGTAGACGAAGGCGAAGTAGCTCCAGTCATAGGGGAGGAAGACTTCGTCGGCCCAGGCGATCGGCAGGTCGAGCTCCGGCACCTCGATCCCGTGGGGCGCGAGCAGGCCGGTGGCGATCGCCTCGGCGGTCAGGTTGGTGTCGAGCCCGAGCACGATGTCGGCGTCGGTGCGCGCCCCCTCGAGCCGCAGCCGCCCGAGCAGCCCCGCCCCGTCGCCTGCGCCGACAAAGCGCACGGTGCAGTCGCAAACCTCCTCGAAGGCGGCGGCGATCGCAGGACCCGGACCCCACTCCGAGACGAAACTCTCATAGGTGTAGATGACGAGCTCCAGCCGGTCCTGGGCGGCGAGGGGACTTGCCAGGACGAGGGCCGCAGCGAGGGGGAGATTTCTCAGCATCATGTCCTCCTTCTGCGGCGAAAGGAGGTGGGCCCGCGGTGCGCGGGACCCTGGCCTTCCCTCCGCCGGTATGAGCCGGTTCAGGTTCGACGGGTCGCGCGACACGCGCATCTCAGCCCGGCTTCAAGCCGGGC
>CAZESN010000056.1:0-13602 GCA_964514775.1 uncultured Rhodovulum sp.
CGCGCGGCGGGTGACGACGGCAAGCTCGCCCCCGGTCAGCGCCGCGTCGCGGTCCTGGACCAGGAGCCCGCCCGCCACCTGCCGCCAGGCCAGTGCCGGCGCGCCGGCATCGGGCAGGCCGCCGGTGGCCAGGAGCCGCAGGTTCTTCTTCGCCGCGAAGACCGCCGCCGCCTCGTCGGTGACCGAGGGCGCGATCACCACCTCGGTGAAGATCCCCGCGATCGCCTCGGCGGTCTCGGCGTCGAGCGGCACGTTGAGCGCCACGATCCCGCCGAAGGCCGAGGTCCGGTCGCAGTCATAGGCCTTGCGATAGGCGTCGAGCGCGCTGGCGCCGCGCGCCACGCCGCAGGGGTTCGCGTGCTTGACGATGACGCAGGCCGGGCCGTCGCCGGGCGCGAATTCGGCGGTCAGCTCGAAGGCCGCGTCGGTGTCGTTGATGTTGTTGTAGGAGAGCTCCTTGCCCTGCACCTGCCGGGCGGTGGCCACACCCGGCCGCACGGCGCCGTCGAGGTAGAAGGCCGCGGTCTGATGCGGGTTCTCGCCGTAGCGCAGCGGCTGGTGGAGCCGGCCCGCCACGACCCGCCGGCGCGGCGTCGCCTCGCCCAGCGCGCCCGCGAGCCAGCCGGAGACGGCCGCGTCATAGGCGGCGGTGCGCCCATAGGTGGTCAGGGCCTGCGCCTTGCGGAAGGCGAGGCTGGTGGCCCCCGCGTTCGCCTCGAGCTCCGCGAGCAGGGCGTCGTAATCCTCGGTGTCGGTGACCACCGTCACATAGGCATGGTTCTTCGCCGCCGCGCGCAGCATCGCCGGCCCGCCGATGTCGATGTTCTCGATACAGGTGTCGTAGTCGGCGCCCTTCGCCACGGTCGCTTCGAAGGGATAGAGGTTGACGACCAGCAGGTCGATCGGCGCGATGCCGTGCGCCTCGCACGAAGCCCGGTGTCCGGGGTCGTCGCGCAGGGCGAGAAGGCCGCCGTGGACGAGCGGATGCAGCGTCTTCACCCGCCCGTCGAGCATCTCGGGAAAGCCGGTGAGTTCGGCGATGTCGCGCACGTCGAGCCCCGCCTCGCGCAGCGCGCTCGCGGTGCCGCCGGTCGAGACGAGCTCGACGCCGCGCCCGGCGAGGGCCCGCGCCAGCGGCACGAGACCGGTCTTGTCGGAGACGGAAAGAAGCGCGCGGCGAAGCGGCACGAGGTCTGGGGTCATTGCGGGTCTCCGGGGCGCGCGCACATCCTCCCGCTCTCGCGGAGGCTGCGGCATCAGGCGTCGTGGGCGGTCGATGCCTCGTTCAGACGGGCGAGCGACCAGATGACCTGCCCCAGATACTCGACCGCCTCGCTGCGGACAACCACCCGGTGGGCCCGTCGCGGCGCCCCGCGGTTGGGGTCGAAATGGGGCTCGGGCTCGAGCGAAATCGTGCCGCCGGCGGCGCGGAACATCCAGGTCTCGCCGGTGGGCAGCGACAGGAGCACGAGGTTCTCCTCCGGGTCGTGCTCGGCCCCGACCGCCGGGTGGAGGTGGAAATGCACCGCGAAGGGAAGCCGCCCGTCGCCGCGGGTGTTGCGGTCGAAGAGCGTGCGGGCGCGGGCCTCGGGGGTGGAGAGGATGTCCTCGCCGCGCAGCTCGAGCCCGCGCGCGTCGATGAAGAGCCGCCGCTCGTGCAGGAGCCCGTGGCTCGCCACATAGCCGTCATGGGTAGCCAGGAGCCACTGGCCGGTGGCGTCCTGGGCCTGCCTGACCGAGACGAGCGCGGGTCCACCCTCGAGCCTCGCGCCGAAGGTCCGCGCGGCGAGGCCGCGGGCCGCGATCCGGCCGGCCGAGGAGCCGTCGATCTCGAGCGCCGAATGCGCCGCAGTCTGGCGCGAGGCGAGCGCGTCCGCCGGTCCGAACCGCCCGCCCGGCCCCTGGTTCACGACGAGCGGCATCCGCCCGGCGCTCATCTCGAAGGCCAGCGCGCTGGCATGGGCCGTGGTCGCCTGTGTGCCCCCGGGCGGCGGGGCGCCGTCCATCAGCACCACCGCCCGACCGCCGGTCAGCCGGGCATAGCCCATGGGAAGCTTCGGCTTTTCCTGCACCCCGGTGCGCAGCTCGGCGAGCGCCTGGTCGATGCGCGCGGAATTGCCCGGCCCGCCGCCGTGGAAGCGCGGCAGCGTGCCGTCGCCGTGGCGCAGCAGCCGCAGGATCGGCACGCCCCGCACGATGGCCGCGAGATGGCTCGGCGCCGCGAACTGCTCGGCGTTCTCGAGCGCGCGCGCGGTCCAGATCAGCAGCATCACGATCTCGGCGAGATCCTCGGGCGAGCGGCTGGGCGTGGCGCCGGCCGGGTCGATGAGCGTCTCGGCGGCATGGCCGAGCTCGGCCACAGCCGCGCGGTGCTCGCCATGGGGGAGGGCGAGCCCCGACCAGACGAGGCCCGCGAGCGCGCGCAGCCGCGGCAGGCCCTCGGGCGCGTCGGGCCATGTCTGCGACAGGTACCGCTGATGCGCCGCGAGCGTTCGCCAGAACCGGTCGGCGGCGGTGCGGTCGAGCCCCTCGGTCAGGAACCGGCAGTGCGAGGTCCAGTGCCGGGCACGCTGCCCGGCCAGTTCGGGCGTCCACCCCGGCCCCGCGCCGGTGCCGTAGAGCCGCACCCAGTCCTGGATCCACGACTGGCCGAGACCGCGCGCCGTGCGGTTGCCGACCGCGGCGAGGTCGTCGAGCCAGAGACAGGCCTGCCGCTCGGCCTCGAGCGAGGGATCGGGCAGCGTCGCCGACCAGATCGAGCCCGGCGTGATCATCAGGTCGAGCCCGCGGACCGGCCAGTGACCGGCCAGAAGCGCATGCCCGCCGTCGGCATTGCCGATCAGCACCGGCTCGGGCAGCCGCTCGGCCGGGACCGGCCGGTTGCCGAGACGGGCGCGGTGGGCCTGGATGCGGTTCTGCAGCCGCCGCGAGGGCCGCGCGATCCGCTCGCCCAGCGCGCGAAGGGTCAGGCCGGATCGGGACATGGGCCGAGGAGGCTCCCGTAACTGTCGATGATGCAGCCCTTATCCTTGCGCGCGGGGCTTGTCACGCCGCGAAGCCTGCCTTGGTCAAGACGCTCGCATGGAATCCGTCCATCCCGCCCCGCTCGGCCCAGTAGTCGGGCCGCAGCCGCAGGCCGCCCTCGGGCCCGATCCAGCCGGGCTCGACCCCGAGGGCCGCCGCATCGGGGACGAGCTGCGCCGCCTCCGGGTGCTCCTCGCGGAACCGCGCGATCCTGGCCTCGCCCTCCTCGGGCAGGAGCGAGCAGGTGCAGAAGACGAGCCGCCCGCCGGGTGCCAGCCACTCCCAGGCCCGCGCCAGCAGCCGGGCCTGAAGCGTCGTGAGCGCCGGCAGGTCCGCGGGGCGGCGGATATGGGGCAGGTCGGGATGCCGGCGGATCGTGCCGGTGGCCGAACAGGGCGCATCGACGAGGATCGCGTCGAACTGCCGTCCCGGCTCCCAGGCGAGCGCATCGGCGATCACGATCTCGGCGCCGAGCCCGGTGCGCGCGAGGTTCTCGCCCACCCGCGCCATCCGCGCCTCCGAGACGTCGAGGGCCGTTACCCGCGCCCCGGCGGAGGCGAGCTGGAGTGTCTTGCCCCCCGGCGCCGCGCAGAGGTCGAGGACGTCGCGCCCCGCCACCGGCCCGAGCAGCCGCGCGGGCAGGGCGGCGGCGGCGTCCTGCACCCACCACGCGCCCTCGGCGAAGCCGGGCAGGGCCGAGATCTGCCCCGGCCTCGTCAGCCGCAGGCTCCCCGTCGGCAGGAGCTCGGCCCCGAGCCGCCCGGCCCATTCGGTCGCATCGAGCCCGGAGCGAAGCGTGAGATCCGTCGGCACCGGCTCCTGGAGATGCGCCGCCTCGATCCGCCGCAGCGCCTCGGCGCCCCAGCCGCCGCGAACCGGCCCGGCGATCCAGCCCGGCAGCCCGACCTCGGGTGCGGCGTCCCAGAGTGCTGTGCCGGCCGCGACGCGCCGGCCGACGGCATTCACGAGCCCCGCCATGTTCCGGGTCTTCGGCCGCTCGCGCACCAGCCGCACGGCGCTGTCCACCGCCGCATGCGCCGGCGCATGGCCGAGATGGATCTCGGCCGCCATCAGCCTGAGCAGGTTGCGCACCGGCAGCGGCGGGGGCCGCTGCATGAGCCCCGACAGCAGCGTGTCGATCCGCCCCAGATGCCGCAGGACGGACGCGGCCAGCGTCTGCGCGCGGGCGCGATCGGGGGGCGCCAGCCGCGCGACCGGCCCCTCGGGGTCGGTGATCTGGTCGGAAAGGCTCGCGCGTGTGCCCAGCACGCCCCCGAGCAGCGCCGCAGCCGCGCGCCGCCCGGCGAGGCCGTCGGTACTCAGCGCGGGCCGCCGCGCCGGCTGACGGCGGGAATGGGGCTCCGGCGCATCGCGGCACCCGGGCGCGGGCCCGGCTGGCCGCCGGCCATCGCCTCGAGCGCGCGCACGCGGTTCTCGACGTTGGGGTGGGTCGAGAAGAGGTTGTCCATGCGCGCGCCACTCAGCGGGTTGATGATAAACATATGCGCCGAGGCCGGGTTGCGCTCGGCGCTCGGCATCTCGACGCGGCGGGCATAACCCGAAATCTTGCGAAGTGCACTGGCTAAACCGAGAGGATTGCGGCTGATCTCGGCGCCCAGACGGTCGGCCGAATATTCCCGGGTGCGGCTGATCGTCATCTGGATCAGCATGGCCGCGAGCGGGGCGAAGAAGACCGCGAGCAGCATGCCCACCACCCCCATCGGATTGCGCTCGCGGTCGCCCGACTGGCCGAAGAACATGCCGAACTGCGCGAGCATCGACCGGGCGGCCGCGCCGGTCGCAGCAATGGTCATGATCAGCGGGTCGCGGTTCTTGATATGCGCCAGCTCATGCGCCATCACGCCCGCCACCTCGTCCCGGTCGAGAAGCTCGAGCAGGCCGGTCGTGGCCGCGACGGCGGCATTCTCGGGATTGCGCCCGGTCGCGAACGCATTCGGCTGGGCATCGCGCATCACGTAGATCCGCGGCATCGGCAGATCGGCGTTGCGCGCGAGTTCGGCGACCATGTCGTGGAACTCGGGCATGCTCGCGCGGGTCACCGGCTCGGCGTTGTGCATGCGCAGCACCATCTTGTCCGAATTCCAGAACGCGAAGGCGTTGGTCCCGGCGGCGAACAGGAGCGCGATCACCATGCCGCCGGTGCCGCCGATCAGATAGCCCACGCCCATGAAGAGCGCGGTCATCGCCGCGAGCAGCAGCATCGTCCGGAAATAGTTCATCCCTTGCGCCTCTTGCAGCAAACCCGGGTCCCGCCC
Organism: uncultured Rhodovulum sp.; assembly: GCA_964514775.1. GTDB lineage: Bacteria > Pseudomonadota > Alphaproteobacteria > Rhodobacterales > Rhodobacteraceae > Amaricoccus. The sequence goes on from CAZESN010000056.1 coordinate 5,301, forward strand.
TATGCTGGACCCGCTCCCGGAGGGAAATATATGTCTGACACCCCCAGCGAAAAAGAGGCGCGCCGCGCCGCGGCCGCCGCCCGGGCGCTGGCCGAGGCCGAGGCGCGCAGGGCCGCGACCGCGGCGGTTATCCTGCCGCCCGAGCGCGGGGGCCGCGACGGGCCCGAGCCCGTTCGGTTCGGCGACTGGGAACGCAGGGGCATCGCCGTCGATTTCTGACCGGTTCCGGATCAGGGCGCCGGCGGGTGGCGGGGGTTTCGTGAATAAGCAGGTGATCTGCATCAACTGGGGCAGGAAGTACGGTCCGCCCTACATAAACCGGCTCTATGCCATGGTGGCGCGCAACATCACGCCGCCCTTCACCTTCACCTGCTTCACCGACAATGCCGAGGGCATCCGCGCGGAGGTGCGGGTCGAGCCGCTGCCGCCGCTCGACGTGCCGATGCCCACCGGCACCCAGGGCATCTGGCCCAAGGCGCGGCTCTGGAGCGCGCGGCTCGGCGACCTGAAGGGCCCCGTGCTCTTTCTCGATCTCGACCTCGTGATCACCGGGCCGATGGACGACTTCTTCACCTACGGCGATCCCGACCGGGTGATCCTCGCGCGCAACCACTCGACGCCCTTCGAGCGGCTGGGCCAGACCTCGATCTTCCGGTTTCCGGTCGGGGGGCTGGTGCCGCTGCTCGAGCGGTTCCGGGCCGATCCGCAGGCCGTCGCCGATACCTACCGGTTCGAGCAGCGCTTCGTGACGCGCGAGGCGCCGGGGGGCGTGGATTTCTGGCCGAACGGCTGGGTCCGGCATTTCCGCGGGGAATGCGCGCGGCCGCTGCCGCTCAACTTCTTCCTGCCGCCGCGTCTGCCCGAGGGCACCAGGGTGGTGATCTTCCCCGGCAGTCTGCAGCCGCCCCATGCCGCTGCCGGCCACTGGGGCAAGCGCTATCCCCGCCGCAGTCCGCTGGAGCATCTCCGGGGGCTCTTCTCGGCCGACCGCCCCGACCCGCCGCTGCGCTACCTGCGCCACTTCATCCTGCCGAGCGACTGGGTGGCGAAGGCCTGGCGCGAGGACTGAATGCGTTAACCGAGGTTTCCCGCCGGTTAACGCTCCGATGATTTTGTCGCTACATCAACGGCATACGCGGATTCGCACGCGTGCGAATCCGGGCGGCGGGATCCTCAGAACCCGCTCGCCGCGATCGCCTGTGCCAGCCGGTCGAGCCCGTTGGCCGGCAGGCCCGCGATGTTGATCCGGCCGATGCCGACCATGTAGACCCCGTGCTTCTCGCGCAGATCGGCGACCTTCTCGACCGTGCCCCCGAGCTGGGTGAACATGCCGCGATGGGTGGCGATATAGTCGAACCGGTCGGAGTTCGTCTCGCGGCGCAGCGCATCCGCGAGACCCTTGCGCAGGGTCAGCATGTTGGTGCGCATCTCGGTCAGCTCAGCTTCCCAGTCGGCGCGAAGCGCCGGATCGGTCAGGATCATGCCGACGACCCGCGCCCCGTGGTCGGGCGGGAAGGAGAAGTTCAGCCGGTTGAGCGTCGCGAGGTTGCCCTCGGCGAGCTTTGCCTCCGCGGCATTGCGCGCGACGACGAGCGCCGCCCCGACCCGCTCGCGGTAGACGCCGAAGTTCTTCGAGCAGCTCGCCGCGATCAGCGTCTCGGGCAGGGTCGCGGCCATGTGCCGCACGCCCGCCACGTCCTCGTCGAGCCCGTCGCCGAAGCCCTGATAGGCGAGGTCGATCAGCGGCACGATCCCGCGCGCCGTGAAGTCCTCGGTCAGCGCCTTCCACTGGTCGAGATCCAGGTTCGCCCCGGTCGGGTTGTGGCAGCAGCCGTGCAGGAGCACGACGTCGCCCGCCTTCGCCCCGGCGAGATCGGCCTGCATCCCGGCGAAGTCGACGACCCCGTTCAGGGCGTCGTAGTAGCGATAGGTCCGCGACGGGATGCTCAGATGGTCGAGGATCGCGGGATGGTTCGGCCATGTCGGATCCGAGTACCAGACGGTCGCCTCGGGCCGGGCGCGCTTCACGATCCAGCAAAGCTGGTGGACCGCGCCGGTGCCGCCCGGCATCTGGGCGCCGGCGACGCGCTCGGCCGGGACCGTGCCGGCGAGAACCAGATCGCGCATCGCGTCGACGAAGACCTTCTCGCCGAGCATGCTGAGATAGGTCTTGGTGGTCTGTTCGCGCAGGAGGCACTCCTCGGCGGCCTTGACCGCGCGCATGACCGGGGTGTTCCCGGCTGCGTCCTTGTAGACGCCGACGCCGAGGTCGACCTTGTCGCTGCGCGTGTCGGCGGCATAGATGCCCATCAGCGCGATGATCTTGTCGGGAGCGGGGGCGGGGAGATGCTCGAACATCGGGGGTCCTTGTCGGCTGGATCAGGCGGAATGCGGGAACTGGCGGCGGCGCGTCTCCCGGCGGACGGGTGAGAATCCTGCCCGCTGGTAAAGCGGCAATGCGCGCGGATGGTCAAGCGAGCAGGTGTTGACCGTGACCCGGGCGACACCGTCCCGGTCCCAGGCGGCAAGGACGGCAGTCTCGAGCAGGAACCGCCCGAGACCCTGGCCGATCGCCTGAGGCACGAGGCCGAAATAGGCAAGGTTGCAGACCCCTGCCTCGCGCGCATCGAGCACGAAGAACCCGTGCGGCCAGCCGTCGCGCAGCAGCGTGCAGAGCGTTACCGCCGGATCTGCGAGCCAGGCGCCGATCTCGGCCCGGGGGCGGGCATGGAGGTCGGTCCAGTGATAGTCGCGCCCAACCGCATCATAGAGGGCGAGGAAATACCAGGCAGGCGGCGCCTCGGCGACAATCAGCGCAGCTGGGGCGCCGTGGGGCAGGGATGGCCGCGGATAGTCGGGACGGGTCTCCATCGCGAGGAAGGTGACGACATAGTCGACCGACCCGTCCGGCGTTTCCGTCATCCCAGCTCGACCTTGAGATCGGGATAGGCACCCCATTCCGCCCACGACCCGTCGTAGAGCGCGTGGTCGCGGTTGCCGAGGCGCTCCAGCGCGAGGCTGATCACGGCGGCGCTGACACCCGAGCCGCAGGTGGTGATCGCGGGCCGCATAGGATCGACGCCGGCCTCGGTGAAGACCGCGCGCAGGGCCGCCTCGTCCTTCATCGTGCCGTCGGGATTGAGCAGCGTCTTGAAGGGGACGTTCTTCGATCCCGGGATATGGCCCGGGCGCAGGCCGGGCCGGGGCTCGGGCGCCTCGCCGCGGAAGCGCTCGGCGGAGCGGGCGTCGACGATCTGGGCGTCGCCGAGCTTCGCGCTGGCCGCGACCTGGGTCACGTCGCGCACGAGGCCCGCCTCGCGGCGTGCGGTGAAATGGCGGTCGCGCAGGATCGGGGCCATGTCCTCGACCGGCCGGCCCTCGCTGATCCATTTCGGCAGGCCGCCGTCGAGCACGGCCACGTCCTTCTTGCCGAAGAGCCGGAAGAGCCACCAGACCCGCGGCGCGCTGAAGATGCCCGAGGCGTCGTAGACGACGATGCGATGGCCGTCGCCGATCCCCATCGCCCGCATCCGCGCCACGAACTTCTCGACCGGCGGGGCCATGTGCGGCAGGTTCGACTGGCTGTCCGAGATCTCGTCGATGTCGAAGAACCGCGCGCCGGGGATATGGCCGGCCGCATATTCGGCGCGGGCATCGCGCCCGGCATCCGGCAGGTGCCAGCTCGCGTCGAGAATGCGCAGGTCCGGCGCGTCGAGATGGGCCGCGAGCCAGTCGGTCGAGACGAGGAGCTGGGGGTCATCCGTGGGCATGCCGTGATCCCGGGCTGATTGGACAGAACAACCCGGATAGCCGCGAAAACGCGGCGGGGCAAGGTTGCGTCCTCCCCGCGGCGAGGGGAGGTGCCGGACGGCCGGCGGGGCATTGCCGGCGGGCGGCGGGGGCCGCCGTTTGGCGGCGGTACGGAGCGCGCAGGTGCGCGCGAGTCATTTGCCTGGCGCGCGCGTGTTCGCGCGCGCCGGCGGGGCGCTCGCCGCCCCCGCGCCCCAGGCACTGCTCTCCAGGTTTCTAGCCGGAAGAAAGAGAAGAGAGAGGGGGCGGGCTCGGACCGCGCCGCTAACGGCGCGCTAACCTGCGCGAGCTAGGGCTCGGGTGCAAACGGTGCCCTGTGGAGAATCCCGCGATGCTGCTCCGGCTGGCCCTCGGCCTCCTGTGTCTTCTGGTCCTGATGCCGCCGACGCCCGCCCGCGCGGCCGAGGATGACGCTGCGGCGGCGCTCTGCGAGCAGGCGATCGCGGCCGGGGCGCGGCGGGGCGGGGTGCCGGTCGAGGTCCTGCACGCCATCGCGCTGACCGAGACCGGGCGCAATTCCGGCGGACGGGTCCGGCCCTACCCCTGGGCGATCAACCGCGAGGGGCAGGGACACTGGTTCAGGTCGCGCGAGGAGGCGCTGGCCTTCGCCCGCGACAGCCTTGCGGCCGGGCGTCGATCCTTCGACGTCGGCTGCGTGCAGATCAACTACCGCTGGCACGGCCATGCCTTCCCCTCGATCGAGGACATGTTCGATCCCGAATGGACCGCGACCTATGCCGCGCAGTTCCTGCGCACGCTCTACGAGGAGCGCGGCGACTGGTCGGCGGCGGCGGGGGCCTATCATTCGCTGACGCCCGATCTCGCGCAGATCTACCGGGCGCAGTTCGACCGGCTGCTGGCCGGGCTCGACTCGGTGGCGCTGGCCGAGGCCGCGGCGGCGGCCGGGCCGGTGCCGGTGAATGCCGCACTCGGCGGGCGGGGGCGGGCCCGGGCGGCGTCGCGCGAGGCCATGGCCGAGGCGATCCGCCAGGCCCGGCTTTTGCCCCCGCCCGAGCCGGTGATGGGCTCGCTCGCCGGCGGGCCGCTGGTCGATCCGATCGGCGCGGCGGCGGGGCAGGGGGCCGGGCTGCTCACCCAGGGCGGCGCGGGCCTGCTGACTGGTGGCGGGCCGCTGATCTCGGGGCCGGCGGGAAGCCTGTTCTGAGAAGCCGCCATAACGGCGGCAGGCCGGGGCGGTGGCACGGGGTGCGCACAGGTGGGCACGCGTGCCCAAATTTCAGAGCATTGAATTCATGAGGGAATTCTGAGCCGTTTACCATTAGGAAAGCTTCGTTAAGACGAAATGCGGCCGCATTCCGTCTGTCTGCAGGCCTCAGCGCGGCTGATGCCACCAGACCTCGGGGAGCCAGCCGATCCAGTCGCCGTAGACCGGCAGCCGCTCAGGATAGCGCAGCTCGGCCCGGTGGGCGACGCGGCTCGTGTCGGAGAACCAGAACGGGATCACGTAGCGCCCGGTGGTCAGGACCCGGTCGAGGGCCTGGACCGCGGCGGTGAAGGTCTCGGGGTCGTCGGTCTCGAGCATGGTGCGGATCATCGCCTCGGCGGCAGGGCTGTCCATGCCCATGTAGTTGCGCGTCCCGGGCACCCGGGCGCCGGCCGCGCCCCAGTAGAGCGTCTGCTCGTTGCCGGGCGAGAGCGTCATGTTCCAGCCGTTGACTATCATGTCGAAGTCGTAGTCGCTGCGGCGCTCGTTGTACTGGGCCGCATCGACGAGCTGGACGCTCGCGGCGATGCCGAGCTGGCGCAGCGCATCGGCGAAGATGTTGGTGACGGCCTCGTTCTGGCCCTGCTGGAGCAGGATGGTGAAGGCGAAGGGCTCGCCCTCGGCGTTGCGCAGGGTGCCGCCCTCGTTGGTCCAGCCGGCCTCCTCGAGCAGCGCGGTCGCGCGGCGGATGTTGGCGCGGTTGCGCTCGCTGCCGTCCGAGGCGGGCAGGGCGTAGGCGTCGAGCGCACCGGGCACGAGATCGTCGGCGAACGGGGCGAGGAGATCGCGCACCCGGCCCTCGGCGGGACCCCCGCCCATGCCGAGGGCGGAGTTCGCGAAATAGCTCGCGCGCCGCGGCTGGGCGCCGCCGTTCAGCGTCTGGTTGATGAACTCGAAGTTGAATGCGTGCAGGAGCGCGTCGCGGACCCGCCAGTCCCGGAAGACCGGGCGGCGGGTGTTGAAGACGAATCCCTCCATCCCCGAGGGGCGGGCATGGGGGATCTCGGCCTTGACGATCGCGCCGGAGGTGACGGCGGGGAAGGTGTAGTCCGAGGCCCAGCGGGCGGGGTTGAGCTCGCGGTAGACGGAGATCTCGCCGGCCATGAACGCTTGGAAGAGCACGCCCGCGTCGAGGAAGTAGTCGTAGCGGATCGTGTCGAAATTGTGCAGGCCGCGGTTGTAGGGCAGGTCGCGGCCCCAGTAGTCGGGGTCACGATCGAAGTTGATGAAGCGGCCGGGCTCGACGGCGCCGATCACGTAGGGGCCGGAGCCGATGGGCACGCGCAGGCTGCTCTCGTCAAAGGCGCGGCCGTCCCAGTCGGCCTTCTTCAGGATCGGGCGCAGTCCGATGATGAGCGGGAGCTCGCGGTCGGGCTCGGAGAAGGTGACGCGGAGCGAGCGCTCGGCCGTCTGTGTAATGGATTCCACCTTTTCCCAGGCATTCCGGTATCTTGGAAGGCCTTTCTCCGACAGGATCTCCATAGACCAGATCACGTCCTCGACGGTGACGGGGCTGTCGTCGGAGAAGCGCGCCTCGGGGCGGAGCGTGAATTCGACCCAGGTGCGGTCCGGTCCGGTCTCGATCGATTCGGCCAGAAGACCGTAGAGCGCGAAGGGTTCGTCCCAGTTGCGCGCCATCAGCGTCTCGAAGACATGGACCTGGATCCCCCAGGGGGCGCGGCCGCGCAGAATATAGGGGTTGAGTGAATCGAAGCCGCCAACCTCGCCGAAGACGATCGTCCCGCCGGAGGGGGCCTCGGGGTTGGCGTAGGGCAGCGACACAAAATCCGGTGGCAGAGCCGGCTCGCCGTACATAGCTATGCCGTGGGACGGCTCGGCCGCGCCGGAGAGGGGCGTGGCGGTGGCTGCGATCATCGCGAGCGCGACCCACCGGAAGCTGCGTGTCATTTCGGTCACATTCCCGGGATTGATGGCTTTTGGGCAGTCTACCGGCCCCGCGCGCGCCTCGCATCACGATTTTTGGCTTGGCGGTACATCGTTGTTTTCGTATAAGGGTTTCACTGCTCGATAGGTTTCTTGCCTGTATGAAACCTGCCTCAACGACTTGACGCCCGCCTTGTGCGGGCGTCTTTTTTTGCTCCGTTCATGATCCCGCGCCCCCGCAGTCGCTTTTCGGCGGCGGGCCTGCCGTATAAGTTCGCGAAAACCACCGGAAGCTGCGAGGAAGCATGTCGATTACGGGAAAAACCGCCGTCATTACCGGTTCCAACTCGGGTATCGGGCTCGGGATCGCCGAGGAGCTGGCGCGGCTGGGCGTGGACGTGGTGATCAACTCGTTCACCGATCGGCCGGAGGATCACGACCTCGCCGGGCGAATCGCCGCCGAGCACAAGGTCCGCGCGAAGTACGTCCCCGCCGACATGTCGAGGGGGGCGGACTGCCGGGCGCTGGTCGAGCAGGCGCATGCGGCGATGGGACGCGTGGACATCCTCGTGAACAACGCCGGCATCCAGTATGTCGCGGGGATCGACGAGTTCCCGGCCGAGAAGTGGGATGCGATCATCGCGATCAATCTCAGCTCGGCCTTCCACACCACGGCGGCGGCCCTGCCGCTGATGCGGGCGCAGGGCTGGGGGCGGGTGGTCAACATCGCCTCGGCGCACGGGCTGACCGCCTCGCCCTACAAGTCGGCCTATGTGGCTGCCAAGCACGGGGTGGTGGGGCTGACCAAGGTCACCGCGCTCGAGACGGCGGAGGAGCCGATCACCGCCAACGCCATCTGTCCGGGGTATGTGCTGACGCCGCTCGTCGAGGCGCAGATCCCGGACACGATGAAGAAATACGGCAAGGACCGGGAGACGGTGATCCGCGACGTGCTGCTGCAGCGCCAGCCGTCGAAGGAATTCGCCACCACCGCGCAGATCGGCGGCACGGTGGCCTTCCTGTGCTCGGCGGCGGCGGACCAGATCACCGGGACGACGATCTCGGTGGACGGGGGCTGGACCGCGCTCTGAGGGATGTCCGCGGTCTGTCCGAACCCGGACAAATGGCCAAGTATATGATATTTATGGAGTATGTTTCCGGCATTAAGGGGTTCGCAACCTTCGTCCGCTGCCGGCGGGGCGCTCAGGCGTCGATCTCGAGCCAGACGGGGACGTGGTCGGAGGGCTTCTCGCGGCTGCGGACCTGCTTGTCGACGCCGCAGGACCGGAGCCGGTCGGCGGCCTGCGGGGTCAGCAGCATGTGGTCGATGCGGATGCCGTTGTTCTTCTGCCAGGCGCCGGCCTGATAGTCCCAGAACGTGTA
>CAZESN010000057.1:0-13508 GCA_964514775.1 uncultured Rhodovulum sp.
AGGAAGTTCGGCAGCGGCAGCATGAACACCAGATGCAGCACCGACGGCCAGAAGATGATCCCGCGCCGGAACCCGAAGCCGGTCAGGAGCAACCCGCCGATCCAGATGATCAGCGCGTAGAACACGAGATCGTCGATCTGGACGAGATTGCCGATGATGGCGAGCATCAGGCCGAGGCCGATGACGATCACCCCGGGCCAGCGGTCGTTGATCGGCTCCGCCGTGGGCGGCACCGTCTTCATCTCGCGCAGGAACATGTAGAAGGAGAGGATCGGGATGACCGGCCCGTGGCTGAACTCCGGCCGCGACCATTCCCGCGCGAGACCTGTGAACCCGAGCCAGAACAGCGGCAGCGTCGAGATGACCGCGAGGGCGAGCCATGCAAGGCCGGCCGGGTTGATGTTCAGCCCGAAACCCCGCGCACCACCGGCCTGCGTCGTCACCGCCATTGCTGTCTCTCCAACCCGCTACCCGGCGCCCTGGATACTCTGCAAGGCGGGCGCGAACATATGCGATTCCCGCGCAATGTGCGAGAGGCCCCGAGACTTAGGGTAACCGGAACCCGACCCGTCAGGGCCGGGTTTCGAAGCTGCGTCCGATCACAAAGAAGACAGCATGGCTGTCGGCGGTCTCGGGCTGCTCCTCGCGATAGCGGAAGCGGTAGCCGACGTCGGCGCTCAGCGTGTCGGTGATATCGTAGCTGAACGTCGCCGTGGCGTCGAACCGCTCGATGTCCGCCTGGTTCGGGTTGTCCTGGTTTTCCTGGACCGCCGCGTTGAAGTTCACGCCGAGCCGCGAGACGGCGGTCAGGTCGCGCACCAGGCCGAGGCTCGCCCCGGTCACCCGGACCTCGTCGCCGTCGCTGTCGCCGGTGTAGCTCTGGAAGACCCGCGCGTTGATGCGCCCCATCGGCAGCGGATAGCTGAGGCGCAGATCGCCATTGAATCGCGTATCGGGTGCAGCATCGCTCACACGGGCGTTGCCGACCACGGTGAAGTCCTCGAAGGCATAGTTCACCGTCGCGCGCGCCGTCGGACCCTGTTCGTCCTCGGTGCGCTGGCGCACGCCGCCGATCGTCTCGTCCCGCCGGCGGTCGGCATAGCCGACACCGGCGCCGACGGTCAGGTTCGGCGTCATGGCATAGATCAGGCCCGCGTCGATCTCGGCCACGTCGAGGTCGGTATCCTCGGCGTCATCCGCGTCGTAGGTGTAATAGCTGCCGACGATGGCGGTCGAGAGGACCGGATTGAGCTCGAGCGTCCAGGTCGCCTCGCCGAAGAGCGTGGTACGCGGCACCTTGTTGTCGGAATTGTCGCTGTAGTCGAAATGGGTCGCATCGAGGCGGAACAGATACGAGCTCGGCGCGTCGGTGGCGAGCGCCAGCGCGACGGAGGCGTCATAGCGCCGCTCGGTGGTCTCCCCCGACAGCCGGTTGAGCGAGTCGGGGATGCCCTCGTCGTCGAACTCGACCTCGAGCCGGTCGAAATCGACCCGGCGCTGGCGGTAGCGGAACGAGGTGTCGAGGGCGGCGTCGGCCCATTCCTGGGTATAGGCGACCCGTGCGGTGCTGGGCGAGGCAACGACGAGGTCGAAGTCCTCGTCTGCTTCCCACAGCGCCCGCATGCCGGTGTCGAACCCGAGCGAGAACGTCTGGGTCTCCGACTCGGTGTCGAAGCCGACCGCCAGACGGGTGTCGCCGAAGTAGCTCGTGCCCGGCGAATCGTCGTCCAGGCGGAAGTTCGAATCCGCCTCGAAGCGCTGCGATATCGTGGCCGACAGCACCGGCCCCGACAGGTTCTGGGCGACGGCCACCGGCGATCCGCCAGCCGCGGCGATCACGCCGGCCGCCAGCCAGACACGCCGGCGCGTCAGGGAACGCCCGATGACGGACAAGGGGCGGGACACGGATCGCATGCCGGCCCTCACTCGAAGAGACGGCGCTCGGGGACCAGGATCACGTCGCCTTCGCGCAGCGTGATCATCGACTCGATCGAGCCGCCACGCTCGACAGCCCGGTAGTTGAAGAGGAAGAGCCGCTCCTGGCCGGTCTGCGGGTCGGTGCGGCGCAGCTGGATGCGCTTGGTCGCGGCGAAGCGGTCGAGACCGCCGGCCAGCGCCACCGCCTGAAGCAGGGTCGTGCCGGACTCGACCTCACGCACGCCGGGGCTGCCGACGCGGCCGAGCACGAAGATCGGGAAGGTCTCCTCGTCCTCGATCACGGAGACCACCGAGACGAAGACGTTCGGGCGGACGGCGAAGTTCGACGCCAGCCGGTCGGTGATGGCCCGCTCGACCGCCTCTACGGTCTGGCCGGCGGCCTGCACGGAGCCGGCGAGCGGAACGGACACCCGCCCGTCGGGAAGCACCAGAACCTGACGGTTGAGGCTGTCATCCTCCAGAACGGTCACGGTGAGGGTATCACCGCGCTGGATCCGGTAGCCCGCGCTCTGGGCGAAGGCCTGCGGGACCGCCACGATCGCCGCGAGCAGCGCGATCACAAAAAGTCTCATCAATCCGCCTCGTTCACGGTTTCAAGGAATTGTCGTGCTGTTATAGACATGCCGAGCCGGCGGCTGGAAGTCAAAAAGCGCCGAAGCTGCAACCATGTGGCACAAGCGCGCCGATGCGTAGTTATCATGCAACAGATAGGCTTGGCAAAGGCGATGCAAGCCTGAACAGCAATGCAGACCAGCCCCGAAGTTTCTAAATAGGAACGCCTCCCGCCTTAACCAATTACACAAGAATTTGGCGCAGATTTTCCCGATCCATGCCAAACAGAGCCTGGTGGGATTTCGGCCGGGACACTCCGGACCGTCATTGGGATTCGTCGGGAGGGGCAGGTCATGCTGCAGCGAGTTCTATACGTGAGCCAGGCCGCGCCGGGCCTCGGGATCGGCGACGTCTACGGCATCATCCGGGCATCGCACGCCCGCAACAGCGGTACGGGCCTGTCCGGGGCGCTTCTCTTTCTCGACGGCTGGTTCGCCCAAATCCTCGAGGGGCCGGCCGCGGCCCTCGACGACGCCTTCGGCCGCATCGCGGCCGATCCGCGGCATGCGCGCCCCGAACTGCGGCTGCGCAGCCGGGCGCTGGGGCGGCTCTTTCCGGGCCATGCCATGGCCCTTCGCTACCGGGGATGCGCCGACGAAGCGACCCTGACCGATTTCGACTATCGGCCGGGCTTTCCGGTCACCGACTTTCCGGCGGACGTGCTGACCGAGCTCCTGGTCCACACCTGCCGGCGGAAGGAGGCTCATCGCACCGCGCTGCACTGACATTCGCTTGCGCCGCCCCGGCTCTATGGACAAGGATCAGACCGCCTTCTAGGGGATCCGTTCGTGGCTGCGGGTAAGCGCTTTGACATCTCGATCCGATGAGACCTCACCTCCGCGGCGCAAGGTTCTGGCCGTATCCTCCGGTGGGGGGCACTGGGTCGAGCTGAGACGGCTTCTGCCGGCGTTCGAAGGCTTCGACATGGTCTATACGTCCACCCATTCGGCTCCCGACCCCGATCTGCAGGGATCGCGGTACTACTGCGTCAACAACTTCACGCGGCGCAACGCGCTCGTGTCGCTCCGCGTGGTCGTGCAGATGATCGGGATCCTGCGGCGCGAGCGACCCGACGTCGTCATCACCACCGGGGCGGCGCCCGGTCTGGTGACGCTCGTGCTGGCCAAGATGCTGCTGCACTGCCGGACGATCTGGATCGACTCGGTGGCGGCGGCCGAGACGCTGTCGCTCTCGGGGCGCCTCGCCCGCCCGGTCGCCGACGCCTGGCTGACGCAGTGGCCGCATCTCGCCCGCCCGGGCGGTCCAGACTACTGGGGATCGGTCCTGTGATCTTCGTCACAGTGGGCTCGATGTTCCCGTTCGACCGGCTGGTCCGGGCCATGGACAGGCTCGCCGCCGAGCAGGGCACCGAAATCGTCGCGCAGATCGGCGACGGAGAGTTCACCCCGCAGCACATGCGCTGGATCCGCCGCCTCGACCGGCAGACCTTCGACGAAACGGCATCGCGCGCCGATGTCGTCGTCGCCCATGCCGGCATCGGCTCGGTGGTGACGGCGCGCAGCCACGGCAAGCCGATCGTGCTGCTGCCGCGCCGCCGCCACCTCGGCGAGCATACCTCCGACCATCAGGTCGAGACGGCGACATGGCTGCGCGACCGGCACGGCATATACATCGCCGATACGACGGACGACCTCGCCGCCCGCATCGCCGCCGCACGCGGCGCCGGATCGGAGGCGAGGCCGCGCCTGGCAAAGACCGCCGACCCCGCGTTCATCGCCCGGATCCGCGCGTTCATCGCGGCCTAGGCAGACGTGGACAACAGGAAATGCAGAGGATGAATTTGGGCAGGATGCGTCATGCGAGGCCTGAGCGACCCGGGCAGGTGCCGTTCCGGCCCCCCCTCACGGCGGCCCGCGCCCCGCTCGGCGGGCCGGCGCCATGACCGAGCCCCGGCGCATGAAGCTGATGGCGGTCGCCTCCGGGGGCGGGCACTGGGTCCAGCTCCGCCGGCTGGTCCCGGCCTTCGCCGAATGCGATGTCTTCTACGCCAGCGTCGATGTAGCCCCGCCCGCCGAGATGGCGGACGTGCTCTACTACAGCATCCCCGACGCGACCCGCCGCGACCGGATCGCCTTCATTCCCCTTGTCTACCGGCTCGCCCGCATCATCCTCAAGGAGAGGCCCGACGCCGTGGTGACGACGGGCGCGGCCCCCGGCCTCATCGCGCTCGCGCTCGCCAAGGTGCTGGTGCGCAGCCGTACGATCTGGATCGACTCGATCGCCAATGTCGAGCGGATGTCCACCGCCGGCCGGCTCGCGCGCCGCGTCTCGGACGTCTGGCTCACCCAGTGGGAGCATCTGAGCACGCCGGACGGCCCCCGGCACTGGGGGGCGGTGCTGTGATCTTCGTCACCGTCGGCTCGATGTTTCCCTTCGACCGGCTGATCCGGACGGTCGACGCCTGGGCCGAGGCCAATCCCGGGCTCGACATCCTCGCCCAGATCGGCGCCGGCGAGGCGCCCCGGCACATGCGCTGGCAGCGCCGCATGGATCAGGACGCCTTCGTCGAGACCGTCCGCCAGTCCGACCTCGTCGTCTCCCACGCCGGCATGGGGACGGTGATCACCGCCGGCCGGTTCGGCAAGCCGATCGTGCTGATGCCCCGGCTCGTCGAGCGCGACGAGCACAACACCAGCCATCAGGTGGCGACGGTGAACTGGCTGCGGTCGCGGCCCGGCATCTATGTCGCCGATCAGGCCGAGGACCTCGTCGGATGCATCGGCGCGGCGCAGACCGCCTTTCCCGGCTCCATCCCGCCGATCGAGACCGGCGCGCCGCCCGAGTTCATCGCGCGCCTGCGGGACTGGCTGCGCGGCTGATCCCGCTGACGCCGGATCGCTTCGCAAAAGGCGGGGGAAAGTCCGCGCGCGGGGCGAGGTGGCGTCAGCCCCCGGAGGCCGCCTGCGGGCCGGCATCGATCTCGGCCACCCGGGTCCGCGCCGCGGCAATCTGCGGCAGCGTCGAATCCGGCCCGGCGAGGTCCACCGCCCGCGCGAAGCTCGCCCGCGCATCGGCCGGCCGGCCGGCCGCGAGCAGCGCCTCGCCCAGATGGAACTGGACCAGCGGGTTGTCGCCGAGGACCCTGGCCGCGGGCTCGAGGTAGGTCAGCGCCTGGGCGCTGTCGCCGCGCAGATGCATGATCCAGCCGTAGGTGTCCTGGAAATGCGGCACATCCGAGCCGCGCAGCCGCCGCGCGATTGCGAAGGCGCGCTCCAGGCTCTCGGGATCCGCCCGGTGCGTGGTGAGCAGGCTGGCGAGATTGTTGGCGACCAGCATCGAGGCGCTGTCGCGGGCGTAGAGCGCCTCGTAGATCGCGATCGCGCCGTCGAAATCGCCGCCCACCTCGAGCAGACCCGCCTTGAAGAACAGGAGCTCGCCGTCTCCGCCCGTCGCCTCGATCCCGGCGTCGAGCGCCGCCAGCGCCGCCTCGCGCTGTCCGGTTCCGGCGAGCAGCGTCGCCAGCGCGTGGTGCGGCTGCGGCAGTTCGGGCGCCCCGGCGATGATCTCGCGGTAAAGCGCCTCGCCGGCGGCGAAGTCGCCCTGGAGCACGCGCAGGCCCGCCATCATCTGCCGGCCCGCCAGATCGGCGGGGTCGGCGGCGAGCACGCCCTCGACATAGGTCTCGGCCGCATCGAGATCGCCCGCCTCGACGAAGGCACGCATGAGCTGGGCCATGGCGCGGGTGTCCCCGCCCTCGGCGGCCATGCCCTCCAGAAGCGTGATCGCATCCGCCCGCCGGTCCTCGCCGCGCAGGCTCGCGATCTCGAGCTCCGATGCGGCGCGCGCCCCGGCCTCGCCGGCCTCGCGGCGCAGGATCCCCGCCACCTGGCGCGCGCGCGTCCAGTCGCCGCGCTCGAGATGGATCCGCCCGAGCATCTCCAGAAGCCCGAACTCCGCCGGCGCCCGGCGGAGCGCGTCGAGGACCACGCCCTCGGCGGCGCCCGCCCGCCCGGTCTGCATCAGGAAGCGCGCATAGCGCAGGGTCTCGGGGGTGCCGTAGTTCGAGGTCTCGACCGCCATCGCGAACCGCTCGCCCGCCAGCTCGGGGCTGCCCTCGCGGTCGTGGGCGAGGCCCATGATCGTCATGACCTCGGGATCGCGCGGCGCCTGCCCGAGCGCCGTGCGCATGTCGGCGACGGCGCGCTCCGGCCGGTCGGCGGCGATCTCGGCGCGGGCCCGCATCTTGAGCGCGGGTACATGCGCGGGATCCCCGGCAAGCACCGCCTCGACCAGTTCGTCCCGGCGGCGGGTGTCGCCGGTAGCGTCGAGCATGCCCGCGAGCATCACCTGCATGTCCCGCGTGCCGTCCGTTTCCGGCGCGCCCTCCAGAAGGGCCGTCAGCGCCGCGATCGCCTCGTCGGTGCGCCCCTCGGAGAAGTCGAGCCCGGCGAGCGTGCGCCGGAAGGGCGTGGCGTCGGCCGCGCCCGCGATCAGCTTGTCAAGCTCGGCGCGGGCGGCGGCGGGGCCCTCGGTCTCGTAGAGGAACTGGACGATCGTGAGATACCCCTGCGGATCCTCCGGATGCCGGGCGGCCGCGGTGCGCAGGACCTCGAGCGCGGCGGCCGGATTGCCTTCGCGCATGTGCCAGCGGATCAGCGCCTGATGCATCGCCGCATTGTCCGGGAAGAGCCCGACCATGGTCTCGAGCTCGGCCCCGACGCCGGCGCTGTCGCCGATCGCCTCCAGGGCCGCGAGGCGCGAGATCCGCAGCCCCTCGTCCTCCGGCGACCGGGCGAGCGCCGCATCGACGCGCACCAGCGCCCCCTCCGGGTCGCCGGACTGAAGCCGGTCCGCGATCAGGACCATCTGTGCGGCGAGGTTGTCGGGGGCCTGGTCCAGAACGCTGCGCGCCATCTCGACCGCATCGACGCGCCCGGCCCCGCCATTGGCGAAATCGAGCGTCGCCTTCAGCGCGCGGACCTCCGGGTCGTCGGCGGCAAGCGCGAAGGCGATGTCGATATTTTCACGGGCGGCGTCGAGGTCACCCAGCCGCAGGGCAAGCTCGGTCAGTTCCTTCAGTCCCGCGAGGCTGGTACGGTCATGCTCGACCAGGCGCTGATACTGGTTGAAAGCCGCCGGCAGCTCGCCGCGATCGCGCAGCAGCCTCGCATAGTCGAGGCGGGCCTGGGTGTGGCCCTCGCTGCGGCGGAAGACGTTGCGGAACTCGATCATCGCGCGCTCCTCGTCGCCCTCGGCGAGCAGGGCGATCGCGCGCTGGTAATGGTTCTCGGCCCGCTCTTCCGCCGTGTCGCAGGCGACAAGAACGAGGGATGCGGCGAGCAGGAGAGACGGCCCCATCGGCCACAAGGAAAGAATACGCATCCCAATCACTCCCATCACCGGCACGAAACCGGGACGCGGGACGACCGCATGGTCGGTCAGTCCGGCGATCACCGGGGCCACGGGGCAACATAGGCGCGAGAGGACGTGCAAGAAAGTCCAGTTACCTTAATTGGTAACTGGACCCGTGGGTCAGATGCGCATCGGCATCAGTATCCGGTGCCGCGCAGCACCGAGCGGACGGTCATCAGCAGCACCAGCAGGTCGGTCGGGAAGGACAGCCGCTTGGCATACTGCATGTCATAGCCGGACCGGCTCGCGAACGAGGACATGTTGCGGTCGCTGATCTGCCAGAAGCCGGTCAGGCCCGGGCGCTGGCGGTGATAGACCGGCCCGGGATAGAGCGGCTGCTGCTGGGGCATCATCGGGCGCGGCCCGACGAGGCTCATGTCGCCCCGGAGCACGTTCCAGAGCTGCGGCAGCTCGTCGAGCGAGGTCTTGCGCAGGAACTGGCCGATCCGCGTGACCCGGGGATCGCTCTTCAGCTTCTGGGTCTCGTCCCATTCGGCGCGTGCCGCGGGATTGCTCGCGAGATAGTCGGCAAGGCGCCGGTCAGCATCCGGGACCATCGAGCGCAGTTTCCAGAAGCGGAACATCCGCCCGTCGCGACCCACGCGGTCCTGGACGTAGAAGACCGGCCCGCCGTCGCGCGCAGCGAGCGCGGCGAGCAGCAGGATCACCGGCAGCACGAAAGGCGCCGCCAGGATCACCGCAACGATGTCGAAGACCCGCTTGAGATAACGGCGGTAGATCCCCCGCTCGGTATCGAGCGGCGCAGCGTCACTCCCGAGATCACGGGACTGACGATCGGGCTCGAGACCCACATACTGTGTGTCGGAATAATGTACCATCTTCACTCACCAACGCTCGAACGCATACACGGCCCGATCACACCCAAGATCCCCTCTGGAAACCGCCTCCAACACTGGACACGATCCGCAGGTCCCATTCTGGAACTACGAGAAGGTCGCCTCCCCCCGAGGCATTCTGCCGCATTCACGGCCGTCTATCCCCACACGGGGCATTAACACATTTTTAAGCTCAAAAGACAACCAAATTTGGGTGACGTTGTAGTGAGATGGTTAAGCTGAACAACATTCAATCACCGGTTGATGCTGGTGATGCATCCCGCGCCACTAGCGGTTCCAGCGTATTTCCCGGTCCGGCCGATCGCGGGCTGCAACCATCGCGAGCATCCTGACCGCGCGGTAGAGACGGATCCGCACCAGCCCGGCAAAGCACGCAGCCCGCGCGCGCAGGCCCTGCAGCCGGTCGGATGTCACGATTTTCCCCAGATCGGCCACCGGCGATGCCGCAAGGGCGGTCGCCCGCAGACCCCACTTGATTCGCGGGCCCACCCCGGGAGGCAGGGCCGCCAGATCATGGGCGATGTGCCGGTCCCACTTGCGGACCAGTTCGGAGAAGCTCGCGCGCGCCGGCGTCAGCACCAGCATCTCCGGCAGGTAGTGATGCCGGTAGCCGAGCGCGGTCGCCTGCACGCCCCAGGCCCTGTCCTCAGCGACGCCGATGCCCGGGAACGGGCCCACCGCCTCGAACACCTCGCGACGCACCGCCATGTTGCAACTCGCCGCATAATTGTCGCGGGCGATGTAGAGATAGTTGCGATAGCCGAAGACGCTCTCGTAGGCCTCGATCATCGTCAGGCGCCGCGGGTCGACCGGCGCGATCCGCACGTCCCCCCCGACCACCGGCGCATTCGCCGGATCGGCGAAATGCCCGTCGATCGCGACGAGCCAGCCCGGGGCCGCGATGCAGTCCGCGTCGGTGAAGGCGAGCACGGCGCCCCGCGCCGCACCCGCGCCGAGGCTGCGCGCCGGACCCGGCCCTGGCGTCGCCTCCCGCAGGAGCCGCACCCCGGGCACGCGGGCGCAGACCGCCTCGGGCAGCACCGCCGACCCGTTGTCGACGACGATGACCTCGAAGGGCACCCCGCCCTCCTGCGCGGCCAGCGACGCGAGACAGCGCGCGAGCGCCTCGGGCTGGTTGAGATGCGGAATGATGACGCTGATCCGCGGGGCGGTGTCCATCGCGACCCTCACACGCTGGACGGGCAACCGACGCGCCGCCGCTCGACCGCACATGGCCTCTCGCGGGCGCGAAGGCAACGGTTTTCACCGGTGGAGACCCGATGCTCCGCGTTAACGACCAAGCAGCGTTTCGCCCATAACCATTGTACCCACGCGATTGTTTACCAAATCAGGGGATGATATCGGCGGCAGAACCCTGTATGAACACGTCGAATGTGGGCCGGATGCCGCGGCAGCTCATGTCATCCTGGTGGGCCTGCACCAGTGTTCTGTCGTATAGCGTAAAGGTCGAGGTGAGTGCGGAATGGGCATGTCGGGTACGCTGACGATCTATACGGAACATTTCGGCCTGACCGAGCGTCCCTTCACGCTCCTGCCCGATCCAGATTTTCTCTATTGGTCCGAGAACCATAGCCGCGCCTATGCGATGCTGGAATACGGCATGCTCACCCATGCCCCGATCACGGTGATCACCGGCGAGATCGGCGCGGGCAAGACCACGCTCCTGCGCTACCTCTTGCGCTCGCTGCCCGAGGAATTCACCGTCGGCCTGATCTCGAACGCCCAGGGCAACCGGGGCGAGCTCCTTCACTGGGTGCTGATGGCGCTCGGCGTGCCGACCGACACCAATGCGACCTATGTGCAGCTCTTCGCCCAGTTCCAGGACTTCCTGATCGAGGAATACGCGGCCGGGCGGCGCACGATGCTGATCTTCGACGAAGCGCAGAACCTCTCGATCGAGACGCTGGAAGAGCTGCGCATGTTCTCCAACATCAACGCCGACAAGGACGAGCTGATCCAGCTCGTGCTCGTCGGCCAGCCCGAGCTGCGCGACCTGATCGCCCAGCCGCGCCTCGTGCAGTTCGCCCAGCGCGTGGCCGCCGAATACCACCTGCCGGCGATGTCGGCCGCCTCGGTCCAGGCCTATATCGGCCACCGGCTGAAGGTCGCGGGCGCGGCCCGCGAGATCTTCACCCCGGCCGCCTGCGAATACGTCCACCTCGCCTCGCGCGGGGTGCCGCGGCTGGTCAACCAGATCTGCGACTACGCGCTCGTCTACGCCTTCACCGACGGGCTCGACGTCATCGACTCACGCGTGATCGAGCAGGTCGTGACCGACCGCCGCATGCATGGCAATCTCAAGATGGTCAGCTGACCTCCGACGACCGGAAAGACCGACAACGATGCCCAACCTGGACCTCAAGTTCTACGTCGCGGTGTTCATCCGACGGCTGCCCTATTTCCTCGTCATCGCGGCGTTCCTGTCGGCGATCGGCATCACGGTCGCCTATATCCTGCCGCCGGTCTACAAGTCGTCGGCGAGCATGCTGGTCGAATCCCAGCAGATCCCGGGCGAGCTCGCCCAGTCGACGGTGCCGGTCAACCCGTTCGAGCAGGCCCAGATCATCGAGCAGCGCATCATGACGCGCGCGAACCTGCTGCAGCTCGCCGAGCGCATCGGGCTCTATGCGAACCAGCCGGAGATGTCGGCGGGCGAGATCGTCGGCGACCTGCGCAAGCGCATCCAGTTCCTGGGCTTCACCCCCGACCAGACCCGCCGCGAGCCCGGCGCCACGATCATCGGCGTCGCCTTCGAGGCCCCGACCCCGGCCTTCGCGCTCAAGGGCGCGAACGAGCTCGTGAACCTCGTGCTCGAGGAGAACGTCCGGCTGCGCACCGACCGCGCCGGCGACACGCTCCAGTTCTTCGAGGCCGAGGTCGCGCGTCTCGCCGGCGAGATCGAGCGCCAGTCGCACCGCGTCTCGGAGTTCAAGACCGCCAATGTCGAGAGCCTGCCCGACAGCCTCCAGGCCCGCCGCGCCCAGCAGCAGCGCGAGCAGGAGCGGCTTCTCGCGCTCGAGCGGGAGGAATCCGCGCTGCGCAACCAGCGCGCGACCGTGGTCTGGGTGTTCGAGCGCACCGGGCGCGCCGGCAATTTCGCGAACCTCAGCCCCGAAGAGCAGGACCTCGAGAACCTCAAGAGCCAGCTCATCCAGCAGCGCACCATCTACGCTTCGAGCAGCCCGCAGATCCGCATGCTCGAGACCCGGATCGCCGCGCTCGAAGGCCTCGTCGAAGAGCAGCGCGCCCAGCGCGCGGTCAGCGGCCCGAACGGGGCCGGGGGGGCCGCGCCGAGCTCGGCGCTCGATCTCGAGCTCGCACCGATCGACGCGCGCCTTGAGTATATCGCCCAGGACAAGGCCGCGATCGAGGCCATCCTCGCCGAGCTCGAAGCCTCGATCCAGGTGACGCCGGGCAACGAGATGGTGCTCGCCGGCATGGAGCGCGAGCTCAACAACATCCAGCAGCAGTACAACAACGCCGTCGCCCGACTCGGCCAGGCGACCGTCGGCGAGCGGATCGAGGTGATGTCGAAGGGCGAGCGCTTCTCGCTGATCGAGCCCCCGACCGCGCCGGGCGGCCCGGTGCGGCCGCACCGGATGCTGATCGCGGCGGCCGGCGTGGTCGGCGGCCTCGGCGCCGGCCTCGGCTTCGTCGTGCTGATGGAGATGCTGAACCGCAGCATCCGCCGCCCGGTCGAGCTCACCAACCGCCTCGGCATCCAGCCGCTCGCGACCATTCCCTACATCCGCACCCGCGGCGAGCAGCGCTGGAAGCGCGGCGTGATCTTCATGGCCCTGGCGGTGGTCGCCGTCGCGGTGCCGCTCGCCCTCCTCGGGCTCCACACCTTCTATCAGCCGCTGGACCTTCTGCTCCAGGACCTGCGCACCCCCTGATCCGCGACCGCGGCAGAACCGGCACGCCGGCATTTGAGAAAGACACGAGATGGAACGCATCCAGGCAGCCATCCAGAAGGCCAAGGACCAGCGCAGCGCCCGCGGCGGCCCCGGCCTGCCCGACGAGGGCCAGCCGGCCCCGCGCTTCGCCCATACGGCCGAGGGTGCTCCGGCGGTCCGCCGGCCCGTCGCCGGGGCGCCCGGCCCCGCATGGGCCGAGCTCACGTCCTTCGAGCCCGACCCCGCGCTCATGGCCCGCAACCGCATCGTCACTTTCGCCGACGCGGATCCCGCCCATGTCACCTTCGACATGCTCCGGACCAAGGTCCTGCGCAGCATGCGCCAGAACGGCTGGACCTCGATCGGCGTCACCTCGCCGACCGCCGGCTGCGGCAAGACCACGACCTCTCTGAACCTCGCCTTCAGCCTCGCCCACCAGCCCGACGTGCGCACCGTGCTCGTCGATCTCGACCTGCGCCGGCCATCGGTGGCGCGCGAGATCGGCCTGACCACGCCGCAGTCGGTGGCGGGGATGCTCCATGGCACCCGCACCATCACCGAGAGCTTCGTGCGCTACGGCGACAGCCTCGCCATCGCCACCAACGCCACGTCGATGAAGAACTCGGCGGACCTGCTGCTCAACCCGGTCACCGTGCAGGGCGTGGCCGCGCTCCAGTCCGCCTTCCAGGCCGACATCTACCTCTACGACCTGCCGCCGATGCTCCAGAGCGACGACGTGATGGCCTTCGTGCCGCATCTCGACTGCGTGCTGCTGGTCGCCGGCGCCGAGCGCTCGCGCCTCGACGAGGTC
>CAZESN010000058.1:0-13442 GCA_964514775.1 uncultured Rhodovulum sp.
CGATCCGCGCAGCACCTGGGCCGATCCGGCCGCCTATGACGCCGCGGCGGCACGGCTCGTGGCGATGTTCGCGGGCAACTTCGCCCAGTACGAGGCCCATGTCGGTGCCGATGTGAAGGCCGCGGCCCTGCACGCCGCCTGACCCGCTGCCGGGCCGTCTCCCTGGAGGCCCGGCCGCAGGATCCGGCGACAAGAGGGGCAGGTGCACCGGCCGGTGCGCCTGCCCTTTTCGTTTTTGACGTGTCTTACGGTCGCCGACGGACCGGTTCGGATGGGAATTCTCGCCGGGAAGTGTGCCCGGGCACGGGGTGGGCACGCGTGCCCAATTTTCAACACATTGAGATAAAAGGGCTATTCTGAGCCGTTAAGCATTAGGAAAGCTCTGTTAACGCGCCCGGGCACGCCGGGTTGGGCCGATCCGGTCAGGCGGACGCGGTATCTCGCCCCGGTCGTTTCCGGAGCGCGGACGCTCGGTCCTTGCGGAATGCATGGGATCAGGCGGCGGTGCCGGGTTTCCCGAAAGGACCGGGAGTGCCTCTTAACCCCGGCGCGGGCGGCCCCTGCCCTACGGCGTGCCCTTCGAGGCCTCGGGCGCCGCATCGCCGAGCGGGTCGGGATCGGCCGCCGGTGCGGCCTCCGCGGTCACCCTGGAGATCGCCGAGAACAGCGCCTGCATGGTGACGGGCTTGCTCAGATAGTCGGTGATGCCGGCCGCGAGGAACCGCTCGCGGTCTCCGACGGCGGCGGCGGCGGTCAGCGCGAGGATCGGGACATGGGTGTTCGGGCCGTCATGGGCCCGGATCGCCCGGGCCGCGGCGACGCCGTCCATGACCGGCATCTGGATGTCGAGGAGCACCAGGTCGAAGGGCTGCGCGGCGGCGGCCTCGACGGCCTCGGCGCCGTTCGAGACCAGATGGACGTCGTGGCCCGCGATCTCGAGATAGGCGAGCAGCACCTTCTGGTTGGTGGTGTTGTCCTCGGCCACCAGGATGCGGGCGGAGGCACAGTGCGGCAGGTCGTCGCCGTCCACGGCGGGCTCGCCGTCGACCGCGGCACAGGGCGGTGCCGGAATGCGGAAGCTGAAGGTGCTGCCCAGACCCTCGACGCTCTCGACCCCGATATCGCCGCCCATGCGCTCGATGAGCTGCTTGCAGATCGCCAGCCCGAGCCCGGTGCCGCCGCGCTTGCGCACGTCGCTGCCGTCGACCTGGGCGAAGCGCTGGAAGAGGCTCAGCCGCGCCTCCTCGGGGATGCCGATGCCGGTGTCGCGCACCACGACCTCGAGCACGCCGCCGTCGCGCGGGAGATGCCGGATCCGGATCTCGACGCAGCCGGTGTCCGTGAACTTGATCGCGTTGCCCACGAGATTCATCATCACCTGCCGCAGGCGCGTGGCATCGCCCAGCACCCTTTCGGGCAGCACCCCGTCGATGTGGATGCAGAGATCGATCCCGCGCTCCTCGGCCGGCGCCGACATCAGCGCGACGATGTCCCGGCCGATCTGGGCGGGGTCGATCGGGAGCGCGTCGAGAACGATCCGCTCGGCCTCGAGCTTCGAGAGGTCGAGCACGTCGTTCAGGAGCCGCAGCAGATGCTCGGCGGAATCGCGGGCGATCTGGGCGCGCTCGCGCTGGCCGTCGTCGAGCTGGCTGCGCAGGAGCAGGTCGAGCATGCCGATCACGCCGTTCATCGGCGTGCGCAGCTCGTGGCTGACCGTGGCGAGGAACTGCGACTTGGCGAGCGTCGCGGTCTCGGCCTCGTGCCGGCGCGCCTCGAGCTCGGCGCGGCGCTCCTCTTCCGCCGTCACATCCCAGTTGACCCCCACGAGCTTCGGCCGCCCGTCCTGGTCGCGGGCCGGCTGGCCGATGGCGCGGATGTGGCGCTCGGTTCCGTCGGGGAGCACGAGGCGGTAGTCCGAGCGATAGATCGACGATGTCCGGATCGCCTCGGCGAAATCGGCCTGGGCGCGATCCTGGTCCTCGGGGTGGAGCCGCGCCTGCCAGTCGGCATAGCTGCGGCCGACCCGGTCGGCGGGGACGGCATAGAGCTCGTCCATCCGCGCGTCCCAGATCAGCTCGCTCGTGTCCGTATCGAAATCCCAGACCCCGACCTTGGACGCGTCGAGCGCGAGATCGAGCCGCTGGGAGACGCGGCGAAGCTCGCTTTCGCGGTCGTGGAGCTCGGTGATGTACTGCTGGCGCTCATGGACCAGCCGGCGGGTGCGCAGCATCGCCAGCCCGACGAAGCCGACGGAGAGCAGCGTCACGAGCCAGACCGGCCAGGCGCCCGGTCTCGGCAGCGCCTCCCATCCGCCGCGCGGCGCGGCGGCGAGCGTCCAGCCGCCGCCGGTCAGGCCGAGGGTGGTCCGGGTCTCGACCGGATCGCGCAGGAGCACCGATCCGTGGCCGAGGTGGAGCGCCCGGCGCGGGTCGTCCTGCCCGTTCGGTGCCGCGACGAGCGCGAAGTCGATCGCCAGTTCCGGGTCGGAGAAGCCGGCCTCCCGGAACAGGGTTTCGGTGTTGAGGATGGCGATGGCGCAGCCCCCGGTCCCGCCGCCCGGCACCGCGTCCGAAGCCGAGGGCACGGGCTGCCAGAGCGCGATCATCGGCGCCGGGCTGCCGATAAGCGCGCCGACGCCCGGCACGCCCGGCTGCGCCCCGGCCAGGGTCCGGCGCAGCGGCTCGGCCAGTTCGGGATGTCCGTAGAGCGCAAGCTCGCCGCCCTCGCGGGCGACCGCGATATCGGCCACGGAGCCCGACGGCGGCTTCAGGGCCGCGAGGCTTGCCAGCACGTCCGGCAGGCCCGCGTCGGTCATCACCGGCGTGGTCGCGAGGAGGCCCGCGAACCAGGACAGCATGTCGCGGTGCTGGGCGAAGGCCATCTCGAGCCCGACGCGCCGGCTTTCGAGCATAGCCCCCGTCTCGGCCCGGTGGACCTGAACCGCGAGCTCCCGGCTCTGGCGTTCCGCGAAGGCGCCGACCGCGACAACGGCGACGACGGCGGCGCCGTACATCAGCCCGCTGACCACCCCCGAGCGGGTACCCTCCCCCGCGCTGCCGCCTTCACTCATTCGCATCCGGGTCGCATCGTTGCTCCAGCGAAGAGGTCATCCCGCCGTTGATCGGGGTAGGTTTGAGTTGTCTGTGTGAAAAAGCGACTTAGCCGCAGCGATAAACAATCTACAGTTGTAGCTGATGTTGTCTGCCTTGAAAGGCCGGAATCGTCAACGGGGATTCAGCCTTTCACCCGCCAATCCCGGTCAGTTGACTCGCCATCCGGACGCGATCAGGGCGGCCTCGGCGGCCGGCGCGAGGCTGGGGCCGGCACCGAGCGCGTCGAGGGCGCCGCTGAGCGCGCCGCCGGTCGCGCCGGACGCCGGCATGTAGGCGCCGCCGGTGTCGGGCTCGCCGCCCAGAGGCTCGGAGACGACGACGGCGATCGACCATGTCCCCGCATCCGCGCGGCAGGCGATCCCGCGCGAGAATTCCGCCGCGCCGCCGTGGATCAGCTCGAACTCGCGGCAGGGCCGGTCGCCGCCGTCGCGGAAGGTCGCGATGAGCGTGATCTCGTCGCCGTCGGGGAAGTTCACCACCATGCCGCTCGGGTTCGCCTCGAGCGCCGCGTGGAGCTCGGAGCCGGCCGGAACCTGGCCGACCCCCGGCGCTCCGGCAAGCGGATCAGGGTCGCCGCCGGCAATCCAGACCACCAGCACCACGGAGGCGGCCGCGGCCAGCGCCGCGCCGGCGAGGGGCCAGCGCCGGCGCGCCAGCGGGAAGGGAATCACCTTCGGCGGGTCGATGATTTCGCGGATGCGCCGGGGCACCGCCTCGGACATCGGGCCGGAATAGGCCGCCGCGAGCAGGGCGTTGAGGTCGCCGAGCCGCTCGACATGCCGGCGGTCGTCCGGGCTGTCGGCGAGGTGCATCACCACCTGCGCGGCATCCTCGGGTTCGAGCGCGCCGTCGACATAGGCGGCCAGCCGGGCCGCGTCCATCATCGTGCCCATGCCCTGTCCTCCCCTGCCGGGCCTTCGATCAACTGGAGGAGCTTTGCCCGTGCCCGTGCGAGCCGGCTCATCACCGTCCCCATCGGCAGGCTCAGCACCTCCGCCGCCTCGCGGTAGTTCAGGCCCTCGATCGCCACCAGCACCAGCACCGTCCGCTGGTCCTCGGGCAGTGTGTCCACCGCCGCGCGCACCTGGGCGAGCGCGACATGGTCGTCGAGCCGTCGCGCGCCGACCCCGTCGTCGGACAGCGCCGCCGCCTCGGGATCGACCTGCGTGCCCCGGACCCGGTGCCGGCGGCGATCGTCGAGCCAGAGGTTCTGCATGATCCGGAACATCCAGCTGTCGAGCCGGGTCCCGGGCTGGAACTGGGTAGAATTTCGCAGCGCGCGCTCGCAGGCCGCCTGCACCAGATCGTCGCCCGCGTCCTTCGACCCGGTCAGCGCGTAGGCAAACCGTCGCAGGCGCGGGACGAGCTCTACCAGCTCGCGCTGAAATCCTGTGTCCATGTCCCGAAACCTTGTGGGCGGGGCGATGCTCGCACTCGCGATCCCACCATGATACGAATCGCCCCGTTCATCGGCAATGTCCTTCGTCCGCGATGGTTTCACATGGCCGGCCTACCGGATGGGAGCTGCGCAGAATGCGTGCAAAACTGGGTTTCGCACTGGCCACGACGGCCCTCTTCGGCGGTTTCGCAGGATTGCAGACCGCCTTCGACACAATGGTCCTCGTCCCCGCCGCGCATGCACAATCCATGTCCACGGGCGACCGCGACGAGGGGTGGGACCACGGCGGATGGGGCCCCGGCGACTGGAATCACGGGGGCTGGGGCGGCGGCGGCAACGACGATGACGACGACGACGACGACGACGACGACGACGACGACGACGACGACGATAATGGCGGAGGCCACGGGGGCAACAACGGCGGAGACGGAGACGGCGGGGATAACGGCGGCAGCGACAACGGCGGTAACGACGGCGACGGAGACAACGGCGGCCAGGACGGCGATGGCGACGGGAACGGCGGCAACGGCGGTCAGGACGGCGACGGCGGCGGTCAGGACGGTGGCAGCGATGGTGACGGCGACGGCGGCGGTCAGGACGGTGGCAGCGATGGTGACGGCGGCGGCGGCGGTCAGGACGGTGACGGCGACGGCGGCGGGGATGGCGACGGGAACGGCGGCAACGGCGGCCAGGATGGTGACGGCGACGGCGGCCAGAACGGCGGCGGCGGCAACAACGGCGGCAACAACGGCGGCGGTAACGACGGCGGCTCCGACAACGGCAACGGCGACGACAGTGGCGCGGCGGACCGGCCCTGGGCCGAAGCGGTCGAGCGCTGG
Source organism: uncultured Rhodovulum sp. (assembly GCA_964514775.1). Taxonomy (GTDB): domain Bacteria; phylum Pseudomonadota; class Alphaproteobacteria; order Rhodobacterales; family Rhodobacteraceae; genus Amaricoccus. Next base: position 5,352 of record CAZESN010000058.1, read on the forward strand.
GGCCGCGAGCGCACGGACATGGGGCAGAACGAGAACAATTTCGGCCCCGCCACGGTCCTCGCGCAGATCCGGGCCGCACGGCGCGACGCCGCGACCGGCCCGTTCGCGGCGATAGCCACGGCGACCGCCCCGCTCGGGTGGTCCGCGCCGCAGCCCGCGTCGGCTGCAGATGCGCCGCGCATCCCGCTCGCCGTGGGCGACGACGCGCCGGCCTACCGGCCCTTCGAGATCACGGTGCTCGGACTGGACCGGAGCGCGCGCCAGGAGCTGCGGCGCCTCGGGTTCACGGTCATCACCGAGCGCCGGAGCCGCACGCTCGGCAACCAGACGGTGGCCCGGCTGCGCACGCCGGCGGAAATGCCGACCGAGACCGCCCTTGCCCTGGCCCGCCAGCGGGTCCCGGGCATCGCGATGGATTTCACCCACCTCTACCGCCCGGCCCAGGCCGCGACCGGGCAGCCGGTCCCGGTGGCCTATGCCGCCGAGCTCGTCGGGCATTTCGGCGGGTCGAGCTGCCCGATCGAGTCGCGCATCGGGCTCATCGACACCGATATCGCCCGCCATCCCGCTCTGGCCGGGATCTCGATCCAGCGACGCTCCTTCACCAACGGCGGCAAGACCAGCGTGGTCCACGGCACCGCCATCGCCAGCATGCTGGTGGGCGACCTTCCGGGGGTGGTGCCGCTCGCGTCGGGAGCCGATCTCTACGCGGCGAATGTCTTCGCCTTCGAGGGCGACGCGCTGCGCAGCGACGTCACCGGGATCCTCGCCGCGCTCGACTGGATGGACGCGCGCGGGGTGAAGGTGGTGAACCTGTCGCTGATGGGTCCGCACAACGCCCTGCTCGAACAGGGGGTCACGGCGGCGGCGGAACGCGGCCAGATCCTCCTGGCGGCGGCCGGCAACTCCGGCCCCGGCGCGCCGGCGGCCTATCCGGCCGGCTATGCGCCGGTGATCGCGGTCGCGGCGGTCGATGCCCGCGGACGCCCCTACATGCGCAACAACCGCGGCGACTACATCACCATCTCGGCGCCGGGCGTCGACGTCTGGGGCGCCGACGCGCGGGGCGGCGAGGCCTTCTGGACGGGAACCTCGTTCGCCGTGCCCTTCGCCGTCGCCGCCGTGGCCCGCGACGTGGCGCTCGGCCGGGTGCACAACGTCAACGATGCGAGAGAGGCCCTCGCCCGCTCGGCGCAGGACCTCGGCGCGCCGGGGCGCGACCCGATCTTCGGCTACGGCCTGCTGCGGATGGGGGATTGTTCCTGATCGCGGCCGGCGGGCGCTAGCCGCTGCCCGGGGCGGGGCGCCAGCCGGCGGCCTCGGCCTCCTCGGCGCTGCAGAACCAGCGCTCGCCGGTTCCGGTCTCGATCACGGTCCGCGCATACCAGCGGGTCCCGGGCATGTGATAGACGCGGTCGCCCCGCGCGCTGATATTGCCCTTGATCCCGCAGTCTCCGCTGTCGAAGGCGACGACCTCCCCCGCTTCGGCAGGCACCTCGGCCGGTGCCTCGGCCGGCTCCTCGGCGCGCTGGCCGGCCGCGGGCCGCCACGCACCGGCCCGGTAGTGCCAGGCGGCCTGGGCCTCGCCCTGCCAGATGCCGGCACCCTCATCGCGGGCCAGCGCCTCGGTATCCGCATATTGGTAGCTGAAGCGCAGATAGGCCCAGGCGAGCCCCTCGCGGACCAGCGTCTCGCCGAGATCGTGACCGCCGGCGCTGCACCGTGCGATCAGGCGGCCGTAGGAATCGCGCTCGCGCGGCCGGCAGCCGGTCTCGATACCGTCGACCAGTGCGGCGAGCCGGGCCTGCGCGGCGAGGCCGCAGGGCCATTCCCGCCCGTCGGCCGTCCAGCAGACCTGATCGAGCTCCGGCGCGTCGACCCCGAAGAGCCGGATCCGCAGGCTTCCGACCTCGAGCGTATCCCCGTCGAGCACATGGGCGGTCCCGCGGATGGGCTCGGCCGCCGCATCCGCCCCGAGGCAGGCCGCCAGCAAGAGCCCCGGCCATGAAATCCGTCGTGCCAGCATGGCGCCATAGGCGCGGCAGAAGGGAAACAATCGGTTAATGCAGGGACTGGCGAGGCGAGGGGCGAGGCTCTAGGATCCGCCCATGCGCCCCCTTCGCCCCGCCCTCCGGACGATACTGCCCGGCCTCCTCCTCGCCGCCCAGACGGCGCTGGCCGGCTCGCCGCTCGAGGCCGTGCCGGACGGCACCGATATCCCGCCCGATCAGTGGCAGGCGCTCGCCTCGGGCCGGACGCTGACCTACCGGATGCCGGACGGCAGCCTCTTCGCCCGCGAATACTACCACCCCGGCGGCAACCGGGTGACGCTGCAGTTCAACGACGGGACCTGCATGGACGGGGTCTGGGAGCACACGCCGCCACGCTACTGCTTCCATTGGGAGCGCGCGGATCTGGTGTGCTTCCGGCACCTGCGCTACGGGCGCAACGCGCTGATCATCCAGCAGACGGCGGATGGCGCGGACACCGATCTCTTCCAGCTGATGACGAATGTATCGGACACGCAACTCAGCTGCGGCCCGCCGCTCGTCGGCTGAAACGGAGCGAGCGGGTCAGCCCGCCGCGCGCCGCACCGGCAGCTCGATCGGGAGTTCCGGAAGGGCAATCGAGCGCACGAGCGCCAGCAGCGACTGGCGCGTTCCCGGATCGCGGATCGACTGGAAGGCATCGTCGAGCAGCGCGACCTCGCCCGCACAGTTGTTCCGGTCAAAACCGTTGACCTCCGCGGTGCCGGCCTCGAGCCCCTCGAAGAAATAGTGGACGGGGACGCCGAGATGTTCGGCCATGAGATAGAGCCGGCCGGCCCCGATGCGGTTCGATCCCTTCTCGTATTTCTGGACCTGGCTGAAGGTGATCCCGAGACACTGCCCGAGCCGCGTCTGGCTCATGCCGATTGTTTCCCGGCGCAACCTTATCCTGCGCCCGACATGGGCATCCACATCGCCTGCAGTCATCGCCATGCTACTCTTCCACCCCACTCGATCAACCCTAGCGTTCATGAGTGAACTAACCGGAGAATCCGGGGCAAAAGGAAGCTGTCCATTTGTACAGTACCGGCGCACGTCCGGGCCCCGGCGCAGCCTGCGACGGAGCCATGTGCGGACGTGTGTCAGGCGCCGCCCGGGGGGCGAAACCCTGCGCTCTACTCCGCCGCTAGCAGGTGCGACGAGTGCATGGCCGGCATGCGCAACACCGCATAGTTCCGGCCGTCCCCGTCGTTGTGATAGGGATCTCCCATGCGGTCGGCGGCGAAGCCCAGCTGCCGCAACGCGCGGACGAGCGGAGGCCGTGTCAGGCCCATGATCTCGCTCGCACCATGTCGGACGGCGATGTCGACCAGCCCCTCGAAGATCATTCGCAGGCACTCGGCTCGCTCGGCCCGGTCGGTAAGACGATCGGAGATCACCAGCCGGCTGCTCTCCCATACGTCGTCGCTGGCGATATCGGCCGGCATGACGTCCTGCGGGATCTGGTCGATGTGGCCCAGAAGCACGTCGCGCAGCATGTAGGTATGCTGGCCCCAGCAAGAGGTCGTCGGCATCGAGCGCGCACCTCCGACCACGCGGCCGCGGCGCAGAACCAGCGAGTAATGCGCGCAGGGGTTGTCGTACTGGTCCATTTCGACATCGTCGTTATGGGGAATATCCCATCCGAGACCATCGACGAAGAAGGTCTTTCGAAGTCTCAGATATTCGTGGAAGGCCATGCCATGGCGGTGCTGGCCTAGAAAATCGAAGGTGATAGATTGCATGATTCACTCCCGAGGATGGAGAGTGAAGCTAAGCCTGATGGCGACATCTTGTTAATAGCCGTCGTGCGGCTGTCGTCGCCGACAGCCGTGCAGATCGTCCGTTTCCGATCAGATCATGCCAAGCATCGTCGCCCTGGCCGCGGCCTGGGACCCTGTCTTGGCGTTCAATTTCAATCTGGCACTTTTCAAACGCTGCTTAATAGCACTTTCGGATATGCGGAGAATGGCCGCCATTTCCTTCATGAGCAAGCCATTCTTTACAAGGCTCAATGTTTCCAGTTCTGCGGCTGTTAGATTCTTGGGCCGCGCATGGGCGTGATGCGATGCAATAAGTGCCTCGCTTATCCACTCCAGTTCCGAATTTTTGTACTCGCGATCCGATCTGAAGAAGAAACCGAAACTGCGCTGCCCGGTATCGTCCTTGTCCACGCAGCTCGCTACTGCACCGAAATTGAGCCCGTGGTCCCTGGCAAGGTCGATCACGCCCTGGCTGTCGCTCTCGCCGAGCTCGCTCCATCTGGCCACACCGCAATTCTTGTGGGCCCAGGCCATGCCCGGATCGTGAACGATGAGACCGCTGACCGTGTACTCCCTCACCCAGTCCGCTGGGAGGTGGTTGAGCTCGACCATGGGGAAAGCGAATCCGATACGAATCGCGACATAGAAGCCTGCCGGCGCGACGCTCTCAAACCCGTTCTGATCCATAAGGTCGTTCATTTGCATACTATATTCTGACCGCACGCAAACAGGCTTCCGCGTACGCGACCGAGCATTTACTGTTGTCACCGGCAAGACTATGGCGATTGGGGTGATCGCGCAACCTTGTCGCGAACAGGGGGCACGAATGACCCGACGGGCGAGCATCGCCGCCATGCTCCATGACCTGGACCGGATGAGCCCGGCTGGCTTCGCCATCGCCCTGCACATCCGCTTCACCACGCCGACCTACATGTTCCAGACCTATGCCAAGAGGTGGCTGGATCACTACACAGGGACGGGGCTGATCATGCACGATCCGGTCGTGCGCTGGGGCATGCAGAACGCCGGATACGCCCGCTGGTCTGAACTGGAAGCCATGGATTTTGGCCGGGTTATGGAGCAGGCCAAGGATTTCGGTCTGATGAACGGTGCGGCCATCGCGATCGTCGAGGGAGGCTCGCGGAGCGTCGCGGGCCTTGCCCGCGCCGACCGGGAATACAGCGATGCAGAGCTGGACGAGATGGAAGGGCGGCTGTCCGACCTCCACCGCGCAACCGCGGGGCTCGGCGAAATCAGCGCGGCCGACCGCACGGCCCTCAAACGGCTCTCCATCGTGCTCACGCATTTATGATCAGGCGGGATGCCCGGGCGCCTGCCCTCCACGACCGCGCTGGACGCTTCGCCCTGGTTGCGCCATAAGGGGCCGGACACCGTCATGATGAGGGCGACCCGTGAGCCTACTTGCCCAGCTCTTCACCTGGTGGAACGGCCAGACGGTCGGCACACGCCTGCTGACCGCGCGCCGTGGCCGGCGCGTCGGCGAGGATGCCGACGGCAACGTCTATTACCAGACCGCCGACGGATCGCGGCGCTGGGTGATTTATAACGGCGAGGCCGAGGCCAGCCGCGTGTCGCCCGAATGGCACGGATGGCTCCACCACACCTGGCAGGAGCCTCCGACCACCGCCCCCGTGGCGCGCAAGGTCTGGGAAAAGCCGCATGTCCCGAACCTGACCGGCACCGATCTCGCCTACCGGCCGCCGGGCAGCATCCTCGCGGCCGCGCCCGCCCCCCTGCCCGTGCGCGACTACGAGGCATGGACGCCGCAATAGGAAGTCACCGATGACCAACACCGTCGCCGAGACGATGATCGGGGCGCTGGTCGTGGCCGTCGCCGGCGGGTTCGTCGTCTATGCCGCCCAGTCGGCAGGCATGCAGTCCTCACGCGACAGCTACGCGCTGACCGCCGCGTTCCGCAGCGTCGAGGGCATCTCGGTGGGCACCGACGTGCGGCTGGCGGGGATCAAGGTGGGCTCGGTCAGCGACATGGTCCTCGATCCCGCCACCTATGAGGCCAGGCTGCGGTTCACCGTGCGCAGCGATCTGGAGATCCCCGAGGATTCGGACGTGAAGATCGCATCCGAGGGCCTGCTTGGCGGCTCCTTCCTCGAGCTGACGCCGGGCGCGTCGGACTTCATGCTCGGCGACGGGGGCGAGGTGCTAAACACGCAGAGCTCGGTGGATCTCCTGAACCTGCTGATGCGGTTCGGGACCGGCCAGTGATGCGGGTGCTCGCGACGATCGCCCTGCTGCTGGCCTCGGCCCATGCCGAGGCGGCGGCGCAGCCGATGCCGCGCGAACGCCCGACGGACGAGGCGCCGGCGGCGAGCCAGCCTGCCACGCCCCGGAGCGGGGCCGGCATCGTGCATCTGCGCGGCCTCGATACGCTGAACGGCCGGGCGCAGGATGTGGACGTGGCGCTCGGCGAAACCACGCGGTTCGGGCATCTCGAGATCACGGCCGACGGCTGCCGGGCGCCGGACGGCGATGCGGGCGACGTGCATGCGCATCTCAGGATCCGCGATATCCGCGAGGACCGGCTGCGCTTTGCCGGCTGGATGTTCGCCTCCTCGCCCGCGCTCTCGGCGCTCGATCATCCGCGCTACGACGTCTGGGTGCTGAGCTGCAGCAACCGCTGACGCGGCATGTCCTTGGGTAGAGCGAAGAAATCGGCCGGCTGCGCCAGCGCCGCCTCCAGACGCCGGCGGTAGAGGGCGCGGTCGATCTCGATCGCGCCGAGGCCGATCAGGTGGTCGGTGACGAATTGCGTGTCGAGCAGGCGGAAGCCGCCGGCGCGCAGGCGGGCGACCAGGGCGATCAGCGCGTGTTTGGAGGCGTCGCGGCGGCGGCTGAACATGCTCTCGCCGAAGAAGGCGGCGCCGAGGACCACGCCGTAGAGCCCGCCCGCGAGTTCGCCCTCGATCCAGATCTCGACGGAATGGGCATAGCCGAGCCGGTGGAGCTCGAGATAGAGGCCGGCGATGGCGGGGTTGATCCAGGTCTCGGACCGGTCGGCGCAGCCGGAGAGGACGCCGGCGAAATCACCGTTGATGCGGATATCGAAGGGCTCGGCGCGAAAGCTGCGGGCGAGCCGCCGGGGCACGTGGAGGCCGTCGAGCGGAATGATGCCCCGCCGGCGCGGATCGACCCAGAAGATCGTGTCGCTGCCCGCGCTCTCGGCCATGGGGAACACCCCCGAGGCATAGGCCTGGAGAAGAAGGGGGGCCGTGATGGTGGTGGCGTCATCCTGCATGGGTGAGGGGCCGGCGGACGCAGACGTGTCCGAACCCGGACAAATTGACAACCATATGAAACCAAACGCGAATCTCTTTCGCGTTAACCCTATTTAAACCCCTGCCGGCCATCCCGGCAGCCGGCGCGGCGCGGCAGGCGCGGGGAGCGATCAGGCCCCCCGTTCCAGCCACCGCTCGAGCCAGTGGATGTCGTAGGCGCCGGCCTGGATGTCGGGCTCGTCGAGGAGCGCGTCGAAGAGCGGCGTGGTCGTGTCCACCCCGTCCACCACCAGTTCCGACAGCGCACGGCGCAGGCGGGCGAGCGCCAGCTCGCGGTTGCCGGCATGCACGATGAGCTTGCCGATCAGGCTGTCGTAATAGGGCTGGATCACGTAGCCGTCGTAGATCGCGCTGTCCATGCGCACGCCGAGGCCGCCCGGGGTGTGATAGGTCTCGATCCGGCCGGGGCTGGGCGTGAAGTTCGGCAGGCGCTCGGCGTTGATCCGGCACTCGATCGCATGGCCCTTGGGGCTCAGGTCGGCCTGGGTGAAGGACATCGGCAGGCCGGCGGCGACGCGGATCTGCTCCTGGACGAGATCGACGTCATAGATCGCCTCGGTGACCGGGTGCTCGACCTGGAGGCGGGTGTTCATCTCGATGAAGTAGAACTCGCCGTCCTCGTAGAGGAACTCGATCGTGCCGACGCCGGCATAGCCGAGATCGCCGATCGCCTTGGCGGCGATGCCGCCGATGCGCTCGCGGTCGGCCTGGTTGATGGCCGGCGAGGGGGCTTCCTCCCAGACCTTCTGGTGGCGGCGCTGCAATGAACAGTCGCGCTCGCCGAGATGGATGCCGGTGCTGACGCCGTCGCCGATGATCTGGATCTCGATATGGCGCGGGTTCTGCAGGAACTTCTCGATATAGACGGAGCCGTCGCCGAAGGCGGCGAGGGCTTCGGCGCTGGCCGCGGCGAGCGACTGGGCGAGGAGGCGTTCCTCCATCACCACCTTCATGCCGCGGCTGCCGGCGGCGGCGGCCGCGGCATGG
>CAZESN010000059.1:0-9220 GCA_964514775.1 uncultured Rhodovulum sp.
CCATGCAGACGATGACCGCGCAGAGCACCAGCGTCAGGGTCTGGGTCGTCGCCAGCCAGTAGCCCTGGTTGATGATGAAGAGAAACCCCGCCACCACCACCGCGACCGTGGTCCAGCGGCGCTGGATCCCCCAGGCGAGGGCCGCGAAGACCGCGACGACGACGAGCGGATGCGGGGTCTGGAGCACCCAGAGGATCCCGCCGATCAGGCTGCTGACCGCGTTCGCCAGCCCGTCGAAGACCGCCGTGCCGTGGTCGGTCAGCCAGGTGACCCCGTCGCGCGCCCAGCGCCCGACGGGGATCTTGTTGGCGGTCAGCCAGTCCATTCAGGGCTCAGGCGCGGTCAGACGCCGAGCGCACCGCGCACCGCCGCGCGCGCGTCGCCGCCGTCGCGGGTGGTGACGCCGTCGAGCCAGGCGTCGAGCACCTCGGGGTTGGCCTTGAGCCAGTCCACGGCCGCCGTGTCCGGATCGGCCGCGTCGTCGAGGATGGCGGCCATGATCTCGTTCTCCATCTCGAGGGTGAAGACCAGGTTCTGGAGGAAACGGCCGACGTTCGGGCATTCCTCGACATAGCCGGCGCGGGTGTTGGTATAGACGGTGGCGCCGCCGAAGTCGGGGCCGAAGATCTCGTCGCCGCCGGTCAGGTAGGTCATGTCGATATTGGCGTTCATCGGATGCGGCTCCCAGCCGAGGAAGACGATCCCCTCGCCCTGGCGCTGGGCGCGCGCGGCCTGGGCGAGCATGCCCTGTTCCGAGCTCTCGACGAGGTGGAAGCCGCCGAGGCCGAAGGTGTCGTTGTCGATCATCTCCTGGAGGAGGCGGTTGCCGTCGTTGCCGGGCTCGATCCCGTAGATCCGGCCGTCGAGCTGGTCGCGGAAGCCGGCGATATGCGAGAAGTCGGTGAGGCCCGCGTCGGCGAGGACCTGCGAGACGGCGAGCGTATATTTCGCGCCCTCGAGGTTCACGCGCACCGTGTCGATGGTGCCGGCCTCGCGGTAAGGGGCGATGTCGGCCTCCATCGTCGGCATCCAGTTGCCGAGGAAGACGTCGATGTCGCCCTCGGCGAGGCTCGAGAAGGTGACAGGCAGCGCCAGCAGCAGCACGTTCGGCTCGTAGCCGAGGCCGCGCAGGATGGCGGAGGCGCCGGCGGTGACGGCGGTGATGTCGGTCCAGCCCACGTCCGAGAAGCGCACGACCCGGCAGCTCTCGGGTTCCGCGGCGGTGGCGGGATGTGCGAGAAGGGCTGCGAGTGCCGCGGCCGGGATCAGATGTCGCATGTCGGTTCTCCGCTGTCTGTTCGGACCGGTCTGCGCCGGTCCAGCCGGGGGCTACGTCGCGCGAATGCGTTGACCGAGGCAAGGGGGAGCTCTATTGACTGACGGGTCAATCAAGCAGCGGGGGGCCGGCATGACCCCGAAGATCCGGACGGCGGCATCGCGCCGGCGCGCGCTGATCGGCGCGGCGCTCTGCGAGATATCCGACCGCGGCTCGCTCGACGTCACCATGGCGCAGATCGCGGCCCGGGCCGGGGTGTCCCCGGCGCTGGCGCATCACTATTTCGGGGGCAAGGAGGATCTGATCCTCGCCACGATGCGGCATCTGCTGGCGGAGTTCGGCGCGGATGTGGTCGCGGGGCTGCGGCGGGCCGACGGGCCGCGGGCGCGGCTCGACGCGATCATCCGCGGCAGCTTCGGGCACGAGCAGTTCCACCAGGCGACGATCAGCGCCTGGCTCACCTTCTACGCGAAGACGCTGTCCTCGCCGGATGCGACACGGCTGCTGCGGGTCTATCACCGGCGGCTGCACTCGAACCTCGTCCATGCCCTGCGCGGGCTGGTGCCGGCCGGGGATGCCGGGCGGATCGCGCGCGGTCTCGGCGCGCTGATCGACGGGGTCTATCTGCGCGAGGCGCTGCACGACCGGCCGGCGGTGCCCGCCTCGGCGATCGCGCTGGTCGAGGACTATCTCGAATCCCAGCTCCGCGCCGCCGCCCGCTGACGGACGGCGGCGGCGGGGTCATGCGGCGGCGGCGATCCGCTCCCAGGCGGCGCGGATCTCGGCGCCTTCCATAACCAGCCCGAGGTGCAGCGACACCATGCTGAGTGCCGCCGCCTCCATCACCGCGTCGGTGCCGCGGACGAGGTCGCTCGCCACCACGACGCGGAAACCCATGTTGCTCGCCTCGAAGGCGCCGTTCAGCACGCAGCAGTCCGCCATCCCGCCGGTGAAGACGATGGAGCGGACCCCGAGCTGGCGCAGCAGGAACTCGAGGTCGGTGGCGAAGAAGGGCGAGAGCCGCTTCTTGCCGGAGACGACGAGGTCGTCGTCCGTCACCTCGGTGACGAACTCGGTCCAGCGGGTGCCCTCGATCGCGTGCTCGTCGGAGTTCGGGATCGGCCCGACATGGAGCGGGAAGGTCATCCGCCAGGCGGACTTCACGCCCTTGAGGTCGTCGACGCCGCCCTTGCGCAGCACGCTGCGGACATGGATCACCGGGATGCCCTGGCGGCGGGCGGCTGCATGGAAGGCGTTCACCGGCTCGACAATCTCGCGGGCGCGCGGCGCGGGACACGGGCAGTCGGGGCTGTCCTCGAGATGCCCGCGGTGCATGTCGATCGAGACCACCGCGGCATGGCGCGGATCGACGAATTCGTCGAACTCGGGCGTGAGCTCCCGCTCGGCTCCGTAGACACTGGCCTTCACGTCGGTTTCCTTCCCTTAACGTTTCTCGCGGTCATAGGCTTCGCCGAGCGCCGCCGGCGCGCCGAGCCGCATCCTGGTGGAATTGTTGCTGATCAGGACCAGCACGATGATGGTCGCGAGATAGGGCAGCATGTTCATGAACCACGGGTTCAGCAACGGCTCGCCGCCGATCTGCATGCGGAACCGCAGCGCGTCGACGAGGCCGAAGAGCCAGGCGCCGCCCAGCACCCACATCGGCCGCCAGCCGGCGAAGATCACCAGCGCCAGCGCGATCCAGCCGCGCCCGCCGGTCATGTCCTCGATCCAGGACGGCGTGTAGACGAGCGAGAGATAGGCGCCGCCGATCCCCGCGAGCCCGGCGCCAACCGCGACATAGGCATAGCGCAGCGCCGTGACGCTGATCCCGAGCATGTCGACCACGTCCGGGCTCTCGCCCACCGCGCGCAGGATCAGCCCCCAGCGGCTGCGGGTCAGATAGAGGGTGATGCCGAGCGCGAGCAGGATCGAGACATAGACGAGCGCGTCGTGCCTAAAGAACGCCGGGCCGAAGAACGGCAGCTCCGCGAGCGGGCCGAAGTCCGGACGGGTCATGGCCGCGCTCGCCGGCTTGCCGACATAGGGCTTGCCCAGATAGGCCGAGAGCCCGCCGCCGAGGATGGTGAAGGCAAGGCCGGTGACGATCTGGTTCATGCGCAGGGTGATCGTGAGCACCGCGAAGAGCAGGCCGTAGAGCAGCGCCGCGCCGAAGGCGGTGGCGACCCCGGCCCAGGCGCTGCCGGTCATGGCAGCACCGGCGAACCCCGCCACCGCGCCGATCAGCATGGTGCCCTCGAGACCGAGGTTGATGACGCCGGCCCGCTCGGCGAGGAGCTCGCCCAGCGCCGCCAGCAGGATCGGCGTGCCCGCGATCATCGCGGCGGCGATCAGAAGCTCGGGGTTCATGCCCGTACCTCCCCGCCCGGCAGGCGCCGGATCCGGTAGCCGCCGAGTGCGAGCGCCGCGAGGACCGAGAGCAGGAGCACCGCCTGAAGGATGGTGCCGGTCGCCGGCGGGATGCCCGAGACCTGGAGCGCGAAGCCGCCGTTCAGGAGGCCCGAATAGACGAGCGCGCAGGCGACGATCGCGAGCGGCCTGCCCTGTGCCAGCCAGGCGACCATGATCGCCATGAAGCCGTAGCCCGGGGAGAGGCCGGTCTGGAGCCGCGTGGTCGATCCCGCGATCTCGATGGCGCCGGCAAGGCCCGCGAGCGCGCCCGCCCCGGCCAGCGCCAGCACGGTGAGGCTGCGGTTGTCGATGCCGGCATAGAGCGCCGCGCGCGGCGCGTCGCCGGTGACGCGCAGGTTGTAGCCGAAGCGCAGCCCGTGATCGACGAGCCAGAGCGCCAGCGCCGCCGCCAGGAGAAGGAGGATACCGCCGTGGATGCCCCAGACCTTGCCGAGCTGTGCCGCCGGCAGGATCGGCGCCGAATAGGGGAAGGAGAACATCACCGGGTCGGACCATGGCCCGGTCACCAGATAGCCCACCCACAGGATCGCGACATAGTTGAGCATGAGCGTGGTCAGGATCTCGCTGACCGCGAGGCGCGCCTTGAGCAGGCCCGCGATCGCGGCCCAGGCCGCGCCGGCGAGCATCCCGGCGACCAGCACGCCGGGAATGGCGACAATGGCGGGCGTGCCCGCCGGCAGGTAGAGCCCGACGCCGGCGGCGGCGGCGGCCCCGAAATAGAGCTGGCCCTCGGCGCCGATGTTCCAGAGCCTGGCGCGGTAGGCGAAGGCGATGCCGATGGCGCAGAGCCCGATCGGCACGGCCTTGTTCAGCGTGCCGGCCAGCGCGTTGCGGCTGCCGAAGGCGCCACGGGCCAGCGCGCGGAACGCCACGACCGGATCGTGGCCGGAGACAATGAGGAGCGCCGTGCCGAGCAGCAGCGCCAGCGCCAGCCCGGCGAGGACCCGCAGCGCGGTCTCGGCGGACGAGGGCGTGTCGAGCCGCTGCTCCAGGCGGTACCGGGGAAGGGTCATGCGTCTGCGTCTCCGGTGATCAGGCGTCCGATCCGCTCGAGGTCGCAGTCCTCGGCGGCAAGGTCGGCTGTGATGCGGCCGTCGTTCATCACCAGGATCCGGGTCGCCATCGCGAGCGATTCCTGGAGCTCCTCGCTCGACATCAGCACGGCCGCGCCCCGCTCGACCGCCGCGATGAGCGCCGCCCGGATCTGGCCCGATGAGGCGACGTCGAGGCCGCGCGTGGGATAGTCGGCGAGGATGAGGCCCGGGTCGGCCAGGAGCTCGCGCCCCAGCACGATCCTTTGCAGGTTGCCGCCCGAGAGGCGGCGGACCGGGGCGCTCTCGTCGATCGCGACGCCGAAGCGGTCGGCGACCGCGCGGGCGTTGCGCGCGAGCGCGGCCCCCGAGAGCCAGCCGCCGAAGGGCGCGTCGAACTGCCGCCCGAGCGCCGCGTTCTCGGCGAGGTTCAGGCCCGGCGCGAGGCCGGTCCCCAGATGCTGGGCCGGGATGTAGCCGAATGCCCGGCGGCCGCCGCGGCGCGGCACGTCGATCGTGCCCCGCGCCGCGGGGCGCAGGCCGCCGATCGCCTCCATCAGCTCACTCTGGCCGTTGCCGGTCACCCCGACCAGCGCGGCGAGCTCGCCCCGGCGCAGGCTGAAGCCCGCGTCGCGCACCACCGGCGAGCCGCGGTGGTCGTTCACCGTCAGGCCCTCGACGCGCAGCACCACCTCGGCGGGCGTGGCGCGCGGGCGGGTGGTCTCGTGGACATGGCGCTCCCCGACGATATGGCGGGCGAGGGCCGGCGCGTCGATCTCGCGGGCGGGGCCGCGGTGGACCACCCTGCCGCCGCGCATGGCGACGATCTCGTCGGCGACGCCGAGGATCTCGGGGAGCTTGTGGCTGATCAGCACGACCGAGCGGCCGGAATCGGCGATCCGGCGCACGATCTCGAAGAGGCCGCGGGTCTCGACCGGCGACAGGACCGAGGTCGGTTCGTCGAGGATCAGCACCCTGGCGCCGGCGGCGATGGTGCGCAGGATCTCGAGCTGCTGCCGGCGGGCGAGCGGCATCTGCCAGACGAGGGCGGAGAGGTCGATGTCGAAGCCGAGGTCGCGCATCAGGTCGCGCAGCTCCGCATCGGCGGCGCGCGCCTGGGCGAAGGCGCCGCGATGGAGGGCGAGCGAGACGTTCTCGAAGCCGGTCAGCGTCGGCACCAGCCGGAACTGCTGGTGGACCATGCCGATCCCGGCGGCCAGCGAGGCCGCGGGCGAGCCGCATCGGAGCGGGCTGCCGTCGACGTCGATCGCGCCCTCGTCGGGCATGTAGAGCCCGCAGAGCGCGTTCATGATCGTGGACTTGCCCGCGCCGTTCTCGCCGACGAGCGCCAGGATCGCGCCCCTCGGCACGTCGAAGCTGACGCGGTCGTTGGCCGTGAGGCTGCCGAACCGCTTGGTCACCCCGCGCAGGCTGACCAGCGGCACGGCGTCCTGCGCCCCCGCAGCGGGGGGCGCATCCGCCAGTTGTCCGAGGCTCATCGCGAGGGCAGCCGTCCGACCACGCCCTCGACCAGCCAGCCCATGCCGTTGATCGCGGCGATGTCGAGCGTGGCGCCGTCGGCGACCACTTCGTTTCCGGCATTGTCGCGGAGCGGGCCGGCCCAGTAGTCGAGCTCGCCGGCGATCAGCGCCTCGCGCGCGGCCGCGACATTCGCCTGCACCTCCGCCGGGACGACGCCGGCGATCGGAGTGATGTCGACGGTGCCGTTGTCGATGCCGCCGTAGTACTCGCCCGGCGCGAAGGTGCCATCACGCACGCTCGCCACCGCCTCGGTGTAGAAGGCGCACCAGTCCCAGATCGTCCCGGTCAGCACCCGCTCGGGCGCGAAGGCCGACATGTCGGACTCGGATCCGATCGCCCAGGCGCCCTTCTCGGCGGCGCCCTGCACGGCCGACGGCGTGTCCTGGTGCTGGGCGATCACGTCGGCGCCGTTCTCGACGAGGGCGATCGCGGCCTGCTTCTCGGCGGGCGGATCGTACCAGGAGAGGGTCCAGACCACCTCGACCTCGGCCTCGGGATTCACGGCCCGGGCGCCGAGTGTGAAGGCGTTGAGCCCGGCGATGACGGTGGGAATCGGCTGGGCGGCGACGAAGCCGATCTTGTTCGTCTCGGTCATCGCGCCGGCGACCATGCCGGTCAGGTAGCGCGCGTCCCAGAGCTTGCCGTAGAAGTTCAGGATGTTGTCGGCCGGCGCGATCGTCGGCGTGATCCCGAAGAAGGCGACGTCGGGATTGGCCTGGGCCACCTGCTGGGTGAAGGGCTGGTAGCCGAAGGCGGTGGCGAAGATGATGTCGTAGCCCTGCGAGATGAAGTCGTTCTCGACGTTCATCACGTCGGGGGTCTCGGGCACGGCCTCGACGAAGGCGGTGCGGACGCCCTGCTCGGCGAGGCACTGGCGCGCGACGTCGTGGCGATAGGTCCAGCCGGCATCGCCGACCGGGCCGACGTAGATGAACGCGGCCGCGGGCTCGTCCGCCTGCGCGACGACCGGGCACAGCAGCGCCAGGGCAACCGCCACCGGCCGCCAGACTGCGGAATGATGCTTCATGTTAACCTCCCAGCTCCGGCCTTTCCCGAAGTGCTCCTAGCTGAAGGGAGATTTGAGTATATGTCAAATTATTTTTGATCAGCCTATCCGTGACGGACGGATCTGCCTGCCCCGATGCGGTGTCTGCACAATTTGTCGACAGATTGTGCACCGGCGACGGGATCGGCGCAACGCCCCGCCGCCCGGCGTTCAATCACATTAAGCTCGGCCGCCCCGTGGCGGAGGGATCCCCCTCACCGCGCCGACAGCGCCCTCGACAGCCGGCCGAGCCCTTCCTCGACCAGCGCGCGCTGGGTGCCAAGGTTGATGCGGATATAGCCCTCGCCGCCCGTGCCCATGTCCTCGCCGTAGTTGACGATCAGGCCCTGCCCGGTCTCGACCCGCTCCTGAAGCTCGGCCCGGGAGAGGTTGTAGCCGGCGAGGTTGAGCCACATGAAATAGGTGGATTCGGGCCGGATGCAGCGCGCCAGCGGCAGGTGCTCGGCCACGTAATCCTCGGCGAACCGGTAGTTGCCGGCAATGTAGACCATCAGCGCCGCCAGCCAGTCGTCGCAGTCGCGATAGGCCACCTCGGCGCCGACCTGCCCGAAGACCGAGCCGCCGTAGCTCAGCGTGTCGCGCCGCAGCCCCTCCTGATAGGCGCCGAGCAGGACAGGGTTCGCCGCGACCACCTGCGAGTGCTTGAGCCCGGTGAGGTTGAACATCTTGCTGGCGGAGACGAGCGCTACCGAATGCATCGCCGCCTCCGGCGAGACGGTGGCATAGGGGGTGAAGGCCACGGCCGGGAAGAGCAGGCCGCAATAGACCTCGTCCGAGACCACCACCACCCCGTGCCGCGCGCAGATCTCGCTGAGCGCGCGCAGCTCGTCGCGGGTCCAGACCCGGCCGACCGGGTTGTGGGGGTTGCAGAGGAGCAGGAGCCGGGTCCGGCCGGAGATGCGCGCCTCGAGCTGCGCGAGATCCATCTCGTAGCGGCCGTTGCGGATCACCAGCGGGTTCGCCACCGGCACCCGGCCGGCGGCCGCGACCACCGCCGGGAACTGGAAATGCACCGGCGGCTGGTAGATCACCTCGTCGCCCTCGGCGGTGAGCTGGTCGATCAGCGGCCGCATGGAGGGATAGATCCCGACGTTGTGCGAGATCCAGGACCGCTCGATCTCCCAGCCGAAATGCCGCGCGTAGAATCCGGTCATCGCCGCGTAATAGCCGTCGCTCTTGTGCGGATAGCCGAAATGTCCGGCCCTCGCGGTGCGCTCCAGCGCCTCGATCACCGCCGGCGGCGAGCGGAAGTCGAGATCGGCAGTGCCCATCCCCAGCAGGTCCGCCCGCCCCAGGCGCTGCGCCTCCATCTCCCATTTCAGCGTGCTGTAGAGGCTCCGTTCGAGCGGCACGTCGAAATCGGGATGCGCGTCCCTCCGGGCATGGGGCATCCGGGCGCTGAGCGGGTCAGGCATGGTCAACTCCAGGTCTTCGGCCGTCGCGGGCCGTGTCTCGTGAATGCGCGGGGCGAGGGCGGTCAGAGCACCTTGGCAAGGAATTCCCGCGTCCGCGGCGACCGCGGGCTGGCGATCATCTCCCGGGGATCCCCGGTCTCGACCACCACGCCGCCGTCCATGAAGATGAGCTGGTCGGCCACCTCGCGGGCAAAGCCGATCTCGTGGGTGACGACCACCATCGTCATCCCGTCGCGCGCGAGGTCCTGGATCACCGACAGGACCTCGCCGACGAGCTCGGGGTCGAGCGCCGAGGTTGGCTCGTCGAAGAGCAGCACCTTGGGCCGCATCGCCAGCGCCCGGGCGATGGCGACGCGCTGCTGCTGGCCGCCCGAGAGGTGCCGCGAATAGGCGCCCGCCTTCTCGGCCAGCCCGACGCGGGCGAGGAGCGCCATCGCATGCTCGACCGCCGCCGCCC
>CAZESN010000059.1:9230-13379 GCA_964514775.1 uncultured Rhodovulum sp.
GGCGCCTCGATCAGGTTCTCGAGCACCGTCATGTGCGGGAAGAGGTTGAAGTGCTGGAAGACCATCCCGATCTCGGCGCGCCGGTGGCAGATCTGCGACGGCGAGAGCTCGTGGAGCCGGTCCCCGTTCAGCCGGTAGCCGATGAAGTCGCCGTCGACCAGCAGGAGGCCGCCGTTGATCTCCTCGAGATGGTTGATGCAGCGCAGGAAGGTGCTCTTGCCCGAGCCCGACGGCCCGATGATGCAGGCGACGCTGCCGGTGGGGACGGTGATGTCGACGCCCTTCAGGACCTCGAGCGAGCCGAAGGTCTTCCGCACCCCCGCCGCGTGGATCATCGTCCGGGGGCTGACGCCGAAGCGCTCGAAATGCTTGCCGCTCATGTCAGGCCCTCCGCGCGCCGAAGCCGATCAGGCCGGTGAGCCAGGACCGCCGCGTCCCGGGATCGAAGGCCGCCTCGTCGCGCGAGTAGTGGCGCTCGAGATGCCCCTGGCCCCAGGTCATGACGGTGACGACCACCAGGTACCAGAGCGTCACGACGATCAGCAGCGGGATGGTCTCGAAGGTGCGGGCATAGATCGCCTGCGCCGAGTAGAGCAGGTCCCCGACCGCGATGATGCTGACGAGCGAGGTGGTCTTCAGCAGGTTGATGGTCTCGTTGCCGGTCGGCGGGATGATGACCCGCATCGCCTGCGGAAGCACGATCCGCCGCAGCAGGAGCGAGGGCTTCATCCCCAGGCAGAGCGAGGCCTCGGTCTGGCCGCGGTTCACCGATTTCAGCCCGCCGCGGACGATCTCGGCCATGTAGCCGGCCTCGTGCAGCGACAGCGCGACGATGGCCGCGGTCATCGGCGTCATCACGTCGTTGGTGGGCACCGAGAAGATGGTGCCGATCCCGGGGATCGAGAGCGAGATGTTCCGGAAGATCAGCGAGAGGTTGTACCACAGGATGAGCTGCACCAGCGCCGGCGTGCCGCGGAACCACCAGATGAACCCGGCCGCCGGCACCGACAGCAGCCGGCTCGGCGAGAGCAGCATGAGGGCGACGAGGGTGCCGATGACGCAGGCGATGACCATGATCACGACGGTCAGCAGCACCGTGGTCCAGAGCCCCTTCAGGATCATCGGGTGGAACATGTAGGCCCGCACCACCGGCCATTGCAGTTCCGGGTTCCAGGCGACCGCGTTGAGGAAAAGCGCGAGCGACACCACGACGAGCGTGGCGGCCGTCCATCGCCAGGGATGCCGGAGCGGCACCACCGTGAGCTCGGCGCCGGTCACGGCGGGGCGGTCTGGGGCGGGGCTGGAGGTCAAGTGGTCGTCCTCGGTCCTGGCCTGCGGGGGCGTTCTGGGAAGGGGCGGGCGGCGCGGGGGCGCCACCCGCGAGGGGGCTCGTCAGTTCCGGAGCTGCGAGACGTCGGTGTAGATCACCGGCCGGTCGAGCGCGGCGAAGGTCATGCCGTATTTCTCGAGCGCGGCGGCATAGGTGCCGTCGTCCATCAGCCGCTGCACGAGGGCCGCGATCATCTCGGCGGTCTCGGTATCGCCCTTGGCGACGATGTGGCCGATCGGGGTCATCGAGAAGCTCTCGCCGGTGATCATCAGGCGGCCGTCGCTGATCTTCGAATAGTAGCCGGCCGCGGTGGCATCCTCGAGATAGACGTCGGCGCGGCCGGTGATGACCGACTGGACCGTGTCCTGCTGCGAGGGGTAGATCGCCTTGTTGATCTCGGCGAGGCCCGCGGCCTTGCACTCGTCGTTCACCCGGTCGGCGGCGAAGTCGGCGGCGGTGCCGGTCTGCACGGCGACGGTGTTGCCGCAGAGGTTGCTGCGGTCGGCGAATTTCTCGACGTTCTCGGGCAGGGTCGAGACCACGGTGCCGGTCTGCATATGGGCGACGAAATCGACCTGGCCGAGGCGCTCCTCGGTGACCGAGGCGGTGGCCCAGGCGACCTTGACGCGGCCGGCGGTCAGGGACGGGATGAGCGAGGCGAAGGGGATCGGGTTGATCTCGAGCTCGACGCCGAGGACCTCGGCGGCGGCCTGGGCGAGCTCGACGCTCATGCCCGCGGGCTTGCCGGCCTCGTCCATGTACTCGAAGGGCGCGTAGGCGAGCGTGTTCGCGATGCTGAACTTGCCGCTCTCGGTGACATAGGAGGCCACCGGGATGTCCTGCGCACCCGCTGCACCGGCCGCCAGCACCAGTGCGGCACCGGCCACGGCCTGAATGGATTCTTTAATCATGTTAACGTCTCCCTGCTGATGACGTCGGGACGGCGGTTTGCCCGTCCGGTTGATGTGGTTCGCCTCGCCCGCCCGGACTATGCGTTGAATTAATGCCTTGGCTCAATGCACGTCCCGGGTGAGGCGGTGGTCCTTCGGCGATATGCCCCTCCCCGGAAAGCCCGGAACCCGACAGGGTTTGCCCGAATTTTCGCCAGAAAAGCGCATACCCTTGCTTTCTCTGTCTCGCCGACGAGAAAATATGTCCTCACGCCGATAGGACGGCAAGATCAAATTTATCATAGCTAAAATGAACGAAGATCATTATGAGGGGGCGAAGCCGGCAAGTGCCCGGCCTGCGGCACCACCCCGGGACGAAAGCCAGCGATGCGATCTCCAATCACGTTGAATCACGTCGACCTCAATCTCCTGCGCATCTTCGATCTGCTGATGCAGGAGCGGAGCGTGACCCGGGCGGCGCATCGCGCCGGGCGCACCCAGTCGGCGGTCAGCCATGCGCTGAACCGGCTGCGCGACCTCTTCCGGGACGAGCTCTTCACCCGGCGGGGCGGCGTGATGGAGCCGACGCCCCAGGCCAAGGAACTGGCCAAGGTGATCGCCCAGTCGCTCGCCCAGATCCAGCTCGCCATCGACCGGCACGTCCACTTCAACCCGCTGGAAAGCCAGCGGCATTTCAAGATCGGCGTGTCGGACTATACCGGCGCGCTCTATCTTCCGACGCTGATCGAGGAATTCACCCAGACCGCGCCGGCGGCGCGGCTGACCGCCGTTCCGGTGCGCGACAGCGACTTCGCCGACCACCTGCGGCGCCCCGATACCGACTGCATCATCATGGGCAATCCGACGCTCAACGACAGCCAGATGATCGAGACGGTGCTGGCGCAGCACCGCATGATCTGCGCGGGCTGGACCGGCAATCCGGACATCGACGCGCTCGATCTCGAGACCTATCTGGCGCTGCCGCATCTGCAGATCTCGGCGGACGGGCTGCAGACCGGCGTGAGCGACCACGCCCTCGCCGCGATGGGGCAGGTGCGCAACGTGGTTGCGATCATCCCCCATTACATCGTCGCGCCGCTGGTCCTGCGCGGCACCCGGATGATCACGGCCTTCGCCGACGGGATGATGCTCCTGATGGACCGGATCGAGGACATCCGCCTCGTCGAGCCCCCGATCGAACTGCCCGACGTGCGCCTGTCGCTGATCTACGACCGCAGCCGCCAGGCCGACGCCGGCCATATCTGGCTGCGCAGCCTGATCCGGGCCGTGGCCGACCGGCTGGAGGACCGCAAGCGCGCGGCCCTCGCCGACTATCCGGTGGCGCCCGCCCGCCGCGAGCGCACCGGCCGGCTGCGCCGGTCCGACGCCGACACGCCCGCCTGACCGCCCCGGAACGCCGCGCCCGATCCCGCGCCGAACCGCGACAAAGGGACCGCGCGCGCCGCCGCCCTCGGAGGAATGCCCCCCGCTCGCGGCCTCAGAGCAGGCCGCGAGCCCCGAGGTTGCGCATCAGCGACGCCACCCCGAAGGTCCAGGGCGCGCATTCGGTCGAGAGCCGGACCGTGTTCTCGAGCCGCCCGAGCCCCTCGGCCTCGATGATCACCCGGTCCCCGACCCGGTGGGTGAAGCCCTCGCCGGGGTGGTCGCGGTCCTCGGTCGGCGCGAAGAGCGTGCCGAGGAAGAGCATCAGGCCGTCCGGGTACTGGTGATGCCGCCCGATCGCCTGGGCGACCAGGTCCGCGGGATCACGGCTAATTTCCTTCATCGAGGAATGACCCGTCAGCACATAGCCTTCCGGACCCTCGACCCGCAGCGTCAGCTCCGCCGTCCGCACTTCGTCGAGGCCGAAGCCCGCGTCGAAGAGCCGGATCATCGGGCCGATGGCGCAGCTTGCGTTGTTGTCCTTCG
>CAZESN010000060.1:0-2456 GCA_964514775.1 uncultured Rhodovulum sp.
GTGATCGCGAACGGCGACATTACCAGTGTAGAGGAGGCACGCACGGCCCTTCGGCTCTCGGGCGCGGACGGGGTGATGGTCGGGCGCGGCGCGCGCGGACGGCCCTGGGTCGCGGGCCAGATCGCGGCGGCGCTGAACGGCGGCACGCCGCCACCGACACCGGAGGGCGCCGCACTCGTTCGTCTTGTTTCTGAGCATTACGAGGCAATGCTCTCGTTCTACGGAAAGGATCTGGGAGTGCGGGTCGCGCGCAAGCATCTCGGCTGGTATCTCGACGGCGTGGAGGGCGGGGCCGGCCTGCGGCGGGCGGTGCTGATCGAAGGCGATCCCGCGGCGGTGCTGCGGCGGATCCGCGGGGCCGACCTCGGCGCGAGGGCGGCGGCATGACCCAGCTCGGCCACGATGTGCTCTGGGGCGCCATCCCCTATCCCGCGCTGGTGATCGCCGACGACGACACGATCACCGCCGCCAATCCGGCGGCGGAGAGCTTCGCCGCCACCTCGGTGCGGCAGATGGCCGGCCGCCATCTCGCGCGGTTTGTCGGCCAGGGCAGCGCGCTCTTCGAGGTCATCGGCCAGGCGCGGCGCGACGGCGTGTCGGTGGCGCAGTACGACGTCGCGATCGGCTGGGGCGACCAGCCGCCGCGCACCCAGACGATCCATGCAGCCCCCCTGGGCGAGAGCGGCGGGGACATCCTGCTCCTGATGCATCCGCAGGGGATCGCCGAGAAGATGGACCGCAGCTTCGGGCACCGGTCGGCGGTGCGCTCGGTCACCGGCATGGCGGCGATGCTCGCGCATGAGATCCGCAACCCGCTGGCCGGGATCTCGGGGGCAGCACAGCTTCTGGAGATGAACCTCAGCGAGGCCGACCGCGAGCTGACCGGGCTCATCCAGGCGGAGACCGCGCGGATCGGCAAGCTCGTCGACCGGGTCGAGCAGTTCGGCGACCTGCGCCCGGCGCAGCGCCGGCCGGTCAACATCCACGACGTGCTCGACCGCGCCCGGCGGGCGGCGCAGGCGGGGTTCGCCGCCCATGTGCGCTTTCACGAGGACTACGACCCGTCGCTGCCGCCGACGGCCGGCGACGCCGACCAGCTTTTGCAGATCTTCCAGAACCTCTTGAAGAACGCGGCCGAGGCGGCTCCGAAGGTGGGCGGCGCGATCGTGATCTCGACCGCCTACAGCCCGGGCGTGAAGCTGGTCCGGCCCGGGGGGGCGA
The DNA here is from genome assembly GCA_964514775.1 of uncultured Rhodovulum sp. Classification (GTDB taxonomy): domain Bacteria; phylum Pseudomonadota; class Alphaproteobacteria; order Rhodobacterales; family Rhodobacteraceae; genus Amaricoccus. Next base: position 1,222 of record CAZESN010000060.1, read on the forward strand.
GCGAGAGCGTGCCCCTGGTGATCACGGTGACCGACAACGGGCCGGGCATCCCCGAGACGCTGATCCACGACATTTTCGATCCGTTCGTGAGCTCGAAGGTCAACGGGACCGGCCTCGGCCTGTCGCTCGTCTCCAAGCTCGTGGCCGACCACGGCGGGGTGGTGGAATGCGAGAGCCGGCCGGGCCGCACCCGGTTCCGGGTGCGCCTGCCGGTCTGGCGGGGCGAGAGCAGTGAAACGGATACGGCAGAAGAGAGAGGGCGCTGAGCCATGGAAGGGACCATTCTGGTCGCGGATGACGACCGCACGATCCGCACGGTGCTCGCGCAGGCCCTGACCCGGGCCGGATGCCGGGTGCGGGCGACGGGGACGGCCTCGACGCTCTGGCGCTGGATCGACGAGGGCGAGGGCGACGTCGTCGTCACCGACGTGATGATGCCCGACGGCGATGCGCTCGATCTGCTGCCCTCGATCCGCAAGCGCCGGCCCGACCTGCCGGTGATCGTGATGAGCGCGCAGAACACGGTGATGACCGCGATCCGCGCCGCCGAGGTCGGCGCCTACGAGTATCTGCCGAAACCCTTCGATCTCAAGGAGGTGCTGGGTCAGGTTTCCAAGGCGCTGAAGCAGAAGGAACGCCGCGCGCCGCTACCCGACGAGGAGGCCCCGCGCGAGGACAATCTGCCGCTGATCGGCCGCTCGCCGGCGATGCAGGAGGTCTACCGCATCCTCGCGCGGCTGATGAACACCGATCTCGGGGTGATGATCACCGGCGAGAGCGGCACCGGCAAGGAGCTGGTGGCGCGGGCGCTGCATAACTTCGGGCTGCGCAAGGCGGGGCCGTTCGTCGCCATCAACATGGCCGCGATCCCGCGCGACCTGATCGAGAGCGAGCTCTTCGGCCATGAGAAGGGCGCCTTCACCGGCGCCGACCGGGCGATGCCGGGCAAGTTCGAGCAGGCGCGCGGCGGCACGCTCTTCCTCGACGAGGTCGGCGACATGCCGCTCGATGCGCAGACGCGGCTTTTGCGGGTGCTCCAGGAGGGCGAGTTCACCCGGATCGGCGGGCGCGAGGTGCAGACGGCGAACGTGCGCATCATCGCGGCGACGCATCAGGACCTGCGGTCACTGATCAACGAGGGGCGGTTCCGGGAGGATCTGTTCTACCGGCTGAATGTGGTGCCGATCCGGCTGCCGCCCCTGCGCGAGCGGCTGGAGGGCGTGCCGGATCTGGCG
>CAZESN010000060.1:2466-13366 GCA_964514775.1 uncultured Rhodovulum sp.
CTCGCGCGCGCCTTCCTGCGCCGGGCCGAGGCCGAAGGGCTGCCGCGCCGGGTGCTGTCGAAGGACGCGGCGGAGGTGCTCCGCAAGCAGGCCTGGAGCGGCAATGTCCGCGAGCTCGAGAACCTGATGCGCCGGCTCTGCGTGCTCTGCCCCGACGACATGATCTCGGGGGCGGCGGTCACGGCGGAGCTGTCGGCCAGGCCGACCACCTCGGCCGCGGGCGGCACGCAGGGCGCGACGCCGCAGCGGCTTTCCCAGGCGATCGAGGCGCATTTGAAGCGGTATTTCGACCTCCATGGCGACAGCCTGCCGCCGGACGGGCTTTACGACCGCATTCTCAAGGAGATGGAGCTGCCGCTCATTGCGCTGAGCCTGGCGGCGACGCGCGGCAATCAGGTGCGCACGGCCGAGCTCCTCGGCATAAACCGGAACACGCTGCGCAAAAAGATCCGGGATCTCGACATAAGGGTTACACGTGGCAAGCGAATGATGTAAGACTGCCACAGTCGAGCGGAAATAAAGCGTACCGGAGAATGCGCAGCGATGCCCTGACCCTGGCCGGCCTGCGCCTCGCGCGCTGGCGGGACCGAAAGGACGTGAAGGCGCTGGCCTTCTGGGGGATGATCGCCCTCGGGCCGGTCCTTGCCGTCGCGACATTCGTCGTGCTCGGCGAGATGGAGGGCCTGGGCAGCCGCCAGGCGCTGCGCGCCGTCCTGCTCGCCGATTTCATCTATGCGCTGGTCGTCGCGGTCTTCGTCGCCCGCCGCGTCGGCGAGATGTTCGTGGCCCGGCGCCAGCATTCGGCCGGCTCGCGGCTGCACATGCGGCTGGTGCGGTTCTTCACCGGCATCGCGCTGATCCCGACGGTGCTGGTCGCGATCTTCGCCGCCGTCTCGCTCAACTTCGGGCTCGAGGGCTGGTTCTCGGAGCGGGTGCGCAACGTCGTCACCAATTCGCTCGCCGCCGCCCAGGCCTATGAGGAGGAGCACCGGGTCACGCTCCAGGCCGATGCGCGGCTCCTCGGCGCCTATCTCGACGAGCAGAAGGACCGGATCCCGCTCCTGACCGGGGGGCAGCTGCGCGAGTTCCTGACCCGCGGTCAGCTCCAGATGCAGCGCGCGCTGCCCAAGGCCTATGTGATCGACGGCGACGGCGAGCTCAGGGCGCGGGGCGAGCGGAGCTATCTCTTCTACTACACGCCGCCGCCGCCCGAGGCGATCGCGCGGGCGCAGGCGGGCGAGGTCGTCGTCATCCATGACTGGGAGAACAACGAGTTCCGGGCGCTCCTGCAGCTCGGGTCGTTCGTCGACCATTACCTCTATGTCAGCCGCGACGTGGATGGCGAGATCCTGAGCCTGCTCGACGAGACCCAGGAGACGGTGGCGCTCTATCACCAGCTCGAGGCGGATCGGGGCAGCCTGCTCTTCGAGTTCGCGCTGATCTATCTCGGCTTTGCCATGGTGGTGATCCTCGCTGCGGTCTGGGCCGGGCTCTGGTTCGCCGAGCGGCTGGCGCGGCCCGTGGGCCGGCTCGCGGGGGCCGCCGCGCAGGTCGGGCGGGGCGATCTCGACGTGCGGGTGCGCGAGGAGACCGGGGACGACGAGATCGCGCTTCTGGGGCGGACCTTCAACGAGATGACGCGGCAGGTGAAGGCGCAGCGCGACGCGCTGGTCACCGCCCATGACGAGACCGAGCGGCGGCGGCGGCTCTTCGATTCGGTGCTGTCGAGCGTGACCGCGGGCGTGGTCGGGCTCGACGGGGCAGGGCGGATCGAGCTGATGAACGCGGCCGCCACCGCCATGCTCGGGATCGACGCCGAGGCCGCCGTCGGGCAGGTGCTCGGCGAGGCCGTGCCGGAATTCGCCGAGCTCTTTCACAAGCTCGACGGGCGAAAGGGCGGGATCGCGCAGGGCGAGGTGCGGCTGCGGCGCGCGACCGGCGAGCGCGACCTGCTGGTGCGGATGGCGACCCGCCTCTCGGACGACGAGGCGATCGAGGGGTTCGTCGTCTCCTTCGACGACGTGACCGATCTCGCGGTGGCGCAGCGCATGGCGGCCTGGGGCGACGTGGCGCGGCGCATCGCCCATGAGGTGAAGAACCCGCTCACCCCGATCCAGCTCTCGGCGGAGCGGCTGCGGCGCAAGTTCGGGCCGCTGGTCGGCGACGAGGAACGCGCGGCGCTCGAGCAGTACGCCGACGTGATCGTGCGCCAGACCAACGACCTGCGCCGCATCGTCGACGAGTTCTCGCGCTTTGCCCGGATGCGGACGCCCGAGCGCAGGTCGGTCGACCTCGGCAAGCTCGTCGCCGATGCGGTGCTGCTGCAGGAGGCCGCGCGGCCCTCGATCCGTTATGAGGTGACGCTGCCCGATGCGCCGGTGCTCGCCCATGTCGACGGCACGATGCTCAACCAGGCGCTGACCAACCTCTTGAAGAACGCCGCGGAAGCCATTGAGGAACAGCCCGGGGAGGCGCGCGAGGCGCCGGGCGAGATCCGGGTGCGGCTGACGGCGGAAGCCGAGCAGCTCGTCCTCGACATCGAGGATAACGGGCCGGGCCTGCCCGACCAGCCGGCGCGGCTCTTCGAGCCCTATGTCACGACCCGCGCGAAGGGCACCGGCCTCGGCCTGCCGATCGTGCGCAAGATCATCGAGGAACACGAGGGGACGCTGGACCTGATGCCGGCGCCCCTGTTCGAGGGAGCGACCCGCCCGGGCGCCTGGGCAAGGATCATCCTGCCCCGGTCAGCGCCGGAGCATGCGACAGAAGGCGACACGCGCAGCAAGATCGCCAGAAAATTGAGAGAGAGCACATGAAAACCGATATTCTGGTGGTTGACGACGAACCGGATATCCGCGGCCTGATCGGCGATATCCTGGAGGACGAGGGCCATGGGGTACGCACGGCCTGGGACAGCGACACGGCCTTCGCCGAGATCAACACCGCGCCGCCGGACCTGATCATCCTCGACATCTGGCTGAAGGACAGCCGGCTCGACGGGATCGACATCCTGAAGCGCGTGCGCCGCGACAATCCGGCGATCCCGGTGGTGATCATCTCCGGCCACGGCAATATCGAGATCGCGGTCGCGGCGATCAAGCAGGGCGCCTACGACTTCATCGAGAAGCCGTTCAACATCGACCAGCTGATGGTTGTCATCGGGCGCGCGCTCGAGACGTCGCGCCTGCGGCGCGAGAACGCCCGGCTGAAGGGGCTCGACGCCGGCGCGACCGAGCTGATCGGATCGAGCGCCAGCTTCCGCAACATGAAGGCGCAGCTCGACAAGGTGGCGCGCTCGAACAGCCGGGTGATGCTCGCGGGGCCCGCCGGCAGCGGCAAGGACGCCGCCGCGCGCTACATCCACCGCAACTCGGACCGGGCAGGGGGTCCGTTCGTGACCGTGGCCTCGGCCTCGGTCGGCCCCGAGCAGATGGAAGAGGTGCTTTTCGGCCGCGACAGCCCCGAGCGCGGCGTCGAGCCGGGCCTGCTCGAGCGCGCGCATACCGGGGTGATCTTCTTCGACGAGGTGGCCGACATGCCGCCGGGCACGCAGTCGAAGATCCTGCGCGTGCTGGTCGACCAGGCCTTCCAGCGCGTGGGGGGGGCGGACATGGTGCGGGTGGATGTCCGCGTCCTGTCGGCGACGACGCGCGATCTCGCCAAGGAGGTCGCGGCGGGGCGGTTCCGGACCGAGCTCTATCACCGGCTGAACGTGGTGCCGGTCACCGTGCCGGGGCTGGAGGCGAGGCGCGAGGACATTCCCGCGCTCGCGCAGACTTTCCTCGGCGAGCTCAACGCCTCGCAGGGACTGCCGCTGCGCGAGCTCAGCCCCGAGGCCGAGGCGCAGCTCCAGACGATGCGCTGGCCGGGCAACCTGCGCCAGCTCAGGAACACGCTGGAGCGGGCGCTGATCCTCGGGGCCGGCGAGGGCGCGATCCAGCCCGAGGAGCTGGCGGTCGAGGCGGCCCCGAACGGCTCGGCGGCGGGCGCGATGCTCGGCGCGGCCTTTTCGGGGCTGGCGTTGCGCGAGGCGCGGGAGGTGTTCGAGCGGGAGTATCTGGTCGCCCAGATCAACCGATTCGGTGGCAACATCTCGCGCACCGCCAGTTTCGTCGGGATGGAGCGCTCGGCGCTGCACCGAAAGCTGAAGTCGCTCAACGTGATCTCGGCCGGGCTTCGCGGGCGCAGTGAAGAGGCCGAGGAGCATGTCTGAGGTCGTCCGCCGGCTGTGTTCCGGATACACCGGTCCATGAAAAAAGCGCTGGCGGGCTGGAAATGGAACGCAGGTCGACCATACTTGGGATCACCAAGAAAAACACGGCGCCGGCAGGCGCTCCACACAACTTAAGGCTGAAAACAATGGCTGCCGAAAAACAGAATCTCCAGGACGCGTTCCTCAACAATGTGAGGAAGTCGAAGGTCCCGGTGACGATCTTCCTGATGAATGGCGTGAAGTTGCAGGGTGTCATCACCTGGTTCGACAATTTCTGCGTTCTTCTGCGTCGCGACGGCCAGTCGCAGCTTGTCTACAAGCATGCGATTTCGACGGTGATGCCGTCGCAGCCGATCACGCTCTACGAGGCGGACGAAAATAGCTGACGAATCCCAACGGATGCGGGCGCTGGTCCTGCATCCAATCCGAGCTGACGGACCTTCCGCACGGCGCGATCCCGAGGACGCGCTGGCGGAGGCCGTCAATCTTGCCGAGGCCCTGTCGCTCGACGTGGTCGGGGCCGAGGCGCATCCGCTGCCCAAGCGGCGCGCCGGCACGCTTTTCGGCAGCGGCAAGGTCGAGGCGATCGCCGAACAGGTGCGCGAGGCCGAGGCCGGCCTCGTGATCGTCGACGGGCATCTGTCGCCGGTGCAGCAGCGCAATCTGGAAAAGGCCTGGAATGCCAAGGTCCTGGACCGCACGGGCCTGATCCTCGAGATCTTCGGCGAGCGGGCGCGGACGCGCGAAGGCGTGCTGCAGGTCGAGCTCGCGCATCTGAGCTATCAGAAATCGCGGCTGGTGCGGAGCTGGACCCATCTCGAGCGCCAGCGCGGTGGCGTGGGCTTCCTCGGCGGCCCCGGCGAGACCCAGATCGAATCCGACCGCCGCGCGCTCGACGAGCGTATCGTCCGCATCCGATATGCCCTTGAAAAGGTAGTGAAAACCCGCGGCACCCATCGCGCGGCCCGCAAGCGGGCCGAGCAGCCGGTGGTGGCGCTCGTTGGCTATACCAACGCGGGAAAGTCGACGCTTTTCAACCGGTTGACCGGGGCGGGGGTTCTGGCGAAGGACATGCTCTTCGCCACGCTCGACCCGACCATGCGGGCGATGGACCTGCCCGGCGGCACGCGGGCGATCCTCTCGGACACGGTGGGGTTCATCGCCGACCTGCCGACCCAGCTGGTGGCCGCATTCCGGGCGACGCTCGAGGATGTCCGCGATGCGGACCTGATCCTGCACGTGCGCGACATCACCCATCCCGAAAGCGCGCTTCAGTCCGCCAACGTTCTGGAAATCCTCGGGGATCTCGCGATCGAGACCGGCGAGGGCGCGCGGATCATCGAGGTCTGGAACAAGATAGACCTTCTGCCGGAGGCCGATGCGGAGACGCTGGAGCTGATCGCGGCGCGGACGCCGGGCGTGGTCACGCTCTCGGCCGTGACGGGGCAGGGCGTGGATGCGCTCCTCGGCACCGTCGAGCGGGCGGTGGTGGATACGGTGCGCGAGGAGACCGTGCAGCTCGGCTTCGACCAGGGCCAGAAACGGGCGTGGCTCTTCGATCGCAAGCTCGTCAGCGCCGAGCGGCAGACCGACGCGGGTTATGAGCTCGAGGTGCGCTGGTCGGACCGGGACCGGGAGCGCTACGGCCGGCTGTGAGGCCGGGGGATGCGGTCGAGCGGGTCGCCCTCGGCCGGGTCGATGTGGGTCCAGGCGGACATGCGGTTGCGGAACCAGGTGCGCTGGCGCTTCGCATACCGGCGCGTGGCGGTCACGGCGGCGTCGATGGCGATCGCAAGGTCGGTCTCGCCGCGCAGATGGGCGGCAAGCTCGGCAACACCGAGAGCGCGGCTGGCTGGCAGGTCGGGAGCATGGCCGGACGCCATCCAGGTTCGGACCTCGTCGAGGGCACCCACGTCCACCATCGTGTGAAATCTTTTCTCTATATTATTGTTTAATATGGATATTTCTGGATATACGACATAGCCGTCCCATGCGCCAAGCGTGCTGCTGCCGCTGTCCGCATGCCAGGATGCGAGACCTCGGCCGGTTGCCTTGAGGACGCACCAGGCGCGCTGGACGCGCATGGGATTGGCGAGGTCGATCCGGGCGTGGGTCTCGGGATCGTCGCGGGCGAGATCGTCCCGCAGGAGCTCGATGCGGCCTTCGTCGAGATGTGCCTGCGAAGCGGCACGGATCTCCGGCGGTATCGGCGGGATATCGGCCAGACCGTCGACGAGCGCCGAGAAATAGAGCCCGGTGCCACCGACAATCACCGGACGGCGTCCGCGGATGCGCAGGTCCTCAAGGACCGGTCGCAGGTCGCGCAGCCATTCTCCGGTGGAATACCGATGGCCGCAGTCGACGTGGCCGTAGAGCCTGTGCGGCGCGCGGGTCATGTCGGCGTCGTCTGGACGCGCGCTCAGGATCCGCCAGCAGGCATAGACCTGCGAGGCATCGGCATTGATGACCACGCCGTCGTCGCGCTCGGCCAGACGCAGTGCCAGCGCCGACTTGCCGCTGGCTGTCGGGCCGGCGATGAGGATCGGGGTCAGGTCGCGCGGCGGCACGGGACAGGCCCTGAGATCTCGATATATAACATAATCTTCATTATACGATATTGATCACGCCGCTATGATGCCCCCATCGTATCGCCTGCCCGCACCGGCGGCCACGGTTGACGGCACCCTCGTTTGGGGCCCCAATGCACCCGGAGCTCGGCACGCGCAACACGGGAGACGTCATGCCAATCGAGACCGTCGCCGGACGAGCGCCGCATCCGGCGCTGGCGCGGCTCGCACATGCGCGCGGCATCGACCGGCGCGAGTTTCTGGCAACCGCTACGGCGCTCGGCGCGACCACGGCCGGCGCCTGTGCCATGCTGGGCGCAGCGGTGCCGGCGCGTGCGGAAGGTGGACGGCCCGGCGGGACGCTTCGGGTCTCGATGGCGGTGATGGAGCTCGGCGATCCGCGGGTGTTCGACTGGCCGCAGATGGGCAATCTGGCCCGGCCGGTGATCGAGCCCCTGGTGCGCTATACGCCCGAGTTCACCTTCGAGCCCTGGCTGCTCGCCGGCTGGGATGTGAGCGGTGACGCGCGCGAATATCTGCTGCACCTGCGGCCCGGGGTGAAATGGTCGAATGGTGACGATTTCACCGCCGAGGACGTGATCTTCAACCTCACGCGCTGGTGCGAGGCGCATGTGCCGGGCAATTCCATGGCGACGCGGATGGCCGGGCTGGCGGTGCAGATCGGCGAGGAGACGGCCGAGGACGGGGTGCGGGCGATATACGGGCCGCGCCCCGGCGGGATCGAGCGGGTGGACGCGCTGACGGTGCGGGTCGCCCTGCCCTCGCCCGACATCACGTTCATCCCGGCGCTCTGCGACTATCCGGCGCTGATCGTGCACCGCGGCTTTGCCGCCACCGACGGGTTTGCGGGCGCGTCGCCGGGGACCGGGCCGTGGATGCTCGAGGCGTTGGAGCCGGGCGTTCGGGCGATGTACCGGCGGCGGACGGACGCGCATGGCTGGTGGGGAGATGCCGTCCACGGGCCGGTGCTGCTCGACGGGATCGAGATCGTTGACCATGGCGGCGATCCGGCGGCCGAGATGGCGGCCTATGAGGCGGGCGAGGTCCATACCGGGTTCGAGACCGCGGTCGACCGGGTCCGGGCCTATGACGCGCTCGGGCTGGTGCGCTCGGAAGTGCTGAGCGCGAATACGATCTGCGTGCGGATGAAAGCGGGTGTGCCGCCCTATGACGACCCTCGCCTGCGCCGGGCGGTGCAGCTTGCGGTCGACAATGCGGTGGTGCTCGATCTGGGGCACCGGGGGATGGGCGAGGTGGCCGAGAACCACCATGTGGGGCCGATGCATCCCGACTATGCCCCCCTGCCCCCGATCCGCCGGGATCCGGTGCGGGCGATGGAACTGCTCGAGGACGCCGGCCAGGCGGGGTTCGAGTTCGACCTGGTGTCGGTCGACGACGACGTGATCCGCACGAGCTGCGACGCGGTGACCGCGCAGATGCGCGATGCGGGCATGAACGTCCGCCGCACGGTGGTGCCGCGGGCCGTGCATGCCCGGCAGTGGCAGGACTATCCCTTCGCGGCGACGGAATGGACCATGCGGCCGCTCGGGGTGCAGGTGATGGCGCTCGCCTATCGCTCGGATGCGCCCTGGAACGAGACCGGGTTCAGCGATCCCGAATTCGACGCGCTGCTCGACGAGGCGCTGGCGCTGGCCGACCCGGAAGTGCGGCGGGTGCCGATGGCGCGGATGCAGGAGATCCTCCGCGCATCGGGCGTGCTGGTCCAGCCCTACTGGCGGGCGGTCTTCCGGCATATGCGGCCGGAGGTGCGGGGACTGACGGTGCATCCCGCGCTCGAATTGCAGCTCGAGCGGGTGTGGCTCGACGTGTAGGACCGGGCCCTTTTCTGAAGGGTGTCCGGGGCCGGGAAAAACTCTATATCTTTGATATATAATATAAAATCAGAACCCGTTAACCGTTCTGAAACCCTTGCCGACGTCAGCGCAGCAGTCGCAGCAGCATCTCGGTGCCGAGCAGCAGCAGACAGATCAGGAACCCCTTTCGGAAGGCGGTCTGGCTGACGCGCATCCGCACCGCCTGCCCCGCCTGCATCCCGATCAGCGCGGGGATCACGGTAAGCGCCGACACGAGGAGGTTGTCGGCCTGATAGGCGCCGCGCCACGCGAGCGCGCCGGCGAGCGCCACGGTCGAGACGGTGAAGGAGAGGCCGAGCGCCTGCACCAGATCGTCGCGGTCGAGCCCGAGCGACTGGAAATACGGCACTGCCGGGATGACGAAGACCCCGGTCGAGCCGGTGACGACGCCGGTCGCGGCGCCGACGGCGGGCGAGAGCCAGGGCTCCATCCGCGCCGGCACCTGGATCGGGCGCGCGAGCAGCGTCCATGCGGCATAGATGACGAGAGCCGCCCCCAGCGCGCTGGTGGCGAGCCGGGTGTTGCCGCCGGCGAGCAGGCCGGAGCCGAGCACCGTGCCGATCGTGATCGCGAGCATCATCGGCCAGAAGCGGCGGACGAGACCGCGCACGTCGGGGCCGGAGGCGAGCTGCCAGACATTGGTGACGAGGGAGGGCACGATCAGCAGGCTGGCGGCGGCGAGCGGCGAGATCAGGGCGCCGAGGACGCCCATGGCGACGGTCGGCAGGCCCATGCCGGTCACGCCCTTGACGAGACCCGCCACGAAGAAAGTCGCCGTCACCGCGGCGACGAGGAGGATCTGACCGTCCATTCCGCCAGACTAGAGGATCCGGGAAAAGACGCAATGCGCTCGGGTCCTGCGGCGGGGGCCGCCGGTTGGCGGCCGTTCGGAGCGCGCAGGTGCGCGCAGGTCTTTATGCTGGCGCGGGCCGTGTTCGGCCCGCGCGGCGGGGCGCTCGCCGCCCCCGCAACCCCAGGCACTGCTCTCCAGGTTTCTGGCCGGAAAAGAAAGAAGGGCGGCCCGCGCCCTATTCGGCGGCGATGATCGCGGCGATGATCGCGCGGGCGCTGTCGCTGTTCCAGTCGGCGCCGCCCATCAGCCGGGCGATCTCGGCGCCCTCGCGGTTGAGCACGGCGGTGACCGGCAGGCCGGGCACGTTCATGGCCGCCGCGAGCCGGGCGTTCGGGTCGAGATGGGTCGCCAGCGTCTCGACCCCGACTGCCTCGTTGAATTCCGCGATGGCGTCGAGGTCGTTGCGCCCCGTCGCCACGGCGATGACCGCGAAATCCTCGCCGCCGATCGCCCGCTCGAGCGCGTCGAGCGAGGGCTTTTCCTTGCGGCAGGGCGCGCACCAGGTTGCCCAGAAGTTCACGAGCCGCACCCGCCCGTCGCTGTCGGCGAGGGTCATCTCCCGGCCCTCGGCGTCGGTGAAGACCGTGTCCGCCGGGGGCACCGGCTCGGCATGGATGACGAGCTTGCGCATCTCGCCGTCGCGCAGCGCCGCGATCTCGTCGCGCTGTGCCTCGGTCAGCACCTGGGCCGGGGCCGGGTTTGCCAAGGCGGCGAGGGCGATGTAGAGCAGGCCGGCAGTGAGACGCATCATCAGAATTTCCAGAACGGGGCGCGGCGGATGACCGAGGCGAAGGCGCAGAACGCGATGTGGGGCGGCCGCTTCAGTGCCGGGCCGGACGCGATCATGGAGGCGTTGATCGCCTCCATCGGTTTCGATCGCCGTCTGGCCGCCCAGGACATCGAGGCGAGCCGCGCCCATGCCGCCATGCTCGGTGCCACGGGCATCGTCAGTGATAGCGATGCGGCCGCGATCCGGGAAGGCCTGCTCACGGTCTTGTCAGAGATCGAGGCGGGCGGCTTTCCCTTCTCGAAGGCGCTCGAGGACATCCACATGAACGTGGAGAGCCGGCTGCGCGACCTTATCGGAGAACCGGCTGGCCGGCTGCACACCGCCCGCTCGCGCAACGATCAGGTTGCGGTGGATTTCCGGCTCTGGGTACGCGGCCAGTGCGACGCGGCCATCGACGGGCTCGGCGCGCTGATGCGGGCGCTGGTGGCACAGGCCGAGGGCGGGGCCGACATGGTGATGCCGGGCTTTACCCATCTCCAGGTCGCCCAGCCGGTGACCTGGGGGCACCACATGCTCGCCTATGTCGAGATGCTCGACCGCGATCGCGGGCGGTTCCGCGACGCCCGCGCGCGGATGAACGAG
>CAZESN010000061.1:0-810 GCA_964514775.1 uncultured Rhodovulum sp.
TCGAACGGCAACACCCGCGACCGCCAGGGCCGGCTCGTGACCTGCGAGCACGGCGGACGGCAGGTGACGCGGACCGAGCATGACGGCCGCGTCACCGTCTTGGCCGATCGCTTCGACGGCAAGCGCCTCAACTCGCCGAACGACGTGGTGGTCTCCTCAGACGGCGCCGTCTGGTTCACGGATCCGACCTACGGCATCGACGGCGACTACGAGGGCGACGCCTGCCAGTCGGAGATCGGCGCCAGCAACGTCTACCGCATCGACCCCTCCACCGGCGAGGTCGCGATCGTCGCCGATGATTTCGTCAAGCCGAACGGCATCGCCTTCTCGCCCGACGAAAGCCTGCTCTACATCGTCGACACCGGCGCCACCCATGTCGAGAACGGCCCCCGCCACATCCGCCGCTTCCGCGTCGACGGCGCCCGGCTGAGCGGCGGCGAGGTGTTCTCGGTCTGTGAGCGCGGCCTTTACGACGGCTTCCGCCTCGACACCGCGGGACGGCTCTGGGCAAGCGCGGCCGACGGGGTCCACTGCATCTCGCCGGACGGAACGCTGCTGGGCAAGATCCTGGTGCCCGAGACCGTCAGCAACGTCGTCTTCGGCGGCCCCAAGCGCAACCGGCTCTACATCACCGGCACCACGTCGCTCTACGCGGCCTATGTCGGGGCGCAGGGCGCACCCTACTTCTGACGGGAACGTCCCGGGGCGCCGCCACACGGCATCGCCCCGGGCTTTCGGCTTGCGGAGCCGGCGCAGTTCGACTATCCGCTCCCCGGTGGCGACGTGGCGGAGTGGTTACGCAGCGGATTG
>CAZESN010000061.1:820-13112 GCA_964514775.1 uncultured Rhodovulum sp.
GCGGATTGCAAATCCGTGCACACCGGTTCGATTCCGGTCGTCGCCTCCATAGCCCACCCGAGACACTTGCCTACGACATCCTCTCACGTCGGCTTCCGGGTAATCGGGTGAGTGCGCTCCTCAGCTTCGGCTTCCAGCGTCGATCACCTCGAAGTCGCGTCTCGCCCTTCTTGTCCACTGTCACGATACCGTCCCGCACGATGTTCCGGTAACCCTCGGGAGCGGCCTCTTAGTCGAACGAGGCCAAGTCACCCTTGAAAATCCACTTCTTCGACCCGCGAGCGAAGAAGGTGTAGCAGTCCTCGCGGATGATGACCCTGTGGATGTGCAGAGCCGAGACGTTCCCGCCGCAGCTCGGCGGCCGCGAGTTCTCCTTGAGGAACGTCTTGTACTCGTAGATATAAACGTCCTCCATTCGGAGGATGACCCTCTTCGGGTCTTCGGCCACCACTCACTCCTATGCGAGACTACCCGCAGTTGTGATCATGGAGCGCAGAACTCGAAAAGAAAAGCTTCCCAGGAACATCTAGTGCTTTGTCCTTGACAGCCCGCCAGACTCGCACGGAGAATCTAGGTCATGACCGACACGCTGATGACCTTCGGCAAGCACAAGGGAAAGCCGGTCGACGAGGTCGTGGCGATCGACCCCGACTACGTCAGGTGGCTCTTGGCCCAGGACTGGTTCGCCAAGAAGAACCCCGTGATCCATCAGACGGTCATCAACTTGAACCAGGAGCCCGCCGAGACCCCCGCGCACAACGCCCTGCAAGCGCTGTTCCTCGACGACGCATACTGCTGGGCGCTGGTCGAGTGCCTCCGCTTCCCCGATGCTCAGTACCACCACCCGTGCCGATACCCTCCCGACGCCTGGGAGGGCTTGGTCGAGCAGCTGCGGGTGCAGGCTACCACTTGGCGGCGCAGGATCGCCGAGGCCTACGGTGCCTATCGGGCGTGGAGGGAGAGGGCACGCGGCGAGCGCCACATGAGGCTGAGACTGGCGAGCTACGTCAGCGTCTCCAGGGCGAACCGGGCGGCGCTCAGGCGGTTGGCGCGCGCTACGGGCGAGGAGTTCGGCCTTCCCGGCCCCGTTGCGAAGGCCGCGGCCTCCGAGACGGCCTTCGAGCGTCAGGACATAGACGCCGTGGTCGAGGTCCGGTCGCTCGCGCTGAGGCCACTCAAGCGCTTCGCCAAGCTGGACCGTTGGACGACCGCGATCGACCTGGGCCAGATCAGCAACGTGGGGAATGCCGCATCGGTCGGTTACGGGGACGCCGTCAAGGTCGTGCTGGTCGAACCCAAGCTCTCTGGCAGCGGCTCACCGGGTCCAATCGGCGTGGAGATCAAGCCGAGCGTCGGAGACGACTTCCCATCGATCCTTCGCCAGATACAGAAGGCCAAAGCTAGGACCCAGAACCGGCTGCCAATCGTGCTCCTGGTCGACCAGTTTGCAGCAAGGGGCGTCACCCGGGAGCAGATGGTCGAGATGTTCGCCCGCTCGGGCGTGCCGGTGGTGTTCAAGTCTGCCCTGGATACCAAGGCAGCCGAGATACGGGCACTGGCCGTGCAGTTGACGCCTTAACCGCCGGTTAACGGCCGCTCTGGTAGCCCTTGGGGGTGAGCAAGCCCCGAGGGACGGATGGCGAAGAGCTACCACGCCTTCCACGATCCCGAGAACACAGCAGGATCGAAGATGTGGCCTTCGACTTGCTCAGGCAGGATCTATCAGACGACGACGTCCTGCGAGAGGTGCTGACCAGGTACCCTCGTCGCTGTTCTGGAGCGCCATCCTCAGCCGAGCAGAGGGATCGACGAACGCCGCAAGCTCCTTCAGTGCCGCGATCAGCTCGATGGAATCCTTGGAGACTACCTCCCAGTCGGCGAGTTCGCCCTCCTGCTGTTTCAGGTAGACGCTGATCGGCGTCCCCGCCTCCCCCTTCACCCCGCCCCTCCCACAGTCTGTTCTGGGAGGACGTTCACATAATTGTCGGGATGCGAAAAGCGACTTCGGTGACTATCGCGAACCCGGGCGCGTTCGGCGGACAATACAGGCGCAATCGGGCGTCCGGACGCACTTCCAACCCTCGCCGCGACATGCCATACTTTCTTACGAACGTTCACGAG
Source organism: uncultured Rhodovulum sp. (assembly GCA_964514775.1). Classification (GTDB taxonomy): domain Bacteria; phylum Pseudomonadota; class Alphaproteobacteria; order Rhodobacterales; family Rhodobacteraceae; genus Amaricoccus. The sequence continues at coordinate 2,942 of CAZESN010000061.1, forward strand.
CCGTCACCGGGAAAAATCGTGTAAAGTCAGCTTGACACACGCATGCGCTTGGGATCACCCTGCCCCTTGGGAAGACTCTTTACAGCCATCTTTCAGCCGCGCCGGCACACCCTGGCGTATCCGAGTGGATGCCGTGCCGAGGCAGGGCGGCCGAGTTCTGGCGCACAGGGAAGGCCGCTCATGCTTCCGCATTCAGACATCTGGAGGAGTGGATTTGTCTGGCGGGCTCCCGGCGCGGAACCCCCGCACCGCGTATCCGGCTGGCGCGACCCGCGCCTATCCGGTTCGCGCGACCCGCGCCAAGGATGCGCCCTGACTTCCAGCCCGAGCCCGGAGGAATGATCATACCGATAGCTTTCGGACACGTCGAAACGAGCAGCGGCGCCATAAGCCGCAGCATCTGAAAAACGAGAGACCTGGGAGGGTATCATGGAACCATCGTCCGCGCCCTTTGCCGCATCGGAAGACCTGCGTGCCGCGACGACACCGGTTCCTTCCGGGTACGAAAGCCGCCCGCGAACCGGGCCGCGAAAACGCCCCCGCAACGCAGCCGGTGCGAGACAGGACCGCCGGCGATGAGCCCGCAGGCCGTGCCCTCAGGCCCGTACCGGCCGGAGCGATAGGATGTTCGACCTGTCGTTCTGGCAGATCCTGATGCGGTTCCTCGCCGCCGTGGTCATATTCTCCTGCCACGGGGCGGCCCTTGCTCTCGTCGCGCGGGCGCTCGGCGATCGCGGTCCGCAGTATGACGGGCGGCTCACCCTCAACCCCTTCTCCCATGTCGAGCCGTTCGGGACCTTCGGCGCGGTTGCCGGACGGATGGGATGGATCAGACCGATGCAGATCGACGCGGCAGAGCTGCGGTTCGGCAGGGCGGGACTGATCGTCTGCATGCTCGCGGCGCTCGGCCTGACGCTCGCGCTCGCCTATCTCGCCATCGCGCTGCGGCCGGCGATCTTCGCCGTCTGGCCCGCGGAGAGCTCGATCCAGGCGGCGGCATGGATCGGGGTCTTCGCCGAGCTCTCCGTCTGGTTCGTGGTCTTCAACCTGCTGCCATTCCCGCCCCTGACCGGCGGCCTGCTGCTCGCAGCCCTGCTTCCCGACCTGCACCGGCGGCTGATGGCGCATGTTCACTGGATCGCCGTCGCCATCGCGGCCGCGCTCCTGCTGACCCGGGGCGCCGGCCTCCAGGGCTGGGCGCAGCCGCTCGTCCGCCTGCTGGCGCCCTAGGCAGGACCCGATACCGTGACCGGAGCAGAACAGGACAGGGATCTCCTCGCGCCGATCGAGACGATCGCCAAGCGGCGCGATCTGCGGCGGCTCTTCACGGTCGCGGTCGTCTCCGTCACCGCAGTCGCGGGGGTGCACCTCCTCGCGGCGGTCACGGCCTGGTACGGGACGCCGCTCCCCCGGGCGAGCCTCCTTGCCGTTGTCGCAGGCGGCCTGGGCGGGGGCCTGAGCCTGTTCTGGCGGTGGCGGGAGAACCGCACGGCACGACAGATCAGCTTCGACGTCGACCGGCTCGCCGGTCTCGACCAGCGCCTGGCGACGGCCCTCGAACTGGGCCGCGACGGCCGCAATCCCGTCGAGCTCGCCCTGCACCGGGACGCCCTCGCCGATGCGGCCGGTCTCGATCCGCGCCGGCTTGCCCCGATCGTGAACCGCTCCCTCGTCTATGGCGGCGTCGCGCTTGCGGCCATGGCCGCCGCATTGCTCGTCCTGCCCTCGCCGCCGGCCACCCTGCCTGCGCAAGGACTGGCCGGGTCGGAGAGCGGCGACGAGGCCGGCACGGCCTCGCTGGCGGCGACCGTCGAAGAGGCTGCCCGCCTGCTCGCCGAGGATGCCGAGGCCCGGAGCGATCCCTATCTGAGCGCCATCTCGCGCGCCCTCGGGGATCTGGCCGCCCGCGAGGACGACCCGGCCGCGCTCAGGGAACAGCTCGCCGATCTCCTCGACCTCGCGGCGGACGCATATGGCGAGCGCGCGCCCGACTGGCTGGGCGAGGCGGCGGGAAACCGTGTGGCGGGCTTGCGCGAGCGGCTCGACGCATTCAACCGCGAGCAGGAACGCCTCGCCGCCGCGGCCCGGGAACAGGCCGACCGCAGGATCGCCCTCGACGAGTACAGCGTCGACGACACCAACGTCGATCCGGAATCGATGGGCCCCCAGAGGATGACCGGCACCCGCGACGCCACGCCCCAGAACGCACGGCTGGTCGACCCCGACACCGAGGCCGGACCGCTGATGGGCGGCGAGATGCCCGACGGGTTGCGGCGGATGGATCCCGAGGAACTCCAGCTCGCAGGCGCCGCACCGAGCGGCGCGGCACTGCAGTCCGGCCGCGGCCGCAGCCGGGCCGCGGGCCTCGGAGAGGAGACGCTCGAACACGACGACGCCTTCGCGGCCATCCCTTTCGAGCCCGGCGACGACGTCATCCTGACCAGCGACCCCGAACCCGGCGGGCGCCGGATCCGGATCGAGATCGTGCCCGAGGCCGGGCCGGAGACCGCGACCGGCGCGGTGGGCGCGCTGGCCGCCGCCGGGCAGGCGCCCGCCCCCGCGCCCGAGCCGCGCGAGTTCGTGCCCGCCGACCTGCGCAAGGTCACGGCACGCTACTTCGCCCGGGCCGCCCAATGAGCCGGCGGTGCGCATCATGCTGAGCTTCGCCGCGCCGGCCTTCCTCGGCCTCGCCGCCCTGACGGCGGTCGTCCTGCTCCTGCACAGCCGGCGCCAGCGCCGCCATGTCGTCGGAAGCCTCCAGATCTGGCGCGCGCTCCAGCTCCCGGCCGGCAGCCGTCAGGCGCGGCGGCATATCCCGCCGCTCTCTCTCGAGCTCATCCTCCAGATCGCCGCCGTCCTCGCCCTGGCGCTGGCGCTGGCTCAGCCGTTCCTCGGCCGCACGCCGCCGCCCCGGCACCTCGTCGTCGTGCTCGATGCTTCCGGATCCATGGCCGTGGACGAAGACGGGCGCGGCCGTCTCGATCTCGCCCGCGAGGCGCTCGCAGCCCGCCTCGGCGGCCAGGACCGGCTCGGACCCGAGCGGGTCTCGCTCGTCGTCGCCGGGGTGAGCTCGCGCCTCGAGGCCGCCCGCTGGCCGTGGCGCCCGGATGCGCTCGAGGAAGCCCTCGCCCGGCAGCACGCCACCGACGGGCCGGCGGACTGGGATGCGGCCGCGCGGCTCCTGACCGGCGTCCTGCGAACCGACGAGCCCACCGCGGTTCTTTTCGTGTCGGCCGGTCCGGCGCCCGCTTCGCTGCGCGACGCGGCCGGTGCGGCGGATCTGAGGGAAATCGCCATCGGCACGCCGCATGCCCGGCCCCATATCGCGGCGCAGGCCCTGCGCCAGGACGGCGACGGCGATCTGTGGCAGGTGAGCGGCACGGTCGCCCTGCCCGACGGCATCGACACGGCGGTGCTCGAGATCATCTACAGCCCCTCGCCCGACGCCGCGCCGCTGCCCTGGACCGAGAAGGAGCTGTCGCGCGGCTCCAACGGCACCGCCCGGTTCAACGAGACACTCGACCTTCCCGGCGACGGCATCCTCACCATCCGCCTTGCGGGCGACACCGGGCAGCGGGGCAATACCGCCCGGCTCGTTCTCGCCTCGGAGGCCGGGACGCTCGAGGTCCTCTATCTCGGGCCGGGAGACCAGCCGCTGCTCTCGGCCCTGCGCGCGATCGAGGGGGTGGAGATCTATCAGGCGGATACGCTCCCGCAGGATCTCTCCCGCTTCGGGCTTGTGGTGGTGGACGGCATCGCCGTGCCGCGCCTGCCGGAGACGAACACGGTCTGGATCGGCGCCGCCCGCATCGAGGGCATGCCGGAACCGGCCCCGCTCGACGCGCCCGATCCGGACATGTGGGACGACGCGCACCGCCTCGGCCGCGACATCGACTGGTCGGCAATTCGCATCACGAGCGCCCGGGCGCTGCCGCCCCAGCCCCTCGCCCGGACGCTCCTCGCAAGCCAGGGCAACCCGCTGGTGCGGGTCTGGGAGATGCCGCAGGGACGCGCGGTGCAGCTCGCCTTCGACCCCGCGGACAGCAACTGGCCCGGGCACAGCAGCTTCGCGCTCCTCGCCGCCGGCCTCATCGACTGGCTCGGCCTCGAGCCGGGCGGCCCCGCCAGAACCGCATGCGACGTCGGCAGGCGCTGCCCCCTCGACGCGCGACTTGCCGGGCGCGCGCTGACGGAGGTGGGCGGGCCGCAGGACGCAGCCCCCCTCCGCCTGTCGGACCCCACCGCCTTCCGGCCCGAGCGGGCGGGCCTCTTCCAGATCCCCGCCCCGGGACCCGATCAGCGGCCGGGCCGCTATCTCGCGGTCAATGCCGCCCCCGCGCCGGACGATCTGGCCGCACCGGCGGGGATGGCTCCGGCCCCGGTCCTACCGCGCAGCTGGACGATCTGGCTTCTGGCGCTGGCCGCCGTGCTGATGACGATCGAAAGCTTCCTCGCCACGCGCCGGAAGGGACGTGCCACGCCCCCGGCTCCGCTCGGCCTCGCCGCCGCGGCGCTGGCAGCGGTCAGCGCCTTCGACCTGCCCGTGCCCCGGACCGATGCGCGCGAGGCGATGGTGCTGATCATGCCCCCCGCCCTCGGCGAGGGCACCCCCACGGTGCCGGACCCGCGCCTCGCTGCGCTGGAGCGCGCCCGTCCCGGCACGGTCTCGGGCGCGGCCCATGCGGATGCCCTCCATGATGCCGGGGCGCGCCCGGCCGTGCTGCCGGCCACGGGACCGGGCCCGATCCCCGACGGGGCGACGGCGCTCGAGATCGCCTCGGCGATGATCCCGTCCTGGCAGTCGGGGCGGATCGTCCTCGGCGCGGATCTGGCGACGGCGCCCCCCGAAATGCCCGCGGGATTGCGGCAGGGCGTGACGATCGACCGGCTGGCCGATCCGGCCCCGGTCGCCGGCGAGTTGCTGATGCGCGGCATCGAGCTTCCCCGCCGGGTCGTGGCGGGCGACGCGGTCCCCCTCGTCGGCCTCGTGCATGCCAAGGCCCGGACCGATGCCCGGATCCACATCCTGCGCGACGGCGCACCGATCGCGACGCAGGACGTGGCCCTCGCGCCCGGCAACAACCGGATCGAGACGGTCCTGCCCCGGATCCCCGAGGGCGAGACGCTGGTCGAGATGGAGGTCTCGAGCCCCGGGGACACCTATGCGGAGAACAACCGCGCAGGCCGCATCGTCACCGCGACCCCGGCCCGGCCGATCGCGGTGCTCTCGTCCTCACCGGAACACGGCAACGCCTTCGCCCGGATGCTGGCGGCCGAGGGTCTGGAGGCGCTGGCGATCAACCCCCGCTCGGCCCCCCAGTACCAGGAGGGCTGGCTCGGCTATGGCGGGATCGTGCTGCTCGACATGCCGGCGATCGCCCTCTCCACGCGCCAGCAGGGCCTGATCGAGACCGCCGTCTCCGAACACGGCCTCGGCCTGCTGATCCTCGGCGGCCCGAACAGCTTCGGGCCCGGCGGCTACTACGAGACGGCGATCGAGCGCCTCTCGCCGCTGTCGAGCCGCATTCCGCGCGACGCGCCCGAGGTCGCCATGGTCTTCGTGCTCGACCGCTCGGGCAGCATGCAGCAGCCGGTCGGCACCGGGAACCGGCTCGACATCGCCAAGCGCGCGACGCTGGCCGCCGCCGAGCTCCTGAACCCGGCGAGCCAGATCGGCATCATCGTCTTCGACGCCGAGGCGACGGCCGTCCTGCCGATCGGGACGCTCGACCTCGCCCGGACCGCCCGGGCGCTCGAAGGCGTCGACCCGGGCGGCGGCACGTCGATCCACCCGGGGCTGGTGCGCGCCTTCGAGATGCTGCGCGACGTCGAGGCGCCCGCCCGGCACATCGTGGTGATGACCGATGGCCTCAGCCAGCCCGGCGACTTTCCCGGCATCCTCGCCCGGATCCGCGCCGAGGGCATCACCGCCTCGGCGGTCGCGGTCGGCCAGGGCTCGGACCTCAACACGGTCGAGATGATCGCGGGCCTCGGCGGCGGCGCCGCGCATGCCTCGTCGGACTTCCAGGCGCTCCCCTCGATCCTGTCGCAGGAGGCGATGCTCCTCTCCGCGCCCATCGAGGAGATCCGCACCCGGCCGCGCTGGATCGACCATGACGCCGCCTTCCTCGAAGGGTTGCCGGACCCGATGCCCCCCATCGAGGGCTTCGTGCTGACCACCGCCAAGCCCGAGGCCAGGCTTGCGATGGTCGCGCCCGATACCGAGCAGCGCGACATGCCGGTGATGGCCTGGTGGCGCTACGGCAACGGCTCGGTGCTGGCACTCAGCACCGAGGCGACCGGGCCGTGGTCGCGGCACTGGCACGGGCTCGACAGCTATACCGCCATGTGGGGCCGGGTCCTGCGCCAGTTCCAGCCCACCACCGCGGCCCCCGGCACCCATCTCGACGTCGACGGCGACGGCGAGACGCTGCACGTCACCCTGACCGCCCTCGACGAGGACGGCACGCCCCGGACCGGCCTCGCGCTCATCGCCGAGGTCGGGATGCCCGGCCCGGGCGCGGCCTCCGCGCCGCTGCGCGAGGAGAGCGCCGGCCTCTACCGCGCCGGCATCCCCCTCGGCGCGCCGGGCCGCTACGACATCGCCGTCTCGCTCGACGGACAGGGCGGCGAAGTGACGGCCGCGTTCCACCACGCCTATCCCGCCCGCTACGACCTCTCGCGCAGCGACGGGGGAGCCGCCCGCCTCGCCGCCGCGACCGGCGGCAGCCAGCGGGACGCCCCGCAGATCGTCGCGGCCGGGGCCGGGACCATCTGGGTCTGGCGCGGCATCTGGCCCGTCTGGGCGCTGCTGGCGCTCGGCACCTTCATGGTCGAGCTCGTGCGCCGGTACGCCGGCTTCCGGCCGCGCCACGGCCGCAATACCGCCAAAATGCAAGGGAGTAGCCGATGAGTACCGCCACCGCGTCGACGTCCGACACTGACGCCATCGCCGAGCTGGAACGGCTCCGCGGCACGCTCCAGCGCACCCGCGACGGCATGGCCGCGACCGTGATCGGCCAGCACGAGGCGGTCCACCTGATGATGATCGGCCTCATCGCCGGCGGGCATGTGCTGCTCGAGGGCGCGCCGGGCGTGGGCAAGACGCTGATGGTGCGCAGCCTCGCCCGCGTGACCGGCCTCAGCTTCTCGCGCATCCAGTTCACGCCCGACCTGATGCCCGCCGACATCACCGGCGCGACGGTGCTCGCCCCCGACGCCGAGGGCCGCAGCCACCTCGAGTTCCGCAAGGGCCCGGTCTTCGCCCAGCTCCTCCTCGCCGACGAGATCAACCGCGCCACGCCCCGCACCCAGTCCGCGCTTCTCGAGGCGATGCAGGAGGGCACGATCTCCGCCGCCGGCACCACCATGGCCCTGCCCCGGCCGTTCTTCGTGCTCGCGACCCAGAACCCGATCGAGATGGAGGGCACCTACCCCCTGCCCGAGGCCCAGATCGACCGGTTCCTCTTCCGCATCGACATCGCCTATCCCGATCAGGAGATCCTGACCGGGATCCTGACCGCGACCACCGGCACCGCCACCGTCGAGCAGCAGCAGACGATCACCCCCGACGAGGTCCTCGCCCTCCAGACCCTGGCGCGCGGCGTCCCGATCGCCCTGCCCCTGCGCGAAGGCGTGGCAAAGCTCTGCCTCCTCAGCCAGCCCGGAACCGCGACCGCCGACGCGGTCGTCAGCCGCCACCTGCGCTTCGGCATCAGCCCGCGCGGGGCGCAGGCGCTGGTCCTGGCCGCCAAGGCCCATGCGCTGATGGCCGGGCGCAACCACGTCTCGGTCGCCGACCTGCGCGCCGTCCTGCTGCCGGTCACCCGCCACCGGGTGCAGCCGAACTTCGAGGGACGCGCCGCTCGGATCGACATCAACGCGCTGATGCTGCGCCTCTTCGACCAGAGCCTGGGACACCTCTGATGCGCCCGCCCGCCGCCCTTCTCGACCAGCTCTCGTATACGCGGCTCCTGCCCGCGCATGCGCAGCCGAACGTCGGCATCGGCGAGCGGCGCTCCCGGCGCAAGGGCCCGGGCATGGAGTTCATCGACCACCGCCCCTATCGCGACGGCGACGACATCCGCCATCTCGACATGCATGTGATGGCGCGCAGCGGCGAGCGGATGATCCGCGAATACGCCGCAAGCCGGCAGATCCCGGTGACGATCCTCCTCGACGCCAGCGGATCGATGGCCGTGGGAGACGGCGCCAAGCTCGCCCTCGCCACCCGGCTCGCGCAGGCCCTCGGCTTCGTGGCGCTGGCCGGCGGCGACCGCATCCAGCTCGCGCTCTGCGGGGCCGAGCGGCTGACCTGGTCGCCGCGATGGCAGGGAACGGCGCGCACCGACGACTTCTTCGCCTGGATCGACGCGCAGGAGACGGGCGGGGCCGGCAGCTTCGCCGAGGCGCTCGGCGCGGTTCACGAGCACCTGCCGCCGGCCGGCCTCGTGATCGCCATAAGCGACTGGTGGGGCGAGGGCATCGAGTACGGGCTGGACACGCTCTTCGCCGCCTCCCATGAAGTGCTGGCCGTCCAGGTTCTGGCGCCCGACGAACTCGTTCCCGACCGGATGGGCAAGGGCGTCGTCACCATGATCGACGCGGAGACCGAGGACGAAGTGGAAGTCGCCATCGACCCCGAGACCCTGCGCCGCTACACTCGGATCCTGGACGACTGGCAGCAGGGCCTGCGCGACCTGTTCGCCCGCCGTCAGTGGCACTTCCTCGGTGCCACGTCCGATACCGACATCACCGATTTCTGCCTTCGGACCCTGCGCGGGGCGGGAGTGCTTTCATGACCGAGACCGATGCCATCCATGTTGCGGGCGTGAGCAAGCGCTTCGGCCGCACCCTCGCGCTCGACGCCGTCGACCTGAGCATTCCCCAGGGCACGGTCTTCGCCCTGCTCGGGCCGAACGGCGCGGGCAAGTCGACGCTGATCGACATCCTCTGCACGATCCGCCCGCCCGACTCGGGCCGGGCCACGGTCGCGGGCTTCGACGTGGGCCGCCAGCCGCGCCAGGTCCGCCGCCAGATCGGCGTGGTCTTCCAGGACCCCACCCTCGACACCCGGCTGACCGTCGAGGAAAATCTCAACTTCCACGGCATGGTCTATCAGATGGGCATGTCCGAGCGCCGGCGCCGGATCCGCGAGATGCTCGAGCTCGTCGAGCTCTCGGACTGGCGCGGCGCGGTCGCGCGCACGCTTTCCTCGGGCATGAAGCGCCGGCTCGAGATCGCCCGCGCCCTGCTGCATTCGCCGCGGATCCTCTTCCTCGACGAGCCCACGGTCGGTCTCGACGCCCAGTCGCGGGCGCGGATCTGGGACTATCTCGGCACGCTGCGCCGCAGCCAGGACCTCACGGTGGTGGTCACCACCCATTACATCGACGAGGTCGAGAACTGCGACCGGGTCTGCGTCATCGACCATGGCAGGATCATCGCCGCGGGCACGCCCTCCGCCCTCAAGGCCGAGCACGGAACCGCGATCGTCCGCGCAACCCCGGTCAGCGCGGCGGCGGCCGCCGCGATCCGGGCGCGCTTTCCCGACGCCGTCGAAGGCGCCGGCGGCCAGCTCCTGATCCGCATGGACGAGGCGGGCGGCGCCGACGCGCTCCTCGCCGAATTCGGGCGCGACCTGCGCCAGATCGCGGTCGACCAGCCAAGCCTCGAGAGCGTGTTCCTGGCCCTCACCGGCCGCGACCTGCGCGAGGCGCCTCCCCCCGCGGCGAGAGGACGGGCGAATGCGCGCTGATCCCTCCGCCCGGTCCTCGGCCGAGGACGCCCCCCCGAACCCCTGGACGGTCGCGGCCCTCCAGGTCGCCTTCTTCGGCCTCATCGTCCTTCTGTGGTGGATCGCCTCGATCAACGTCGCGCGCAATCTCGTGCCCTCGCCGCTTGCGACCTTCCACGCGGCGCAGCGGCTGATCGCCGAGGGACGGCTCCAGACCGCGCTTCTCGACAGCCTCTCGATCTATGCCTCGGGCTACGCGATCGCGATCGCGGTCGGCATCCCGCTCGGCGTGGTGATGGGCGCCTTCCGCCTGCTCGGCAAGACGCTCGAGGTCTATGTCTACGCGCTCGCCGCCACGCCCCGCGTCGCCTTCATCCCGCTCATCATCGTGCTGCTCGGCCTCGGCTTCGAGGCGAAGGTCTTCATCGTCTTCCT
>CAZESN010000062.1:0-13084 GCA_964514775.1 uncultured Rhodovulum sp.
GAAGGGCGCGCCGAAGACCGCGATCGACGAGGTGAAGACCACGCGCGGCCGGTAGGGCGCGGCCTGGCCCTGCTCGCGGATCGCCTCGAAGAGGTGCCGCGTGCCGTCGAGGTTGATCGCATAGCCCTTGTCGAAATCGAGCTCCGCCTCGCCCGACACGATCGCCGCGAGATGGAAGATCACGTCCGGACGCCCGGCGACCCAGTCGCGGGTGACCTGGGGCTGCGAGATGTCGCCGGCCTTGATCTCGACCTTGCCGGTGAAGCCTGCCGGTGCGGTCGGCGCGATCACGTCCGCGAGCGTCAGCGCGGTGACCTCGCGCCCGCCCAGGCCCCCGTCGCGGGTGATCGCCTCGGCGAGCTTCCTGCCGACCATGCCGGTGGCACCGATAATCAGAACATGCATCTCTGGTTGGCCTTTCATTCGTTCAGTCAGTTTGTCGGGGCTGCGATCGCGCGCAGGACGCCGTAGGCGCCGAGCGTCACCGTCCCGCCCGATGCGGGCGCGGGGGTGTCGAGGAATCCGGGGGTGCGGTTCGCGGCGATGAAGCCGTCCTCGTCGAGCGAGGCCGCGGCACTGATGTCCGCGTCGACCGCGACCTCGACCGGGCTGCCGGTGAGATTGGCGAGCCAGATCTCCGTGCCTGTCCCGGTGCGCGCGGCGATCCCGAGCACTGTGTCGGGCCGCGACACCGTCACCGGCACCCGCGCGGCGCCCTTCAGGCGCGCGAGGCCGCGCAGCACGTGCCAGACCGGGAAGAGCCCGCCGCCGGCCTCGTCGAACCAGGGCTGCGGGAAATCCGCCGGCGCATGCACCGCGCCGAACGCCCCGACCGGCCCGCCGAGCGCGACCGCCTCGGCGCCGCCATCGGCGAACCGCGCGAAGTATCCCAGTGCCCAGGCCGCGCCGAGAAGCCCCCGCTGGCGCGGGTCGTTCAGGTTCATCGCCTGCCGGATGTTGCCCGGGTTCTCCTTGGTCGCGGCGCCGTAGGGATTGTCCCGCATGCCGATCGCCGACGGCCCCACCGCCCAGGGCCTGCCCCCGGCGATCTGCGCCACGCTCGAGGCGATGGCGGGCAGCGCCTGCAGGGTCTCGACGGCCGAGCGGTCGTCGCCGGCATGGACCAGCGCCGAGGTGGTGAAGGTCACGAGATCGAGCCGGTCCGCCGGCGGCCGCTTGCGGTTGAGCTCGGTGAAATAGCTGAACATCCCCCCGCCGATCCGCGCCTGCGGAAACGCCCGGCGCGCGGCGTCGAACATCGCCTCGGCCGGGGGCGCCGGCGGCCAGGGGCTGCCGGGCAGGGTGCATTTCATGTCCGGGGCCGGCGAGACCATCACCACCGCGAAGGGATCGCCCAGATCCGCCGCGATGCGCCCGAGCCCCGCGATCTCGTCCTCGAACCCCTCGACCGAGGTCACCACAGCCTCGAGCCACGGCGTCGCGCCAAGCTCCCGCGCCAGGGCGACCTGCGCGCCGAGGCTCGCCGCGTCATGGCCGCGCCGCACGTCGTGGTGGCAGATCAGGTGATCGGCGCCGATCCCGCGCACCGCCTCGATCCGGGCGGCCGCCGCCTCCGTGTCCGCCGGGTCGAGCCCGAGCCCCAGCGCCGGCACCACGCGGCCCGTCTGGCCGCCTGTCTGGCCGAGCGTCACCCGCACTGCCGAGGCCCCCGAGCCTTCCGCGACCGTGCCCGCGACGGTCAGGGTGATCGTCTGGTCGATCACCTCGCCGGGCTCCAGCCGGTAGGGCCAGGGCAGGGCGAGCGGCCGCACATAGGTCTTGTAGGAGGCGTCGGTCCAGTTGCGCTGGTCCTCCATCTCGAACGTGTCGCCCTCCATCAGGCAGGCGACGGTCAGCGCGCCCCCCGCCGCCCGGTGGGTCAGCCGGCGCAGGTCCATCATCGGCTGTACCGGGTCGATCAGCGCGGGGAACCGGCTCTCGACCACCCGGCCGTCGACATGGGCGATCTCGACCCAGTCCCCGGCGACGTCCGCCGGGTGCAGGATCACGAAGCCGGTGCGGTTGGTGAGAAACCCCCCCTCGCTCGACCCGCGCCCCGAGAAGGTGAGCCGCCCGCTCGCCTCGCCCACGATCTCGGCCTCATAGCCGAATGCCTGCTCCGCATCCGCCGTCCGCGCCCGGTAGCGCACGGTGAACCGCTCCGGGCTCTCCTCGATCTCGAGCCCGGTGATCTCGGGGTCGTAGGTCCCCCAGTCCTTGTCGCGCACGATGAACGAGATCGCCCGCATCACCTCGACCCCGCCCATGCGGATATACCGCAGGTTGCCGGCCTCGAGCTCGGCGCTGAGCGGACCGGCCCGCAGCAGGCGGGGCGGGGCGACGGGCTGGTCGGTGCCGAAGAGACGGATGCCGCGGCTCGGGATGTCGGTCATGGGGTCCTCCGCTCGGTGTCCGGGTTCAGCGCCCGGAGCGCCAGTTGACGAGCCGCTCGGCGAGCAGCGCCAGGATGATGATCGAGCCGATCGCCGTGCCCTGCCAGAAGGCCGACACGCCCATCAGGTTCAGGCCGTTGCGGATCATCACCATGATGAACACGCCGATCAGGGTGCCGATGATCGTGCCGCGCCCACCGTAGAGGCTGGCCCCGCCGATCACCACCGCCGCGATGGCGTCGAGCTCCATCTGGTTGCCCGCGAGCGGGTCGGCCGAGAGGATCTGCGCGATCGAGAAGGTGATGGCGACGGCCGAGAGCGCGCTCGCGATCATGTAGGGCAGGATCGAGTAGAAGAGCACGTTCAGCCCCGCCGCCCGCGCCGCCTCCTTGTTCGAGCCGACCGCATAGATCGTCCGCCCGCCCTTGGTATAGGTGAGATAGGCCCAGGCCACCGCATAGAGCGCGAGCAGGAAGAGCACGTTAGCCGGCATCCCGAGGAAGCTCGTGTAGACGAGGTTCGAGAGATCCGAGGGGATCGCCGAGATCGCCGTCTGCCCCGAGAAGATATAGGCAAGGCTCCGCGCGATCGCCATCATCCCGAGCGTGACCACGAAGGGCGCGAGCCCGAAGACCGCGATCAGCACCCCCGAGACCAGCCCGATCCCTGCACCCGCCAGGACGGCCGCGAGAATCGCGAGCGGGATCGGCAGCACCTGGAGCGCGAGCCCAAGCACGATCCCGGTCAGCCCCGCGACCGACCCCACCGAGAGGTCGATGCCGCCGGTGAGGATCACGAAGGTCATCCCCACCGCGACGATGCCGATCACCACCGACTGGTCGAGGATGTTGAGGATGTTGTTCTGGGTCAGGAAATACGGCGAGAGCATCGACAGCGCGAAGGCAAGAACCAGCGCGAGGCCGAGCATGCGCACCTCGAGGCTGCGCAGCACGCGCGAAATGCCGTTCGGCAGGGTGGTGGTGGAGGTGGACATCAGTTCGCTCCTGTCGGGGCATCGGCGTCGGTCAGCGCCGACACCCGGCGGATGATCTCCGCGGTGTCAGGCAGCGGCCGGCCGGCATCGAGGGTGAGGCCGATCCACCCGAGGTCATGCCCGCGCTTGTTGCGCATCGGCACGAGCAGGGTGGAAAGCCCGGTGGATTCGGTGACGAACCCCGGATCGCGGCGGGTCAGCGCCTCCGGGATGGCGGTCTCGGCATAGGCGGCGGCCTTGCCCGGCGCGAGGCCGGTCGCGGGCGCGCCATCGCCCGAGGCCGCGCCGAGACAGATCAGCTCGTCGGTATCGAGCAGCGCCCAGAAAGCGCTGCAGCCGTAGTCCTCGCGCAATTCGCGCAGAAGCCGCACATTGCGCTCGGTCGAGGTCCGGGGAGCCGCCAGCAGCGTCAGCTTCTCCTCGGTCAGGACCGCGCTCGGCAGGTCCGCGATCGAGAGCCCGTCGCTGACCACCACCACCCGCTCGCAGACCCCGAGCAGTTCCTCGAAATCCGACGAGATCACGATCACCGCGACCCCCTCGGCCGCGATGTCGCGCAGGATCCCGTAGATCGAGCTGCGCGTGCCGATGTCGACGCCCTTGGTCGGCTCGTCGAGGATCAGGATCGTCGGCTCGACCAGCAGCCAGCGCGCGATGATGACCTTCTGCTGCATCCCGCCCGAGAAGGTCAGCAGGCTCGCGTCCAGCCGGTCCTCCGGCAGCCCGAGCCGCCCCAGCAGATCCGCCACCTTGCGCTGCCGCCGGCCATAGCCGAGCCCCATGCCCCGCTGCATGCCGATATGGGCGAGGAAGAGGTTCTCCTTCACCGTCAGGTCCGGCACGATGTTCTGGCTGCGCCGGTCCTCGGCGACGAGCCCGATCCCGAGCCGGATCGCCTGCGCCGGGCTGCGCGGATCGACCGTCTTGCCGGCGACCCGGATCGTGCCCCCGTCGCGCGGGCGCAGGCCGAAGAGCGCCTCGACGGCCTCCGAGCGCCCCGCGCCGACCAGGCCGCCGAGCCCCAGCACCTCGCCCCGGCGCACCGAGAATGACACGTCCCGCACCTCCGGCCGCGCCGCCAGGTGCTCGACCTCGAGCACCACCTCGCCGGCCTCGCCCGCGCCGATCGCCTCGCGCCGGGCGTAGATCGTGCCGAGCTCCTTGCCGACCATGTGGCGGATGATGTCGGACTGGCTGAGCGATGCCGTCTCGAGGTCGCGCGCGACCGTCCGGCCCTCGCGCATGATCGTCACCCGGTCGGTGATCGCGAAGACCTCCTCGAGCCGGTGCGAGACGAAGATCAGCCCGCAGCCGTCGTCGCGCATCCGCGACATGATGTCGAAGAGCCGGTCGACCTCCGAGGGGCTGAGCGACGAGGTCGGCTCGTCGAAGATCACGAGATTGGCGTCGAGCGCGATCGCCTTGGCGATCTCGACGAGCTGGCGCTGTGCGGCCGACAGCCGCCGCACCTCGACGTCGAGCGGCAGCGCATGGTCGTGCCCGAGCCGCGCGAGGATGCTCTCGGCCCGCGCCCGCAGCCTGCCGAACGACAGCAGTCCCGGCCGCCCGAGCTCGGGCAGGAAGATGTTCTCGAGCACCGACATGTCAGGGGCGAGGCTCGTCTCCTGCGCCACCAGCGCGATGCCGCTGCGCAGCGCGTCGCGGGTCGAATGCACGGCGAAGGGCGCGTCGTTATAGACCATCACGCCGTCGTCGCGGGCGATATGCCCGCTGATGATGCGCGAGAGCGTGGACTTGCCCGCCCCGTTCGCGCCGAGCAGGCCGTGCACCTCGCCGCCGCGCACCTCGAGGCTCGCGTCGACCAGCGCGCGGGTGCTCCCGAAGCGCTTGGCGACGCCGGAAGCCAGCAGCATCGCGGGAATCGCGGAAGGGTCCGGTGCCACGCTCATCGGATATTTGCCTTGTTCTCTGGAAGGGACCCGCCGCGCGTCGTGGCGCGGCGGGCCGGTTGCAGGCTCAGTGGCCGGCGCTTACTCGACTTCGTTGGCGAAGACGGTGCGGCGGATGGTCGGCAGGATCTCCTCGATGTTGGTCGAGGTCACGATCACGATCGGCACCAGGATCTCCTCCTCGACCGCCTCGCCGTTCAGATGCGCGATCAGCGCCTGCGCCGAGGTCTCGCCCATCAGGAAGGGCTGCTGCATGCCCGAGGCCACCAGCTCTCCCGACTGCAGGAGCGGCACGAACTCGGGGATGCCGTCGAAGGCCGCGACCAGCACCTCGCCGTCGCGCCGCGCCGCGCGGATCGCGCGCAGCGCGCCGATCGCCGGCTGGTCGGTCTGCACGAAGATGCCGCGGATGCCCGGGTTCGCGGTCAGCATGTCCTGGGTGAAGCGGAAGGTCTCGTCCGCGGTGTAGGACTGCATCTGCTGGAGCCCCGCGTCGCCGGTGATGCCGGCCTCGGCCAGCGCGTCGCGGAAGCCCTTGGTCCGGGCCTGGCCGTTCAGCCGCGCCTGGCTGATCGAGACGATGCCGACCGTGCCGTCTTCCCAGCCCTTCTCCTTCAGCGCCTCGGCAAGCGCCACGCCGGTGCCGTGCGCGCCCTCGTAGTTGTCCGAGATGATGAACGAAACGTAGTTGCCGCTGTTGGTGCCGATATCGGCGATCACCACCGGGATGCCCGCGTTCTCCGCGAGCTGGAGCACGCTCGGCGCCGTCGAGCTGTCGGTCGGCGAGAGCACGATCCCCTTCACGCCGCGCGCGATGGCGTCCTGGGCGTTCTGGAGCTGGGTCTGCGCGCTGTTGGCCGAATCGAGCGCCTGGAAGCCGTAGCCCGCCTCCGTGGCGACGCTCTCGACGCCCTTCGACAGGTACCGCCAGAACGGCAGGTCGAGGCCCGGGGTGAGATAGACGATGTCGCCCGCGCTCTGGGCCTGCGCCGGGGCGCCGACGCCCATGCCGAGGCTGATCGCGGTGACGGCCGTGGCCGCCATGGTCAGGATGCTGCGCCGTGTGGTCATTTGTCGCTTCCTCCGTTGGCTGGTTGTCTTGATAGAGGGACGTCGTCTTGCGTCCCGCAGGCGGCGTCTCCGAGCAGCCTGCGGCTCGAGGCGTAGATGCGCTCCTCATGCGCGGCGAATGCGGCCATCGCGGCCTTCCGGTCGCGGACGGCAAGCGCCGCGACGATGGCCCGGTGGTCCGCAAAGCTCTCGTCCATGGCGCCGGGGAACGACATCGCGCGCCGCCGGTGGTCCATGATATGGGTGTAGAGGTCGGTGACGACGTCGGCGAGAAGCGGATTGCCGCATTCGCGGTAGATCGCCACGTGGAACTCCCGGTCGCAGATCAGGAAATGCACCGGATCGTCGAGGCAGGCGGCCTGCACGTCGAGCGCGCGCCGGAGCAGGGCGAGCGTCTCGTCCGACACCCTCTCGGCCGCGTCGCCCACCACCTGCTGCTCGATCAGCAGGCGCGCGCCATGGACGCTGTGGACGTCGTAGCTGTTGATGTCGAGCCGGCCGGTGATGCCGACGGCCATGCCCGAGAAATCCGCGTTCGCCACCCGGGTCCGCGTGCCCTGCGCCACGTCGACGATGCCGCGCGCGGCCAGGGTCTGGATGGCGCCGCGCACGGTCTCGCGGCTGACCGAGAGCGCCGCCGCGAGGTCGCGCTCTCCCGGAAGCTCGTCGCCCACCGCCAGAACACCCGAGGCGATCAGGGACGAGATCTTGCCGGAGATGACGTCCTTCATGGTGCGACGCTCGAGATCCCGGACGAAGCCGGACGACCTGTCGAGCAGCAGTCTTTGCGCCGCACCGGAAATCTTTCCACCCCCCTTTGGCCTGCTGGACTGACCAGTAGACCAGTGGAGCTAGCGGCATCACCGAGGGTCTGTCAAGGCGGTCGTGAGGGACCTGACGGGCTTGCCCGGCCCTTGCCATCAGCCCAGCACGATCTGACCGTTGGCAAATCGTGACGCGCCTGCCTGCGCGTCGTGCCGGAGGCACGCCTTCGGCGTGACAGGCGCGTACCGCGCCGCCCAGGCAGGCGCGTCACGATCCCAAGTGTGCGTGACCTCCATTGAGGAAGCAAACGGCCTCCGCGCTCACGCGCCTCGGTCCCGGGGAGTGCGGGACCGGTCCGGAACCCGTATCAGCCCAGGGTCTTGATCCAGCCGAGGCCGTCCTCGGTCCGCCCCGCCGGCCGGTATTCGCAGCCAACGAAGCCCGCATAGCCCTCCTCGTCGAGCAGGCGCAGCAGGCGGAAGTCGTCGAGCTCGCCGGTGCCCGGCTCGTTGCGCAGTGGCACGGCGGCGATCTGGACATGGGCGATCAGCGGCCAGAACTTGCGCAGGCCGGTGATGACGTCGCCGTGGATGATCTGGCGGTGATAGATGTCGAACTGGAGCTTCACGTTCGGCCGGTCGATCTCGGTGATCAGCTCGGCGGTGCGGTCGAAATCGTTGAGGAAATAGCCCGGCATGTCGCGTGGGTTGATCGGCTCGAGCACCACGCCGATCCCCTCGGCGCCGAACACGTCCGCCGCCCGCCGCGCCGCCTCGACATAGGCCCGCCGGCAGTCCACGTCGTCGGCGGGCGCGATCCCGGCCATCATGTGAACGTTCGGCGCCGCCAGCGCCTTCGCATAGGGCAGCGCGGTGGCGAGGGAGGCCGCGAATTCGTCGCGGCGGTCGGGCAGCGCCGCGATCCCGCGATCACCCGCGGCCCAGTCGCCCGGGGGCAGGTTGAAGAGCGCCTGCTCGAGACAGTTCGATTTCAGACGCGTCTCGGCATCATCGACCGCGAGCTCGTAGGGAAAGAGGAATTCGACCGAGGCAAAGCCCGCCGCCTTCGCCGCGGCGAAGCGGTCGGCGAAGGGCACCTCGTTGAACATCATGGTCAGGTTGGCGGCGAGCCTAGGCATCGGTCGGGCCCTCCCCGGGCAGGTCAAGGCCCGCGATCCCCGCCAGCAGACGGGCGACCGAGGCGTCGTCGTCGCCGCCCATCCCGGCGGCGGAGGTGGCCACGAACATCTGCAGCGCCGAGGCGGCGAGCGAGAGCGGGAAGCGCTCGGCGCGGCCGATGTCGGTGACGATGCCGAGATCCTTCACGAAGATGTCGGTGGCGCTGCGCGGCGTGTAGTCGCCATCGAGCACATGGGGGACCCGGTTCTCGAACATCCAGGAATTGCCGGCCGAGCTGGTGATCACCTCGTAGACCTTCGGCAGGTCGAGCCCGAGGCGCTTGGCGAAGACGATCGCCTCGCTGGCCGCGGCGATGTGGACGCCGGCGAGGAGCTGGTTGACGATCTTGAAGGCGGCGCCGATGCCGGCCTCGTCGCCGAGCTCGTAGACCTTGGCCGCGACCACGTCGAGCCCGGGCTTTGCCGCAGCGAATGCCGCCGGCGTGCCGGAGGCCATGATGGTGAGCTCGCCGGTCGCGGCGCGGGCGGCGCCGCCGCTGAGCGGGGCGTCGAGGAAATGGACGCCGCGGGCCCCGACATCTGCGGCGAGGGCGCGCGCGTCCGAGGGCGACATGGTGGCGCAGGAGACGACGACACTGCCGGGGGCGAGACGGTCGAGGATGCCCTCGGGACCGGTGAGCGCCGCGCGGGTCTGGGCCGCGTTCACCACCACGAGGAAGACGATGCCGGCACCCTCGGCGGCGGCCTGTGCGGAGGCGGCGACGGTGCCGCCCTTTTCCGCGAATGCCGTGCGCTGGCGCTCGCCGACGTCGAACCCGGCCACGGGGCTGCCGGCCGCGAGAAGGGCCGAGGCCATTCCCCCGCCCATCGAGCCCAGGCCGATGACTGCGATCCGTGTCTGTGGCATCTTTCCCCCCGTGGTCGCCTTCGCTATGACAGCGCTGTCACTTTGCGTATATCACCTTCCTTGCCATGGCAATAAATCATGTTAGCGTTGTCATGAGGAGAGACTGATGGCCCGCCGCCCGACCAGTGCCGCGACCCTCGCCGATGTCGCCGCCGCCAGCGGCGTCAGCGAGATCACCGTGTCGCGGGTGCTGCGCAACCGGGGGCCGGTGGCGGAAAAGACCCGCGCCCGCGTGCTGATCAGCGTCGAGCGGCTGGGGTATGTGCCGAACCCGATCGCGGGGGCGATGGCCTCGGCCGAATCGAGCCTCGTGGGGGTCATCCTGCCGTCGCTCTCGAACAGCGTGTTCCCCGAGGTGCTGGCCGGCATCAACGCGGGGCTGGAGGGCAGCGGGCTGACGCCGGTGATCGGGGTCACCGACTATGACCGCGAGGTCGAGGAGCGGCTGGTGCGCAGCGTGCTCGCCTGGCGGCCGGCGGCGGTGCTGCTCGGCGGCGGCGGCCATACCGAGGGCACGCGCCGGCTGCTGGCGCGGAGCCCGGTGCGGGTGGCCGAGCTGATGGACAGCGATGTCGCGCCGATCGATCTCGCGATCGGCCTGTCGCATCGTGGCGCCGGGCGGGAGATCGCGCGGCACCTGCTGGCGCGGGGGTACCGGCGGTTCGGCTATGTCGGGCATGACTGGGCCGGCGACGAGCGGGCGCGGTTCCGGTATCTCGGTCTCGAGCAGGAGCTGCTGGCGGCGGGGCTCGACGTGGTGGGATCGCGGCTCGCGCCGGGGCCGAGCTCGGCGATGGCCGGGCGCGAGGCGCTCGGCGCGCTGCTGGCGAGCGGTGCGGCGCCGGACGTGGTCGTGTTCTCGAACGACGACATGGCGATCGGCGGCGTGATGCACTGCCTCGCGGCCGGGCTGGTGCCGAAGCGCGACCTGGGGATCTTCGGGTTCAACGGGCTCGAGGTCGGGCAGTGCCTGCCGCAGCCGCTCTCGACGGTGCGCTCGAACCGGTTCGAGGTCGGGCGGCGGGCGATGCGGCGTCTGCTCGAATCGCGCATGCGCGGCGAGCCGGAGGTCATCGACACGGGATTCGAATTGCTTGCGGGCGAGACCGCTTGAGGGAGACGGACATGCTGCTGGGTGCGATTGCGGACGATTTCACGGGGGCCACGGATCTGGCACTGGCGCTGGCCAAGGAGGGCATGCGGACGGTGCAGGTGATCGGCGTGCCCGAGGCCGGTGCCGCCCTGCCCGAGGCGGATGCGGTGGTGATCTCGCTCAAGAGCAGGACCAGCGCGCCGGAGCTCGCGGTGGCGCAGTCGGTCGAGGCGGGGCGGCGGCTGCTGGAGGCGGGCGCAAGGCAACTCATCTTCAAATACTGCTCGACCTTCGATTCGACCGATCGCGGCAACATCGGCCCGGTGGGGGCGGCGCTGCTCGAGCTCGTCGGCGACGGGATCGCGGTGGTCTGCCCGGCGTTCCCGACCAACCAGCGCACGATCTATCAGGGGCATCTCTTCGTCGGGGCGCAGCTCCTGTCGGACAGCCCGATGAAGGACCACCCACTGACGCCCATGCGCGACGCCAATCTGGTGCGGGTGCTGCAGCGGCAGACCGAGCTTCCGGTCGGGCTGGTGCCGCTCGCCACGGTCGCGGCGGGTGCCGGGGCGATCGCCGGCGCGCTGGCGAAGCTGGCGGGCGAGGGCGTGCGGTTCGCCGTGGTCGATGCGGTCACCGACGACGACCTGCGGGCGATCGGTACGGCGGTGGCGGGCGCGCGGCTCGTCACCGGCGGGTCGGGGATCGCGATCGGGCTGCCGGAGAACTTCCGGGCGGGCGGGTTGCTGGGCGCGTCGGGGGACGCCGCCGCCTTCGCCGCCCCCGAGGGGCGGGCGGTGGTGATCGCCGGCTCCTGCTCGGCGGCGACGCGGCGCCAGATCGGCGCGGCGCAGGCGGCGGGATTGCCGGACCTGAAGCTCGACCCGATGGCCGTGGCCGAGGGACGGACGACGGTGCAGGAGGTCGCGGACTGGGTTCTGGCGCAGCCCGCGTCGGCGATCCCGCTCGTGCATTCGAGCGCCGATCCGGAGGTGCTGGCGGAGGTCCACGCCCGGCTCGGCCAGGAGAAGTCGGGCGAGCTGATCGAGGGGCTCTTCGCCGAGCTCGCCGCGAAGCTGCTGGCGGCCGGGTTCCGGCGGTTCCTCGTCGCCGGGGGCGAGACCTCGGGGGCGGTGGTGCAGGCGCTCGGGGTCACGCAGCTCGAGATCGGACCCGAGATCGACCCGGGCGTGCCGTGGACGATCGGCCACGGGGCGGCGGAGCCGGTGGCGCTGGCGCTGAAGTCCGGCAATTTCGGCACGGACGACTTCTTCACCAAGGCCTGGGGGCGGCTGGAATGACCGCGGTCCTGTCGGAGGAGACGAAGCTCCGCGACCGGATCGTGCGGGTCGGCCGCTCGGTCTTCGACCGGGGGCTCACGTTCGGCTCGACCGGCAACATCAGCGTCCGGCTCGACGACGGGCGGATGCTGATGACGCCTACCAACGCCTCGCTCGGCGACCTCGACCCGGCCAGGCTCAGCCTGATGGACGGCGACGGCAATCTCCTCGGCGGCGCCAGGCCGACGAAGGAAGCGTTCCTGCACCGCTGCATGTACTGCGAGCGGGCGGATGCGGGGGCGGTGGTGCATCTCCATTCCACGCATTCGGTGGCGGCGAGCATCCTCGCCGACGTCGACCCCGCGAGCGTCCTGCCGCCGCTGACGGCTTATTACGTGATGCGGGTGGGGGTACTGCCGCTGGTGCCCTATTACGCGCCGGGTGACGCGGAGCTGGCGCGGGCCGTGCAGGGGCTGGCGGGCAAGCACCACGCGGTGCTGCTGGCCAACCACGGGCCGGTGGTGGCGGGGAAAACGCTCGAGGACGCCCAGTACGCGACCGAGGAGCTGGAGGAGACCGCGCGGCTCTATCTGATGCTGCGGGGGCTGCCGATCCGGCCGCTGACGCCCGCGCAGGTGGCGGCGCTGAAGCCGGTCTGAGCCGCGGCGAAGTGTGCCCGGGCACGGGTGGGCACGCGTGCCCACTTTGTTATCCATTTGATTTCGCGCCCGTATTCGGATCGCTTTACCATTAGGAAAGCTTCGTTAACGACCGGCTCGGTCATTTGGAGCGCGGGCGACCGGGGGGGGGGAGGCAGGTGCGACTTTCCCTGAAGTCATCAACCTGAGACGGTATGAGACGCAGCGGCCAGACCAGCAGACTGATTTCGACCGGCCTCAGCGGCGCAGGCCCACGCCGGGCCGAAACGCCGCCCCGACGTTCCCGGCCATCCCGCCACATATCCAGAAGACGACGGGATCCCCGCATGCGGGAATCCCGGTCTCGATCAGGCGAGCGTGCGCTCGATGGTCTCGGTCTCGAAGATCTCGATGACATCGCCCTCGCGGATGTCCTCGTAGTTCTCGAAGGCCATGCCGCATTCCTGGCCGATCTGCACCTCGCGGACCTCGTCCTTGAAGCGCTTCAGCGTCTTCAGCTTGCCCTCGTGGATCACCACGTTGTCGCGCAGCAGGCGCACGCCGGCCGAACGGCGGGCGACGCCCTCGGTGACCTGGCAGCCGGCGACCTTGCCGACGCCGGTGACCTTGAACACCTGCAGGATCTTGGCGTAGCCGATGAATTTCTCGCGGATCTCGGGGCTGAGCAGGCCGGAGGCCGCCGCCTTCACGTCATCCACGAGCGTGTAGATGATCGAGTAGTAGCGGATCTCGATGCCCTTCTGGTTCGCGGCATCGCGCGCCGGCGCATTGGCACGGACGTTGAAGCCGATGATCGGCGCGCCCGAGGCCTCGGCCAGGGTCACGTCCGATTCGGTGATCGCGCCCACGCCCGAATGCAGCACGCGGATGCGCA
>CAZESN010000063.1:0-315 GCA_964514775.1 uncultured Rhodovulum sp.
CCGCCGCCCAGGTCCGCCTGCGCGCCGCCCGCCTCGGTCTCGGCGCGGCCCCCCTACGCCTCGCCGCCGAGACGAACCTGCGCGACATCATCGCCACGCTCGAGGCGGAGCGCCCGGCGCTGGCGGTGATCGATTCGATCCAGACCATGTGGGCCGATCACGTCGAGAGCGCGCCCGGCTCCGTCGCCCAGGTCCGCGCCTCGGCCCATGAACTGGTGAGCTTCGCCAAACGCCGCGGCACCGCGGTGATCCTCGTCGGCCACGTCACCAAGGAAGGCCAGATCGCCGGGCCCCGCGTGGTCGAGCACATGGTCG
>CAZESN010000063.1:325-575 GCA_964514775.1 uncultured Rhodovulum sp.
GACACGGTGCTCTATTTCGAGGGCGAGCGCGGTCATCAGTTCCGCATCCTGCGCGCGGTGAAGAACCGGTTCGGGCCGGCCGACGAGATCGGGGTCTTCGAGATGACCGGGGCGGGCCTCTCGGAGGTCGCCAATCCCTCTGCCCTGTTCCTGTCGGAGCGCGGCGCACCGGCGCCGGGCTCGGCCGTATTTGCCGGCGTGGAGGGCACGCGTCCGGTCCTGGTCGAGATCCAGGCGCTGGTCGCCCCCT
>CAZESN010000063.1:585-8582 GCA_964514775.1 uncultured Rhodovulum sp.
CGAAGAAGACGGCATCGGCTTCGCCGACCGCGACGTCTATCTCAACATCGCCGGCGGCCTGCGCATCTCGGAGCCCGCCGCGGATCTCGCCGTTGCCGCGGCCCTGCTCTCGGCCCGCGAGGACCACGCCCTGCCCGCCGATGCCGTCTTCTTCGGCGAGATCAGTCTCTCGGGTGCGCTTCGGCCCATCGCCCAGGCGGACGCCCGGCTGCGCGAGGCCGAGAAGCTCGGGTTTCGGACCGCCTGCACGCCGCCGCGTGCCGCCCGGGACACGAGTGGCGCTATAGATATTCAACCGGTTGCGGATCTGGCCGCGTTCATAGACAAGTGGTTCGGCGCGATCGACCGATAGGATCGGGAAGGACATGGACGGTTTTACGATCATTGACGCGGTGGTGCTCGGTATCATCGTCCTATCCGCCATCCTCGCCTATGCGCGCGGGCTGATGCGCGAGGTCCTGTCGATCGTCGGCTGGATCGCCGCCGCGGTCGCCGCCTTCGTCTTCGCCCCATCGATCGAGCCACTGACGCGCGAGATCCCGATCCTGAGCGACATCATCGGGGCGAGCTGCGAGCTCGGCATCCTCGCGGGCTTCGTGATCGTCTTCGCGCTGGCGCTGATCATCGTCTCGCTTTTCACGCCGCTTCTTGCGGGTGCGGTCCAGAATTCCGCGCTTGGCCCGATCGACCAGGGCTTTGGCCTCGTGTTCGGCGTGGCGCGCGGCGTGCTGCTCGTCGTGATCGCCCTCATCGTCTACCGGCAGGTGATGGGCGCGTCGGGCGGCATCGACATCGTCGACACAAGCCGCAGCATCGACATCCTGGCCGGGGTCGAGGCGGTGATCGCGGGCCTGCTGCCCGACGATGCGCCGCAGTGGATCGCCGGCCAGTTCGACCGCCTGACGGCCGGCTGCACCTGACCCGACTCGCTGCGGTCGCGAAAGCCGCCGAGCCCCCTGATCGCACACCTCAAACCCGGAGAGTTGCCCGGCTTATCGGCAGCGATCCGGGCAATGCAGCAAACGTTCCATCACAATCGGCGACGGCTTGGTGACAATCCCCCGACAGGGGGCTATATGACCCGCGATCGCAGCGCCGGAGTTCCGATGCCCCTGCCCTCCCTCCCCTTCGACGATGACAAGCTCCGTGAGGAATGCGGCGTCTTCGGCGTGATCGGCGTCCAGGACGCATCGACCTTCGTGGCGCTCGGCCTGCACGCGCTCCAGCACCGGGGGCAGGAAGCGGGCGGGATCGTCTCCTACACCGCCGCGACCGGCTTCAACACCCAGCGCCGCTTCGGCTATGTGCGCGACACCTTCACCTCGGCGAGCGTCATGGAGACCCTGCCGGGCAGTCTCGCCATCGGCCATGTGCGCTACTCGACCTCGGGCGCAAAGGGGCAGACGCAGCTGCGCGACGTCCAGCCGCTCTTCGCCGAATTCGCCATGGGCGGCTGCGCCATCGCCCATAACGGCAATATCACCAACGCGCTGGCACTGCGTGCGGAGCTGATCGGCCAGGGGTCGATATTCCAGTCCGGCTCGGACACGGAATGCATCATCCACCTGATGGCGCGGTCGATCCAGAAGACGATTCCCGAGCGAATCAAGGACGCGCTGCGCCGCGTCGAGGGCGCCTTCTCGATCGTCGCGATGACCCGCACCAAGCTGATCGGCGTGCGCGACCCGCTCGGCGTGCGCCCCCTGATGCTCGGGCGCGTCGGGCCGGAGGTGAACGGCGGCTGGGTGCTGGCCTCCGAGACCTGCGCGCTCGACATCATCGGCGCGGAATTCGTGCGCGAGGTCGAGCCCGGCGAGATGGTCATGATCGAGCACGGCCTCGTCCAGAGCTCGTTTCCCTTCCAGCGGCGGCAGCCGCGTTTCTGCATCTTCGAGCATGTCTATTTCTCCCGCCCCGACAGTGTGATCGGCGGCCGCTCTGTCTACGAGACCCGGCGCTGCATCGGCGTCGAGCTGGCGAAGGAGGCACCGGTCGAGGCCGACCTCGTCTGCCCGGTGCCCGACAGCGGCACGCCGGCGGCGATCGGCTACAGCCAGCAGAGCGGCATCCCCTATGCGATGGGGATCATCCGCAACCAGTATGTGGGCCGGACCTTCATCGAGCCGACCGAGCAGATCCGCAACATGGGCGTGCGCCTCAAGCTCAACGTCAACCGCGCGATCATCGCAGGCAAGCGCGTGGTCCTCGTCGACGATTCGGTCGTGCGCGGGACCACCAGCCGCAAGATCCGCGAGATGATC
This sequence comes from uncultured Rhodovulum sp., assembly GCA_964514775.1. Lineage (GTDB taxonomy): Bacteria > Pseudomonadota > Alphaproteobacteria > Rhodobacterales > Rhodobacteraceae > Amaricoccus. The sequence goes on from CAZESN010000063.1 coordinate 2,847, forward strand.
ATGGATGCCGGCGCGGCCGAGGTTCATTTCCGCATCGCCTCGCCGCCCACGACCTGGCCCTGCTTCTACGGCGTCGACACGCCCGACCGCGAGAAGCTGCTGGCCGCCTCGATGGACGAGGAGGAGATGCGCGCCCATCTCAATGTCGACAGCCTGCGGTTCATCTCGCTCGACGGTCTCTACCGCGCATGCGGCGCGGAAGGCGGGCGCAACGCGGCCGCGCCGCAGTTCTGCGACGCCTGCTTCTCCGGGGACTATCCGGTGCAGCCGCTCGACCGGATCGACGCCGGGTTCCGGATGAAGGTCCCGGCGTGAACGCCTCGGCCCCCGTTGCCCTCGTCACCGGCGCCAGCCGCGGCCTCGGCTATGCGCTCGCCCGCGCGCTCGGCGGGCACGGGATGCAGGTCGTCGCCGTCGCCCGCACCGTCGGCGGGCTCGAGGATCTCGCCGATGCGATCGAAACCGCCGGCGGTCCGAGCCCGGTGCTGGTGCCGCTGCCCCTGACCGATCAGGCCGGCCTCCAGCGCCTTGGCCTCGCGCTGCATGAGCGGTGGGGTCACGTCGACCTGGCCGTGCATTGCGCAGCGCATGCCGCCCCGCTCGCGCCGGCGCCCCATATTGCCGACAAGGACTTCGACCAGAGTCTTGAGATCAACTTCCGGGCGACCGAGCGGCTGATCGTGACCCTTCAGCCCCTGCTCGCGGCCGCGCCGGCCGGGCATTTCGTCCATGTGGGGGATGATGTCGGCGGCCAGGCCAATTTCGGCAGCTACGGCGCCACCAAGGCCGGCGCCGAGGCGCTGGTGCGGTCCTGGGCCAGCGAGACCCGCCGCACCGGGCCGCGCGTGAGCATCTTCCACCCCCGGCCGATGCCCACCGCGCTTCGGGCGCGCTTCCACCCGGGCGAGTCCCGCGACGCGCTTGCCTCCTGCGCAGACGAGGCCGCCCGCATGATCCGGGAGCTCTCCCTGCTCCCCGCGGCCTGAGCGAGTCACGCTTTCCCCCTTGTCGCATTGGACCGGCGGTGCGACGCTTCGCTCCAGATGCCGTCTGGCATTCCAACCTGGAGGTAAGGGGGAAAAAATGACCCGCAGTTTTCGCCGCATCACCGCCTGCACCACGGCCCTTCTTCTTGCCGGTACCGCGCTCGCCTCGGCCCAGACCGTCCTCAACCGCGGCAACGATACCGACCCCGCGACGCTCGACCATCATCTGACCTCGACCGTGTCCGAGGCCAATATCCTGCGCGACCTCTACGAGGGCCTCGTGACCTACAACGCCGCCGGCGAGGTCATCCCCTCGGCCGCCGAAAGCTGGGACATTTCCGAGGACGGCCTGACCTATACCTTCCATCTGCGCGAGGATGGCAAATGGTCGAACGGCGACCCGGTGACCGCCGGTGACTTCCTCTTTGCGTTCCAGCGCATCATGGATCCGGCGACGGCGGCGGGATATGCCAACATCCTCTTTGCCATCAACAACGCCGAGGCCATCACCGCGGGCACGCTCCCGGTCGAGGATCTCGGGGTCGCGGCACCCGACAACACCACGCTGGTCATCACCCTCAACAACCCCACACCCTATTTCCTCGAGCTTTTGACCCACCAGACCGGCAAGCCGCTCCACCAGGCGAGCGTCGAGGCCCATGGCGACGACTTCGTGCGGCCCGGCAACCTCGTGACCAACGGCGCCTTCTTCCTCGAGAGCTTCACGCCGAACGACCGGATCGTGATGCAGAAGAACCCGCATTTCTGGGACGCCGAGAACGTCGCGATTGACACGATCAACTGGTTCCCCTTCGAGGACCGCTCGGCCTGCCTCCGCCGCTTCGAGGCGGGAGAGGTGCATATCTGCTCCGACGTGCCGGCCGAGCAGATGGCCTATATGCGCGACAACCTTCCCGACAACCTGCGCATCGCGCCCTATCTCGGCACCTATTACCTGCCGGTGAAGGTCGCGGTCGACAAGCTCGCGGACCCGCGCGTGCGCCAGGCGATCTCGATGGTCATCGACCGCGACTTCATCGCCGAGCAGGTCTGGCAGGGCACGATGCTGCCCGCCTATTCGCTGGTGCCACCGGGCATCGCCAACTACGTCGAGGACGCGCCGCGGCTGCCCTATGCCGATGACGACCTGCTCGACCGCGAGGACGCGGCGGTGGCGCTGCTCGAGGAGATCGGCGTCGACCCGGCCTCGCTGTCGATCGAGCTGCGCTACAACTCGTCGGAGAACAACAAGAACACCATGGCCGCCGTGGCCGACATGCTCTCGAACATCGGCGTCTCCGCGACGCTGACCGAGATGGAGGGCTCGACCTACTTCAACTACCTGCGCGAGGACGGGCCCTTCGAGATCGTGCGCGCCGGCTGGATCGGCGACTACAACGATCCCCAGAACTTCCTGTTCCTCAACGAGACCGGCGTCTCTTTCAACTATCCGCGCTGGTCGAGCGAGGACTACGACGCCAAGATGCGCGAGGCCGCGGCCACGATCGATCTCGAGGCCCGCGCCGCGATCCTCGCCGAGGCCGAGACGATCTATCTCGAGAATGTGCCGTCGATCCCGATCCTCTACTATTCGTCGCGCGCGCTCGTCGCCGACAATGTCGAGGGCTATGTCGACAACCTGATGGACAACCACGCCACCCGCTGGATCTCGCTCACGAACTGACGCGCTCGGGTCCGTCCCCGGCGGGCCGGGGCCGGACCCCTACCACGGGGGTGCGCCATGCTGGCCTATACGTTCCGGCGGCTCTTGAGCGCGGTGCCGACGCTCTTCATCATCGTCACGCTGACCTTCTTCATGATCCGGCTGGCGCCGGGCGGGCCGTTCGACCTCGAGCGCCCGCTCGACCCGCTGATCATGGCCAACCTCAACCGCGCCTACAATCTCGACGCCTCGCTCTGGCAGCAGTACCTCACCTACATGGGGAACCTCCTGCGCGGCGATCTCGGGCCGAGCTTCACCCGCCGCGACTTCACGGTGAACGACCTCTTCGCCACCGGCCTGCCCGTCTCGGTGCTGCTCGGCTCGCTCGCCCTTCTCGCCGCGATCGTGCTCGGCACAGCGCTCGGCGCGGTCGCGGCGCTGCGCCAGAACTCGTCGCTCGACTATGCCATCGTCGGGCTCGCCACCTTCGGGATCACCACGCCGAACTTCGTGGTGGCGCCGCTCCTCAGCCTCTTCTTCGGCGTGATCCTCGGCGTTCTGCCGGCGGGCGGGTGGAGTTCGGCCAATCCGGCATACTGGATCCTGCCGATCGTGACACTCGCCCTGCCCCAGGTCGCGGTGATCGCGCGGCTGGTGCGGGGCGCGACGATCGAGGCGCTGCGCTCGCACCATGTCCGCACCGCCCGGGCCTACGGCCTGCCCTCGCGCATCGTGGTCGGGGTGCACGCGCTGCGCGCCGCCATGCTGCCCGCCGTGTCCTACCTCGGCCCGACCGCCGCGGGCCTCCTGACCGGGTCGGTGGTGGTGGAGACGATCTTCGGCATTCCGGGGATCGGGCGCTATTTCGTGCAGGGCGCACTCGGGCGCGACTATACGCTGGTGATGGGCACCGTCGTCGTCATCGCGGTCTTCGTCATCCTCTTCAACCTGATCGTCGACCTGCTCTACGCCTGGCTCGATCCGCGCGTGCGGCTGGACTGAGGGACGCAAATGGTCGTGCAAGCCGAACCCATCCCCGACCTGCCGATCGCCGGGCGGTCGCTCTGGCAGGACGCCTGGATCCGCCTGCGCCGCAACCGCGCGGCGGTGGCGAGCGCGGTCGTGCTCCTCGTTCTGGCGCTTGTCGGGATCGTTGGGCCGATGGTCTGGCCGCATCCCTATGACCGGGTCTATCCCCAGTTCGTGCGGATGCCGGCCAGCCTCGAGGCCTATCCGCGCGCGGAGACGATCCTGCCGGGGTTCGAGCGCGAGCTCGGGCGCGCCCGCCTCGACCACGGCCCGCCCGAGCTCGACGGCAGCACCGTGCGCGTGGAAGTCACCGCCGACGCGCCGATCGACCCGCGCGTGCTGCGCTATTTCGAGCGATCCGACCTGTTTTTGAACCCCCGGCTCGAGCTCGACGAGGCGGGTACCGCCGGCACCCTGACCGCGAGCGTCCAGAGGCTGCACTTCTTCTTCGGGACCGACGCGCTCGGCCGCGACGTGGCGGCGCGGATCATGGTGGGCGTCCGCATCTCGCTCGCCATCGGCGTGCTCGCCTCGACCATGGCGCTGCTGCTCGGCGTCACCTACGGGGCGGTCTCGGGGTATCTCGGCGGGCGCGTCGACAACCTGATGATGCGCGTGGTCGATATTCTCTACTCGCTGCCCTTCATCTTCTTCGTGATCCTGATGGTGGTGTTCTTCGGACGCTCGATGGTGATCATCTTCATCGCGATCGGCTTCACCGAATGGCTGGACATGGCGCGCATCGTGCGTGGCCAGACCCTGTCGCTGAAGCGCCAGGAGTTCGTCCAGGCGGCCGAGGCGCTCGGCGCCACCCGTGCGGGCATCCTGCGCCGCCATATCATTCCCAACACCCTCGGCCCGGTCGTGGTCTTCGTGACGCTGCTGGTGCCGAAGGCCATCTTGCTGGAATCGCTTCTTTCCTTCCTCGGCCTCGGGGTGCAGGAGCCACTGACCTCGCTCGGGCTGCTGATCTCCGAGGGGGCCTCCAACATGCGCGGCGCCGAATGGCTGCTGATCTGGCCGGCGGTGACGCTCACCCTCATCCTCTTCGCGCTCAACTTCCTCGGCGACGGATTGCGCGACAGCCTCGACCCGAAGGACCGATGATGACCGAGCCCGTCCTCTCCGTCCGCGACCTGCGCATCGACTTCGAGACCAACGACGGCAAGGTCTCGGCGGTGAAGGGGATCGACCTCGACGTCATGGCCGGCGAGACGGTGGCGATCGTCGGCGAATCGGGCTCGGGCAAGAGCCAGACGACGATGGCGATCATGGGCCTGCTGGCCTCGAACGGCCGCGCCAGCGGCTCGGCCAGATACCGGGGGCGCGAGATCCTCGGCCTGCCGGAGCGCGAGCTGAACAAGGTGCGCGGCAACAAGATCACCATGATCTTCCAGGAGCCGATGACCTCGCTCGACCCGCTCTACCGGATCGGCGAGCAGCTGGCGGAACCGCTGCGCTTCCACCGCGGTCTCAGCCGCCGCCAGGCGCGTCCGCGCATCATCGAGCTCCTGCGCCTCGTCGGCATTCCCGAGCCGGAGCGGCGCATCGACAGCTACCCCCACGAGCTTTCCGGCGGTCAGCGCCAGCGGGTGATGATCGCCATGGCCCTCGCCTGCGACCCCGACGTGCTGATTGCGGATGAGCCCACCACCGCCCTCGACGTCACCATCCAGGCGCAGATCCTCGAGCTGCTGGCGAAGCTCCAGGCCAAGCTCGGCATGGCCATCGTCTTCATCACCCACGACCTCGGCATCGTCCAGCGCTTCGCCGACCGGGTCTATGTGATGCAGCGGGGCGAGGTGGTCGAGACCGGCCCCACCGACCGGCTCTTCCGCGAGCCCGCGCATCCCTACACCCGCATGCTGCTCGCCGCCGAGCCCGAGGGCGAGAAGCTGCCGCCGCCCGCCGGCGCTCCGATCCTGATCGAGGGCCGCGACGTCTCGGTCACCTTCCGCGCCGGCGGCGGCCTCTTCCGGGCGCCCGTCGAGGTCAATGCCGTCAGGCGCGTGAGCCTGATGCTGCGGGCGGGCCAGACCATCGGCATCGTCGGCGAGT
>CAZESN010000063.1:8592-12902 GCA_964514775.1 uncultured Rhodovulum sp.
GGCGAGTCGGGCTCGGGGAAGTCCACGCTCGGCCGCGCGCTCCTGCGGCTCCTGCCCTCCGAGGGCCATGTCGGCTATGTCGGCCGCGAGCTTCCCACCGATCCCGCCGCCATGCGCCCGCTGCGCCGCGAGCTGCAGCTGGTCTTCCAGGACCCGTTCGGGTCGCTCTCGCCCCGGATGACGGTGGGGCGCATCATCACCGAGGGCCTGCTGATCCACGAGCCCTCGATCCCGGCCCGCCAGCGCGACGAGCGCGCGGCGGAGGCGCTCCGCGAAGTCGGGCTCGACCCGAACATGCGCAACCGCTATCCGCACGAGTTCTCCGGCGGCCAGCGCCAGCGCATCGCCATCGCCCGGACCATGATCCTGAAGCCGAAGGTCATCGTCCTCGACGAGCCCACCTCGGCGCTCGACCGCTCGGTGCAGAAGGCGATCGTGGAGCTTCTTCGCGACCTCCAGTCCCGCCACGGGCTGAGCTATCTCTTCATCAGCCACGACCTCGCGGTGGTGCGGGCGCTGTCAGACTACATCATCGTGATGAAGGATGGCCTAATCATGGAGGAAGGCCCGACGCGGGAGATCTTCGACCGCCCCGCCGAAGCCTATACCCGCACACTCATGGCCGCGGCGCTGGAGACCACCCGTTTCCGCGAGGCGGCCCCTGGCTGATCACCCCGCCAGCGCGAGGCCGACGCCGCCTGCGGCGGCGAGGAGGACGACCGCCCATGGCGGCACCTTCCACATCGTCAGCGCGATGAAGCAGGCGAGCGCCAGCGCGAAATCCCGCATGTCGCTGACCGCACTGGTGGAAACCGGCGCATAGAGCGCCGCGGCGAGGATGCCGACCACGGCCGCATTCGCCCCCTGCAGCAGCGACTGCGCCCCGGGCCGGCTGCGCAGGCTGTCCCAGAACGGCAGGACGCCGACCAGCACGAGGAACCCTGGCAGAAAGATCGCCGCGAGGGCGAGGGCCGCGCCCAGGACCCCGTGCGGCGCCGGGTCCATGGCGGCGCCGAGATAGGCCGCGAAGGTGAAGAGCGGCCCCGGCACGGCCTGCGCGGCGCCGTAGCCGGCCAGAAAGGCATCCTCGCCGATCCAGCCCCGTTGCACCACTTCGGCCTCGAGGAGCGGCAGGACCACATGGCCACCGCCGAAGACCAGAGACCCGGCCCGGAAGAAGGCGTCGACGATCGCAAGCGTCTGGGCGTGGGCCGCGAGCAGCGGCAGCGCGGCGAGGAGTACCACGAAGGCCGCTATGGCCACTGCCCCCTGGCGGCGCGACACCGGAACCGCGATCCCGCCGCCGGCGGGTGCAGGCGTTCCCCGCCTGAGCAGCAGCCCTCCGAGGGCGCCTGCGAGGATCGCGGCCACCATGGCGAAAGGTCCTGGAACGAAAGCCAGAATCGCGACCGCGGCCAGTGCGATCCCGGCCCGCGCGCCGTCCGGGCAGAGGGTGCGCGCCATGCCCCAGACCGCCTGGGCCACGATGGCGACTGCGACGATCTTCAGACCGTCGAGCGCGCCGCTCCCGACCGGTCCCCTGATACCTGCGGCGGTCAGCGCGAAGAGGGTCAGGGCCAGGGCCGACGGCAGGGTGAAGCCCGCGAAGGCCGCGAGTGCGCCGGCCCAGCCGGCCCGGATCAGGCCGAGCGCGAAGCCGACCTGGCTCGACGCAGGCCCCGGCAGGAACTGGCAGAGGGCGACGAGATCGGCATAGGCGCGGTCGTCCAGCCAGCGCCGGCGGACGACCAGCTCGTCGCGGAAATACCCCAGATGGGCGACCGGCCCGCCGAAGGAGGTCAGGCCGAGCCGCAGGAAGACGAGGAAGACCTCTGCCGCCGTCCGTTCCTTCATGGAAGCTCTCTCCCCTTTTTGCGTAACGTACTGGCCCAGCGTCACATTCCCACCATCCGGCGGATATCCTCGGGGGTGGCGCCGGCGTCGCGGAGGGCGGCCAGCGCGCGGGCGTCGTCACGCTTGGCGAGGCGGCGGCCGGAGGGGTCGCGGATCAGGGCGTGGTGGTGCCAGACCGGGGTCTTCAGGCCCAGGAGCGCCTGGAGGAGCCGGTGGAGGGGCGTCACCTCGTAGAGGTCGGCGCCGCGCACCACATGGGTGATGCCCTGGAGGGCGTCGTCGACGACCACGGCGAGGTGGTAGGCGATGCCGATGTCGCGCCGCCCCAGCACCACGTCGCCGATGCGGGCGCGCAGCATGTCCGCGTCGACCGGGTGGAGACCGGGATCGAGGGGGCCGGTCTCCTCGAAGGCGAACGGCCCGGCCAGAGCGAGGGCGCGGTCGAGATCGAGGCGGATCGCATCGCCGGGGGCGCGATCCGCCATCGCCCGGCCGCGGCAGGTCCCGGGATAGACGCCCGTGTTTTCAACACCTTCCTGCGGAGCGCTGAGGGCCGCGCGGATGTCGGCGCGGGTGCAGCGGCAGGGATAGGTGACGGCCGAAAGGCGGTCGAGCGCGGCGGTGTAGCGCGGGATATGCCCGGACTGGCGCAGCACCGGCTCGGGCCAGGAGAGGCCGAGCCAGGCGAGGTCCTCGAGGATCGCGGCCTCGAATTCCGGGCGGGCGCGGGTGGTGTCGAGATCCTCGAGCCGCAGCAGGAACTCGCCGCCGCGGGACCGGGCGAGGTCCCAGGCGGTGAGGGCCGAGAAGGCGTGGCCCAAGTGCAGCCGGCCGGTCGGCGAGGGGGCGAAACGGGTGACGGGCGGGGTCATGGGGGATGGGTAGAGGGCCAGGCGGGGCCGCGCAAGCGGGGTGAAAAACGCCTGTGCCGCCAGGTAGTTGGGCCGGATGGAAAGGGGCTGGAATCGGGCTGGAAAACGGCTTGCCGGATTTGAGGGGGTTTTTAACGGGTTTGCGGCAGGATCGGGGCGTTTTCCGGACAGTTCAGGACAGGAGATCGGGCCCATGGAGGACCGGCAGCGCACGATCGCGCAGGAGCAGGCCTATGTGAAGCTGATGATCGAGCTCGAGCGGCAGAAGCAGGACTGGAAGGACCTGCTGCTGCGTGATGCGCTGATCCCGAAGGAATGGGCGAAGCTGGAGACGACAGCGCCGGTGCAGCCCCGGCGGCGCAAGGTGACGATCGCCCTCGACGAGGACGTGGCGCGCTGGTTCCACCGGCTGGGGGCGGGCTATCACCGGCGGATGAACGCGGTGCTGAGGACCTACATGCTGTCGGTGATCTCGAAGACGGTGCTGGGCGAGGGAGACTGGAACCGACACCGGGACGAGATCTGGGGGAAGAAGGTGCCGAAGGAGAAGGAGGAGTGAGGTGCGGGGCGTTCCCCGGTATGCGAGCAGGCATACCGCGGGTAGGGGGCGCGAAGCCGCCGATTGACTCATATTGCGGCATAGTTCCCCGCTTGAGGCGCAGAGATGCGTTTCCTCAAGGTAACCTTGTTTGCATTATTTATTTACTTACAAAAATTTAGCATTAATTCTGTGCTGTAGTCAAAATGTTTGGGGGGAGGGGCGGGATAAATGAAGATAAGAGCCATTACGTTCATTGAATTTGCGTATGGAGATAAGAGAAGGGATAGATCTAAAGTTAGGGAAATAGTCGAAAGCCTGGATTCATCTTATGATCCAGCCAAGGACAGGTACAAGCAGTTTCGAGATTCATTAAAATCTCTTGAGGATGGAAGGATTTCCACTGAGAGTTTCTTATCATTGAGTCTGAGGGTCTCTGCAAACAAATCTTCCGGTTATGGGGTTCTTTGCAAAAACTATTTGAACCTTAAAGAGGATTTTGGCTTGATTTGGGAGGGGCGGAGTCCAATTGAGGCTGATATGTCCGGGCTTCGTGTTTCTACATCGTGGTACCTTCGTACAGATACAAATAATAGAAGGATAATTGTCTTTATTAATTTGAGAAAGGACCAACTTCCTCGCAACAAGGAGCGAGGGTTGCTAACCTTGCTGCGGTTGGCAAAGCCCGATTCGGCAGGTGTAGGCATACTCAATATCCAGCCCGGGACATTGATAACTGCTCCGCGATTGGACCAGAATGAAGCCGATTACCTACATGAGCGCGCTGCGAGATTCATGGCTCTGGCTAAGGAAACTTAGGCAGGCCGGTTGCGACACTGGGCTCGCTAGAATGCTCGGTTCTTTGCAGTCTATCTCCCTGAATTGATGCTCCCCAAAGACGCAATGTGAGTAGTGCCTGCCTCGGGGTGGGGCGGGCGCCGCCCATGCTGGTCCTTCGGGCGGAATGCTCGCGAAATTCAAGGTTAATGCCTCGAACCCGCTCTTGCGACGCACTGCGTCGCGCGGGTTCGTCGGCCGGAGCGCGT
>CAZESN010000064.1:0-12841 GCA_964514775.1 uncultured Rhodovulum sp.
GGCCGCGCCAGTCGATGGCCTTGGCGCCGAAGTCGAGGCGGCACTTGATCTCGACCCCGTCGACGTCGAAGCCGTTGCGCGTCTCGATGTAGGCGCCCTGCTGGCCCTCGAGATAGGCATACTCGATGGTGTCGATCTGGGCCGGAGAAGCCGCCAGATACCAGGCGGTTTCGCTGGCGGCATCGAGCCGGGGCTCGCTGATCGGCGCCAGCGTGCGGATCGACTGCGGCACGACGTTCCCGCTTTGGGCGGGCACAAGGTTCTGGGCGACCAGCTGCTCGGCCTTCAATTCCAGCGAGGCAGGGACGATCAGGAAGGCGGGGCGGATGTTCAGGACCGTCTTCTTGTCGAGACCTGTCTGTTTCGCCATCGCCGCGCGGGCCGCTCCGACGCTGGTGACGTCCAGCGCCGCGCCGGTGCCCGCGAGGTTCCTGTGGTTGGCATGGAACAGGGCGTTGCCGTCGGCCATTGCCGTGTTGGAGGTGACGATCCCCCAGACCACGTCAGACTCCAGCTGCGCGATGGAGTTGCCGTACATCGCCGGGATCCGGGTGAAGGCGTCGAGATCGTCGTTGATCAGCACCTGTCGGGTGATGGCGACCACACGGCCATAGGTCTTAACCTTGTAGCTCTCCTTGCTCTCGCCCAGCGTGCCGCGCTTGAACTCGCCGCTCTCGCCGACTTCCAGAAGCTGAGGCGCCTCGCCGAGCTGCACCCGGTGCATCGCCTTGAAGTCGGTGGCGAGCACCTGGCGGCAGAACAGCATGAAGGTGCGCGGATACAGGATGGCGACATCACCGAGGCCGCCGCGCGCGCGGCCCTAGTCCGGCTTGATCCGCTATGGGATGAGCTGTTCCCCGCCGAGCAGACGCGCATCGTTGGACTGCTGGTCGAGCGCGTGGACATCAGTGCAGAGGGTTTGAGCGTCCGCCTGCGCATGGATGGGTTGGCCGGGCTGGCGCGCGAAATGGCCACCGACGTTGGAGCTGCTGCATGACCCGCGCCACACCGATCCCCGACACGGTCACCATCCATGTCCCGTTCCGCCTCGCGAAGCGCGGCGGGAGGAAGGAAGTGCAGCTGCCCGAGGGCACCTCCACCCAGCGCCGCCTCGATGATGCCCTCGTCAAGGCGTTGGCCCGGGCCTTCCGCTGGAAGCGTATGCTCGACTCGGGCGAATTCGCCACCATTGCCGAACTGGCAGCACGCGAGAAGATCGCAGCATCGTATATGACCCGGACCATGCGCCTTGCTCAGCTTGCCCCCAATCTCGTTGAGGCCATCCTTGAAGCGCGTCAGCCGCGCTGTCTGACCTTGGAATCTCTGCGCCAACCCCTGCCGGAAAGCTGGGTCGAGCAAGAATGCGTACTTGGTGCAGCCTGCAACACAGAAGTTCTGCGGTGAATCGAGGGCTTCACGTCGGGACAGTCTGCGCTCTTTTGAGAATCGGCGGGCCGGAGCAATCGCTTTTGGCGCAGGAAGCATCTGAGGATTGCAGGCGCCGGGCGCCATTCGGCTTGCGCCATCTTCCCCTCGCGGTTTAGTCTGCATCCGTAAACGACGGTTCTGTCAGCTCATTTTCGCAGGGCGTTCGGCAAGTCCGTCGCCGCCGACAGGACGAAAGCATTGATGACAGCCAAGACCGCGAACCCTACCACCTCGTCCGCCCATCTGCTGTTTTCGGCCGAGCGCGCTCATGTCTTGCATGGCACGTCGCGGGCGGGGCATCACGTGTGTGGTGCTACAGCAGGTGAAGGAAACGAGGGCTGGCCATGTCGCGTCTGACGGATCTGATCGCGCGAGCCAAGGCCAGGGACAGGGCGCTGGGGGATGAGCTCGAGCGAGAGTTCAGGGCGCTGGCGTCGCGGCGGGCCTTCGGGCTGAACTTCGAGCGGCATCGGCCCGAGAGCGTGGAACTGCCCGGGCGGCCCGTGCGGCGGGGCGACAAGGTGCGCATCCTGCCGCCGCGGGGCACGGGCCAGCGCGGGGATCAGCGGCTGTGGCGCGTGGCACGGCTTGCCGGCAGGGGTGCTGCGAAGACCGCGCATCTGGCGCTGATCGACGCGGACGCCCCCGAGACGGCCGATGTCGCGGTTGCCGATCTGGTCGTGGTGGCCGAGTTCCGCGACTACATCTACCCCGGCCTTGTCAGCACCGGGCGCGTGGAGCGCGGCGGGGACAAGCCCTTCCACACGGTGATCAACGGCGAGAACTTCCATGTGCTGGAGGCGCTGACCTACACGCATCGCGGCAAGATCGACGCGATATACATCGACCCGCCCTACAATTCGGGCGCGCGGGACTGGAAATACAACAACGACTACGTCGAGGGCGAGGATCTCTACCGGCACAGCAAGTGGCTGGCAATGATGGAACGTCGCTTGTCAGTGGCGAAAGAGTTACTGAATCCAAACGACTCAGTATTGATCGTCACTATCGACGAAAAGGAATATCTCAGGCTGGGAATGTTGTTGGAACAAGTTCTGCCTGAAGCTCAAATCGAAATGATCACCACGGTGATCAGCGCGAAGGGCGTGGCTCGGTTTGGCCAGTTTTCACGAGTCGAAGAGTTCATCTTCTTCGTGAGAATTGGCGACTCTACCGTCCAGCTGGGCGAGCAAAACATGCTCGACGAGTCGCGTTCGGCAACGGCACAGATCGGGAAAAGCATTGATTGGCTTGGACTTCGTCGCCGGGAACCAACGGCGAAGCGTGGAGCGCGACCTAATCAATTCTACCCAATCTTCATTGATTCAGAGACCGGTTATATTGCGTCCATTGGCGAGCCGATCTCGGATGAAGTTGACCGAATGAGGGTCGAAGTCCCGAAGGGAACCTTCGCTGTCTGGCCGTTGAGACCGAACGGGGGCGAAGGTCTATGGGGTGTTACGCCTGAAACTGCGAAGCGATATCTCAAAAATGGATACATCCGCGCTCGTAACTACAAGCCAGAGATTAAGCAGGTTTCTATCCACTATCTGCCCGGTGGAACAGTGAGCGCAATTCAAGATGGTCGAATCGATGTTGTTGGCCGCGATCCGGATGGTGCAATCCAAGCTATTCACCGCGAACGTAAAGGGGTGATCCCAAAGCGCGTATGGAATATGGCGTCACACAATGCAGAAAATGGAGGATCGCTAATCCTGTCCAAGCTGCTTCCGGACCGCCGCTTCCCCTTCCCGAAATCACTATACGCCGTTGAGGATGCCCTGCGCTTCTTCGTGGCCGACAAGCCCTACGCCACCATCCTCGACTTCTTTTCCGGCTCTGGCACCACAGCTCATGCTGTCATGCGGCTGAACCGCCAGGACGGCGGGCGACGGCAGTGCATCTCGGTAACCAACAACGAGGTTGCGGCGGACGAACAGGCTGCCCTGCGCAACTCGGGCCTACGCCCGGGCGATCCGGATTGGGAGAAGTGGGGCATCTGCGACTACATCACCAAGCCGCGCGTCAGCGCCGCTATCACCGGCAAGACGCCCGAGGGCAAGGACATCGCGGGCGACTACAAGTTCACCGACGAATTTCCGATGGCCGAGGGGTTCGAGGAGAACGCCGAGTTCCTCACCCTGACCTACGAGGCCGCCGTCGCCGTCAGTCACAACCTCGCCTTCCAGCGCATCGCGCCGCTGTTGTGGATGCGCGCCGGATCGGAAGGCCGCCGCATCACCGACCTTCCGGCCGCCGGTTGGGAGGTTGCCGATACCTACGGTCTGCTGGTCGATCTGGACCACGCCAGCGCCTTCTGCGAAGCGGCCGCCGCCGTGCCGAGTCTGCGCATCGCCTATATCGTTACTGACGATGACCGCCGGTTCCAGGCGGTCGCCCGATCCCTGCCGGACAGCGTCGAGCCCGTGCGGCTCTATGAGTCCTACCTCTCCAATTTCCGCTTTTCGATGGGCCGCTGAACCATGAAGTTCACGCTGAAGGATTATCAGGAAGAAGCCGTCCGGGACGTGCTCGTCAACCTCAAGAAGGCGTCCCGGCGCTGGCGCGAGGACGGCGACAAGCACGCCTTCTCGCTGACGGCCACCACGGGCGCGGGCAAAACCGTGATGGCGGCGGCGGTGTTCGAGGCGCTGTTCCACGGCGACGACAATTACGACATCGAGCCCGATCCCGGCGCCGTGGTGATCTGGTTCAGCGATGATCCGTCCCTGAACGAGCAGTCGCGGTTTCGTCTGCTCGAAGCGTCGGACCGGCTGACACTTTCGGACCTGGTTGTGGTGCAGAACACCTTCCAGCGCGAGGCGCTGGAGCCGGGAAAGATCTACTTCCTGAATACCCAGAAGCTGAGCAAGTCGAGCCTGCTGGTGCGCGGGCACGATCCCGACGACGAAGGAATCGAGAAGGACGGCCAGATGCGGCTGATGCCCGACAGCCGATCCTACACCATCTGGGACACGATCCAGAATACGATCGACGACCCGGCGCTGACACTCTACCTGGTGCTGGACGAGGCGCATCGCGGGATGCGCGCGGCGACCGGCGCGGGCGAGAAGACCACCATCGTCAAGCGGTTGATCAATGGCTCGGGGCCCGTTCCCGGCATCCCCGTCGTCTGGGGCATCTCAGCCACGGTCGAGCGGTTCAACGCGGCGATGTCCGGCATGCAGAGCCGCGCGACCCTGCCGAACGTGGTGGTGGATTCCGCCAAGGTTCAGGCGTCGGGCCTGCTGAAGGACACGATCATCCTCGATGTGCCCAAGGAGGCAGGCGCATTCGACACCGTGCTGGTGCGCCGCGGCACCGACAAGCTGAAGGAAATCTCGGCGGCCTGGCAAGCCTATGGCCAGCAACAGGATGATGCAGGAACCGTGCTGCCGCTGATGGTGCTGCAGGTGCCGAACGCCCCCGATCACAACGACATCGGTGCGGCGCTCGACACCATCTATGCCCAATGGCCGGACCTTTCCGAAGATGCCGTGGCGCATGTGTTCGGGGAGCACAGCGCCCAGACCTTCGGGCGCCATTCCGTGCCCTATATCTCGCCGGAACGCGTACAGGAATCGACCTGGGTTCGGGTGCTGATCGCGAAGGACGCCATCAGCACGGGCTGGGACTGCCCGCGCGCCGAGGTCATGGTCTCGTTCCGGCCTGCGCGCGACAGAACGCATATCACGCAGCTTTTGGGCCGGATGGTGCGCACCCCGCTGGCGCGACGGATTCCCGGCAATGATCGGCTGAACTCGGTCGACTGCCTGCTGCCCTTCTTCGACGAAGCCTCGGTGACCGATATCGCCAAGGCCCTGATGTCGGGCGGGGACGGAGGCGAGGATCTGCCCGGCCGCCGTGTGCTGATCAACCCGGTGGAGCTGAAGCCGAACCCGTCTATCCCGGAAGAAGTGTGGGACAAACTGCTCTCGCTTCCGTCCCAGACCTTGCCCAAGCGGCATGCCCGCCCAGTGAAGCGGCTCACGTCGCTGGCGCATGAACTTGCCATGGACGGCCTGCTGGCGGACGCAGGCAAGGCAGCCCACGCGGAGATGCACAAGGTGCTCGACGGCGTCCGGGCGCGCTTCAAGACGGAAATCGAAGCTGCCCGCAAATCAGTCCTGACCGTTGAGGGCAAGAGCCTGAAGGCCGACCTGAAGGGCGGGGGCATGTCGTTCGACGACTTCCTCGAGGAAGCAGATTACGCCGTGATCGAGGACGCGTATCGCCGCGCCGGACGCGCGATCAGCCCCGATCTCGCAACATCCTACAGCGACTATCTGGCGCGGAACGAAGGCGACACGGACGATATGGAAGGGGCGCTGATCGAGGCCCATGTCATGATCGCAGCCTTGGGGCTGGTTCCCGACGTGAAAGAGACCCTTGAGGCCGAGGCCGAGAAACTGGCGACCCAATGGCTCAGCCGCTACCGGGTCGAGATCAAGAGCCTCTCCGACGAGCGCCAGGATGTGTATCGACAAATCCGTGAAATGAGCTCCGAGCCGATGCCGGTCGATCTGGCTCGGCCGACATCCTGGATGCAGCCGACGACGCTACGCGAAGCGGATGGGACCGAGGCACCTCTGCGGCACTATCCCCAGCACCTGCTGTGCGACGACGACGGCATGTTCCCCGAGGACTTCAACTCCTGGGAAGGCGAGGTGGTGAAAGCCGAGCTGGCGCGGGCGGGCACGGTCGGCTGGTATCGCAACCCGTCGCGCGCCAGTCAGGACTCGCTTGGCGTCATCTACGAGGAAGGCGGCAATCCGAAAATTGTCCGACCAGACTTCGTGTTCTTTGCGCGGCTGCCCGACGGGACGATTGCGGCCGACATCGTCGACCCGCACGGCATCCAGTTCGGTGACGCGATTCCGAAGCTGAAGGGGCTGGCCGACTACGCGGAGGCCTTCGGAAGCCAGTATCGACGGATCGAGGCCGTGGCTAAGATCGGCGACAAGTTTCGCGCGCTGGACCTGACCGAGGCATCGACGCGCGCTGCGGTCGCGGCGGCGACATCGATCAGGGTGCTATATGAGAGCGAAGCCGGAACAGACTATCTGAGCTGATCCCTCCGTTTGGATTTCGGTTGCGGATGCAAGGGTTTGGTCCTGCCAACGGCTTCCAGCCGCAGGTTCTGGTTTTCTGTTATATTACAGACAGATGCAGAAATTAACCGGAATGGCGCGGTTAACAGGTCCGGAGAATATCGGCCCGGAGAGAGCGCTTTTGGGCCACCTCGCGCCTGAGCCGGTTAGTAGCCCATCCCGCATAACCCTCGAAAAAAACGGAAAAATCCGGCCGCAGCCGGATCGGGAGAACGCTTTCGTGGGGGCAAGTGGCGGAAGGGGTGGGATTCGAACCCACGGATGCTTGCACATCGGCGGTTTTCAAGACCGCTGCAATCGACCACTCTGCCACCCTTCCGAACGCTCCAGTCCGGAGCGATGCCGGCTCATCAATGCATTGAATTGACTTGATTTCAACGGATGCCGATCCGAAGCAGGTATACCAATCGCCTGGGCCTTTCAAGCGGGCCGGCCCGCCTCCATCCCGGCACCGGAGAAGATGGCGAAGCCGTTCGCTCCGAGAGTGAGCCGGCTGTCCTGCCGATCGGCGGCCTCGGCGATCATGATCGTGCCCTCCCCGCGCAGATCGATGGCCTGAGCCTCCTGCGAGAGGTTGAAGACACAAAGCACTTCGTCTCCGCGGGCAAATGTCAGCACCGGCTCATCCGTGTCGAAGAACCGGGTTGCCCCTGTTCGCAGTGCCTCGCTCTCACGCCTCAGCCGCAGCATCCGGCGATAGAACTCGAGCACCGATCGCTCCCGCCCGACCTGGCCGGCCACATGCCTCGCCGCCTGCGGTGGCTTCACCGGCAGCCAAGGGCGTCCGGTCGAGAAGCCCGCGTTCGGCGCTGCCGTGTCCCAGACCATGGGTGTGCGGCACCCGTCGCGGCCCTTCGTCTCCGGCCAGAACTGTTTGCCCTGGGGGTCGTCGAGTTCGTCATAGGCGAGCTCGGTCTCGATTTGTCCGAGCTCCTCGCCCTGATAGAGGCAGATCGAGCCCTGCAGCGACAGGAGAAGCGCCGCCGTCAGCCTGGCCAGCGCCTCCGTATCCGCCCCATGCGCCGCCCAGCGGCTCACATGTCGCACTACGTCGTGATTGGAGAAGGCCCAGGCGGGCCAGCCCGCGGGCGCGCCGGCGACGAACGCCTCGATACAGGTCCGGAAATGCGCGGCGGTGAACGCCTCGCCCAGCATCTCGAACGAGTAGCACTGATGCAGTCGCCCCGGGCTCGTGTACTCGCCCATCATGCGGATCGCGTGGTGGCTTTCGCCCATCTCGCCGACCATGGCGCGATCGTCGAATTCGTCGACGAGCGCGCGCATTCTTTCGATGAAGGCGAGGTTCTCGGGCCGGTTCTTGTCGAAGAGATGGTACTGCATCTCGTAGGGGTTCCACTCGGGCTTCGGCTTTACCCGGTAGTCCGCCGGATTGTCGCGCAGCAGCACGTCGTGGAAGTAGTAGTTGACCGTATCGAGCCGGAAGCCGTCGACGCCCCGCTCCAGCCAGAAGCGCATGTTCGCCAGGTGCCAGTCCTGCACCTGCGGGTTGTGAAAGTTGAAATCCGGCTGCTCGCCCAGGAAGTTGTGCAGATAGTACTGCCGCCGGCGCGGCTCCCAGGTCCAGGCCCCGCCGCCAAAGACCGCCAGCCAGTTGTTCGGCGGCGTGCCGTCATGCCTGGGATCGGCCCAGACGTACCAGTCGGCCTTCGGGCTGTCGCGGCTCTGCCGGCTCTCCTGAAAGAACGGGTGATCCGAGCTCGAATGCGAGATTACCTGGTCGATGATGACCCTGAGCCCGAGCTCGTGCGCCCGCGCGAGCAGCGCGTCGAAATCGGCGAGCGTCCCGAACCGTGGGTCTATGTCAGTGTAATCGGCGACGTCGTAGCCCATGTCTCGCATCGGCGAGACGAAGATCGGCGACAGCCAGACCGCCTCGACCCCAAGGTCCGCCAGATAGGGCAGGCGGGCGGTGATGCCGCGGAGGTCGCCGCTGCCGTCGCCGTCCGAATCCTGGAACGACCGCGGATAGACCTGATAGGTCACCGCGCCCCGCCACCACTCGCTCATGCCTGTCCCTCCGGGCCCGTTTTCGCGGGCCGCCTCCGATCAGTCCTCGAGCCGGCGCGCCTCGTCCACCAGCATCACCGGGATGCCGTTGTGGATCGGAAAGGCCAGCCCCGCAGCCCGCGAGACCAGTTCCTGGCGATCGGTGTCATAGTCGAGCGGTCCGCGCGTCACCGGGCAGACCAGGAACTCGAGCAGCCGCCGCTCGATCCGCACCTCGGGCCCGCTCATTGCAGCGTTCCCTCGTCGCCGCCCCCGCGCAGGGCGAATTCCATCAGCGTCACCAGTGTCTCCCGGCGGTTGGTGAGGGTAGGGGCCTCAAGCAGGGCCTGCTTCTCCTCGGGGTCGAACGGGCAGAGGATCGAGAGCGAGTTGACCAGGAGCTCGACATCCGCGTCCCGCAGGCTGTCCCAGTCCGAGGAAAGCTGCGCCGTGTCGAAGAACCGGGCGAGGACCTTCAGAAAGCGCGTCCGGTCGAACTCGGGGTCGTCCTCGCAGCGCCCGAGGTCGCGCTCGAAACAGGCCCATTCGACGCCCGCGCGCAGGTACGGGGTGAAGCCGTCCTGCGGGTCGGTCATCCGGAACCGGCTGACACCCGACAGCGTGATGAGATAGCGCCCGTCCTCGGTCTCCTGGAACGCGGTGACCCGGCCGGCGCAGCCGATCCGGTGGAGCCGCGCGCCGGCGTTGATCTCCGACATCGCAATCGGCTGGATCATTCCGATGAGCCGGTGCGATGTCTTCAGCGTGTCTTCGAGCATGGCGAGATAGCGCGGCTCGAAGATATTGAGCGGTAACCGCGTGCGCGGCAGCAAAAGCGCGCCGGGCAGCGGGAAGACCGGGATCGTGTCCGGCAGGTCGGCGAGGCTGAATTTCCTGGCCAAGTCCTCTCCCGCTCCAGATTGGCGCCGGCGCCCGGGCGCCGTTCTCAGGCGAAGATCATTGAGCTGAGCCGCCGGCGGCCCTTCTGCACCAGCTCGGACTTCGGCCCGAGACTGTCGAAGAGCTTGAAAAGCTGTTCCTTGGCGGCGGCCTCGTTCCACTCGCGATCCCGGCGGAAAAGCTCAAGCAGCGCGTCGACCGCCCCGGCATGATCGCCCTTCGCGACGAGCGCGAGCGCGAGGTCGAAGCGGGCCTGATGGTCGTCCGGGTTGCGCTCCAGCGCCGCGAGAAGCTCGCCCGCCTCGCCCGCATCCGCCGTCACTTCGGCCAGGTCGATCTGCGCGCGCGCGGCCAGGATCGCGGGGTCGTTCGCCTTGTCCGCCGGCACCATTTCCAGGATGCCGCGCGCCTTCTCGAGATCACCGAGCGCGAGATGTGCCCGCGCAAGCCCGCCGATCGCACCCGCATGGCCGGCCTCCTCGGCGAGGATCGCGGCGAAGGTCTGGGCGGCATCGGCCACCGCGCCCTCCGCAAGCATCTCCTCGGCCGCGGCCACGGCCTCCTCGAGCCCGGCATTGCCGCCCGACATCTCGATCAGCCGGTCGACGAAGGCCTTGATCTGGCTCGCGGGCTGGGCGCCCATGAACCCGTCCACCGGCCGCCCGTCGATGAAGGCAAAAACCGCCGGGATCGACTGCACTCGCATCTGCGCGGCGAGCATCTGGTTCTGGTCGACGTCGATCTTGACGAGCCGCACCTTGCCCTTCGACTCGGTGACTGCCGCCTCCAGCGCCGGCCCGAGGGTCTTGCACGGACCGCACCACGGCGCCCAGAAGTCGACGATGACCGGAACCTCGCTCGAGGCCTCGATCACGTCGGCCATGAAGGTCGCCTCGGTGCCGTCCTTGATCGCGGGGCCGGACGGTGCCTGGGCCAGATTGAGTTCCATCGGGACTGTCTCCGTCGTGGGTCCTGCGGGGGGCATGCCTTGGCTCTAGGTGGGACAGTGCCCGGGTTCCGTCAAGCGCAATATCCCCCGACTCGTGGTTCCGGCTCAGAAGGCCGCGAGCAGGTCCGCATGGCGCGCGAGATAGGCGGCCTTCACCTCGCGCGGCGGACGCGGGTCGAGCGCCACCGCGCCGATCCCCTCGACCCGTGGCGCCCCGAAGAAGCGGTTGGCCTCGGCGGGCGTGAACCCCGCGAGCTGCACCGCCTCCAGCCAGGCCGAGATCCGGTCGGCGCGCTTGATCGTCGCCTTGATGGCGGCGGGCAGGGTGGCCGGAAGCCCGAAGCGCAGATGCACCGCCTGCGCGAGCCGCGCGTCGAGCGCCCCGTATTCCGGGCCGACAGCCGCCTTCACCGGCGAGATCATGTCGCCGATGACGTATTCGGGCGCATCGTGCAGCAGCGCCGCGAGCCGCCAGCGCGGGCTCGCATCGCGCGCGATCCGCACGAAGATCTCCTCGACCAGCAGCGAATGCTCGGCCACGGAATAGGGGTGCTCGCCCCGCGTCTGGCCGTTCCAACGGGCGACGAAGGCGAGGCCATGGGCGATGTCCTCGATCTCGATGTCGAGCGGCGAGGGGTCGAGCAGGTCGAGCCTGCGCCCCGACAGCATCCGCTGCCATGCCCGTGCCTGCGGCATTCGGCCTCCGGTTGCCCCGACCATCCGCCGCCTGCCTACGCCCCGGGCCGGGTGCTGTCGAGGGCGGGCCGGACCGCCACCGTCAGGTCGTCGGGAAAGCGCGCCAGATACCGCTCCATCTTGCCAAGCGAGATCAGGTGCTTGACCAGGCTCCGGGTCAGATAGGAGCGGTTCGACATCGGCGCGACCCCGTCCTCGCCGACCTGCGGCCCCTCCGGGAAATGGCTGGCGAAAAAGGCCCGGTAAGCCCGTCGGAACCGCAGCGGCAACTCGCCGCCCGCGTGCTTCCACGGTTTCTTCGGTCCGATGAAATGCACCACGTTCGGCCCGGCCACCGCCTCGAAGAGCCGCGAGGCCCAGGTGTACTGCCAGTTCCACATGGGCGAGAGCTCCGCCCAGTCACCACGCAGAACCGCGTTGATCAGGTCCTGGTCGAGACCGATCTTCTCGGGCGGGTTCCGCGCCGCGAAATCGAGGCAGCGCTCAAGTACCTGCTGGCCGTTGAAGGCGGCGACGTCGATCAACAGTACGCCGCTGTTGAAACAGGGGGCCGCAGGCAGGCCGAGCCGCCGGAACGACTCCGGCTTGCGCGAGGGCGTGCGCCACTGGATATTGTCGCGTACCGCCGCCAGCGGATGCGGGCCGATATCGATGTCGAGAAGCGCGCCGAAATCGCCGCCCTGAACGAATACGTCCGAGTCGAGATAGAGGATGCGCCGGTAGGTGCCGGCAAAGGCCGCGGGCAGGGCGAGCCGCAGATAAGCGGCCTCGGTCCGGCGCGCATCGAGCCCCATGCCGGCGAAGATGCCGCCGGTCTCCACCCGGCAGTACCTCAGCCCCGCCGTCTCCAGTCCCGGCACGGGCACGAGATCCTCGGCCGCGCAGAGGCAGATGTCGAAGTCCCGGTCGGGACAGAGGGCTGCGATCTGCGCCGCCGCGAAGACGGCATAGCGCAGGTAGTTCTGATCGCACGCGAACACGACGGCCCTGTCGAACCGGGGTGGGGTCGCCGCCTGAATCGTGATCGTCATGCTGGTTCCGGAAGAATAAACCCGTCGCTTCTAGCAGGTGTCATATACTTCCGGAAAGCATGATCAACCGGACAAGGTTGTGATAGAGGCGGCATGCTGCTAAGCCCGCGCCGGGCCGGATCGGCAGTGAATTTCAGAGGTTTTTCGCATGAGCGGTGAATACGTCGTCAAGGATATTGCGCTTGCCGATTTCGGTCGCAAGGAGATCGGGATCGCCGAGACCGAGATGCCTGGCCTGATGGCTCTGCGCGCCGAATACGGCGCCGCACAGCCGCTCAAGGGTGCCCGGATTGCCGGCTCGCTGCATATGACCATCCAGACCGCGGTGCTCATCGAGACGCTGGTGGCGCTCGGCGCCGAGGTCCGCTGGGCCTCGTGCAACATCTACTCGACCCAGGACCATGCGGCTGCCGCGATCGCCGGATCGGGCGTGCCGGTCTTCGCGGTCAAGGGAGAGAGCCTCGAGGAATACTGGACCTATACCGACCGGATCTTCGGGTTCGAGGGCGGTGCCAACATGATCCTCGACGACGGCGGCGACGCCACCATGTACATCCTCACCGGCGCGCGGGTCGAGGAGGGCGAGACCGACCTCATCGAGAACCCCGACAGCGAGGAGGCGGAGTATTTCTTCGCCCAGATCAGGAAGCGCCTTGCCGAGACCCCCGGCTGGTTTGTGCGTCAGCGCCATGCGATCAAGGGCGTCTCCTCGGAGACGC
>CAZESN010000065.1:0-12772 GCA_964514775.1 uncultured Rhodovulum sp.
AATTAAAGGCTTCTTTTTGATATTTGCAATGCGCGCGCAATAGGCACTCCCCCCACTTATGAATTTATAAAAACAAATGCCGGGAGTTGCAGAAGAAAATCTGTTCATGGTGATGTCACACCAACCCAGTACAGCCCCGGAGGCTAGCATCAGAAAAAAAAAAAACTGGTGTGGGACAGGGTTTACCCACTCGGGACGGATGAGGTGCCCTCCCCCAGCTTGGCGTGCTACCCTGCCCGAATGAGGGGTGTAAGTGTTTTCGCGGCGTTAGCCGTTCATCTGATGTTGAGCCCGGCGGCCGCCGGGCAGATCGCAGGACACCCGCGCGTGGTCGATGGGGACGGCCTCGCCTTCGGTCCGATACAGGTTCGCATCCACGGCATTGATGCTGCCGAGATGGGGCAGCGTTGTTCATTGCCTCGGGGTGGCACTTGGGGCTGCGACGAGGCGGCGGCCGAACGCCTCGGGGAGCTGATCGCCGGCACGCCCGTCACCTGCGAGCCTCTGGACCGGGACGTCTACGGCCGCATTGTTGCCCGCTGCACCGCGCGCGGCTTAGATCTCGGCGCGCAGCTCGTTCGCGAGGGACTGGCTTGGGCATTCGTCCGATACAGCACCGACTATGCCGGCATTGAGGCTGAGGCACAGGCCGCCGCGCTAGGCGTGTGGCAAGCGGAGACACAACCGCCATGGGACTATAGGGCTAGCCGCTGGGATCGGGCCGTTGCAGAGGCGCCCGATGGCTGCCCGATCAAGGGCAATATCAACCGGCAGGGAGATCGCATTTACCACACGCCCTGGTCGCCCTGGTACACTCGCACCCAGATCGACGAGGCTACGGGCGAGCGGTGGTTCTGCGACGAGGCCGAGGCGGTTGAAGCGGGGTGGCGACCCGCCCGCTTCCGATAGATCCGCAAGCGGTGGCCGCCTGAGGGCATGGGTTAGAACCTTCCTTCGTAAACGGTACGGGAATCAACAGTCACCCACATTTCGCCACTTCTAGGAAACACTGCGCAGTAGGTTGGTATCTGCCGCTCGGCGCCGAAGCCATTCTGGGCGGTGTAGGTCGAGCGCATTTCGATGGTATCGCCGTTGTCGATGGTTTTCACACTGAACCCGCTCCAGTTCCGGCTAAAGCGGTAACGGAAGGACCCCTCGACGATCTTGGTGCAGCGGAACATTGCTTCGGACTCGCCTATGTCTTGGGAGGCGATAGCGGTGTCTTCTGTATCGCCTATCGTCTGTGCGGTAGGCACCGCCGCTTCGGCCACAACCAGCTCGGCCGGTCGAGCAACAGGGCGCGGCTCAGAAGCCTGCCGCGCTGGCGAAACTACTGGACCGTCTTCGCAGGTCGCATTGCTATACATGTTAAAAAGCACGGAACCTCTGCCGGTCAGTTCGTCGCATCTGATCGGCTGACGCGCCTCCCGGGTAGGTGCTGGGGCCTCCGGCTCCGCCTGAGCGACTGCCGGCCGCTCTGCGGCTAGCGCGGCTACAGGTGCTTCCGCCCGCGCAACTGCCGGAGCGCGGGCGGGCTTTGGCCTCTCAGTGGTCGCAGCCCCGTAGATGATGAAACCGACCACGGCTATACCGAAGTAACCGATAAACCCTGGTCCCTTTCTCGCAGCCTTCCTTGCAGCCTTGGCCGCCGCCGCCTCGCGAAGCTTCGCTTCAGCCAGCAACGCCTCGGCCTCGAACCGGGCAGCTTTCGCCTGAGCCGCTGCTTCGGCTTCCGCGCTTACTCTCTTCTTGAACATATCAACCCTACAGAACCGCCCGGCTGGACCTAGTGGCAGTGAACCCGGCCTACCCGGTTATCCATGTGGCAGCACTGACCCGGAGGCGAGCTTTTCCGGCATCCACCCCCGTGGGCGAAAGCGGGCATAGCGGCTATCGAAACAAACATAGCAATAGCTCCTGCCATAAGCAGCTTTGTGATATTCATGATATTTCCCACCCTAAACGTAAAGCTTAGTCATTATATCACGAAGGCGACAGCAAGAGTTCCCCCTTCTCGTCGGTCGGTAAACGGGCAGCCACGCGGTTAATGGCTGCTATCCCCAGAGCCATCCACTAAGATAAGCGTTTGAATTAATACGAACGATTACCGCTGTTCTTTATGCACCCTGCATGCAACCCATTATCCGGCCGCCGCTGACGGCACTCAACCTAGCTGCTAAATTACAACGCTCTTTGCGAATCCACGATCGCACCCTTTAAGAAATGGAGACCGAGGGAAGCGATTGCGGGTTTGGGCCCATAGCCGTCGCTGCGTTCGGCCCAATACTGCCCCCCCCCCCTTAAATCTGACATCCGCAGTTGCGACAGCCCAATAATCTGGACAAAGTGGTTGGTGCTGTTTGGTCCGTGTTGCGCGTAGTTATTCTTTCCGGGAGATCCCGGTCATGAGCTGATACATCTTTCATTCGCGGCTGGACCGCAGATAATTTGCGAAAGGACGGAGGGGAGAGCACATGGCAGAGTTTGGGCTTCAGTATGGGGATCAAGATCAGGGGAAGTTTTCACTTGATCGACCTGAAAATCATATCGTGGACGCCTATTGGCACCCATCGGCCTCGAGGGTTGAGGTGGCTCGCAGGTCCGGGCGTGATAAAGCCGATCACGCCCTCATGCTCCGATTTGATATAGGTCGACGAATTACGACCGTTTTCCCTCTCTACACTATTCCAGACCCGGCAAGGTTTCTCGAACCCAAGCATGCCCCGATTCGGAGTATTGAGCTTGTTGTCGATGACGGGCCATTCGCACCGGAGTATTCCTTCGATGTAGTCGACGACGTCGAAAGCTACATAAAAAACGACCTACCACGAGGCCTCCTAACCGACGCCAATTTTGGTCTCGGCTTCGATAGAAAGATGAAATTTTTCACCGACTCTATATCGAAATTGGATGGCGTAGATAAGGTTAGGCTTCTGCATATGGAATATTTCGAGGAAGTAGGTCTTTCAGACGACGGAAAGACTTATGAAATCAGCTACGCGCTATTCGATGAGCTGCGCAGGGCAGGCGGGCGATCCGATGCTACAGCTCAAAGTCAATCTCGTCGTCGAAAGACCCAGATTGGATACAGCAATCTTCTTTCCCGCCTCGATGCCGATAAGTTCCCCGTAAAAGTGTATGATAGGAAGCCGGACGACATCGCGAATGCGATTGGTCTAGAAATGGTTGACATAAAGCTGTCCAACAAAGACAGATCATCAATAATACGCATAGCCAAGGAAACCGTAAGAAGGTCCCTGCATTCGGAGAGAGGCGGCCTTGCGAAACTACACGAGGAGATCGAGCTCGCATCTCTGGATCGTCTAATCGAGATACTTCATTCGGATCTTAATAAAGGTAAATCTGAGCCGCATTGGCAGAAACAGTTCACCCTAAATCCATTCATTTTGGACATGGCCTTTGGAACACCCATGGTGATGATACAAGGCCAAGCGCATGTAGGCGGCAAGCTGCTGGATGGGTCCGGGGAGAAGATTGCGGATTTTCTTATGAAAAACGGAATTACCGAAAGTGTTTCGTTGGTCGAGATCAAGACGCCTCAAACCAAGCTTCTCGGCGACAGGGAATATAGAGGTGGTGTATATGGCCCCTCGTCCGAGCTTTCTGCCACCGTAGTTCAAATCTTAGATCAGATCGGGAAATTTATTGAGGAGATCCACCCAATCAGATCTAAGAACGAGATGTATGGTTTGCGCGCTCACGGAATTAAAGGCGTGATTGTGGCCGGAGTGATGCCCGATTACTTAAAGAAAAGATCTCTTGAACTATATCGATCAAGCCTTCATGGTGTATCGATAATTACTTTTGACGAGCTCCTCGCGAAGCTCAGATCACTAAGAGACCTGCTTTTTGAGCGCACGCAATGAAACAATCTACCGATTTCGGGATCTTTTATTTTCGGGTTGCTCTTCGAGCGGAATCGGTAATTGGTTGCGTCCAGCGTCTCAAGTTGACCGCCAGCTTACTGTCCGGAGTATTCGTTGGTCGACACCGTACGACCATCCGTCTGCTCTCCCCCCTCTGTGTCCGGTGGCACAACCTTCTCTGAGAGCTGCTCGTTGTCGCGCTGTGAGCCGGGGCTTGTTTTACGGGCCCGCGAGAGCCTTGGCCTGCCATCGCGCCGCTACGGCCCAAATCTGCGCCGCTAGCGGCCATCTAGCCGGCCTCCGCCCTGCGCCCCATCCGTCCCCGAGGTAGGCGCCTGTGGGGCCCGCCCAGCGCCACGCCGAAGCCGCACCACCAACTCAACCGCCACTCACCATGCAAAACGGCCATAAAACTGCATGGTCCGGCAATATAATCCATCAATAACTGATAATACTGCCGATTGTATTGAAAATACTATTTGCAATACTGAAAATTTACCGCTAGCTTAATTAATGTATACATCGGGATACAGAAAGTTGGCAAACCGGCATCTCTTTGAAGCTCTCCTTGCAAAGGCGCGAGATCGCGCGCCCGGTCCGCCGGATACTTTCAACTCGCACGAAGAGTTACTCGAGGCCGCCGCGGCGTACTTCGAGTTCGTCCGAGACAACGATATGGAGGGCGAAAAGATCTTCCAGTACCAAGGAGAGGTTATTCGGGCAACGACCTATCGGCCCCGCAACCTGTCCTTACGGTCACTCTGCGCGTGGCTCGGTATCGGTGTTCCCGCGTGGAAGAACTGGCAGAACGCAAGCCACACAGATTACCGGCCAGACCTGGCTCCGACCTGCCAACTGCTGGAAGCCGCCATTGATGATTACGTTCTGACCCATGCGTCGGCGGAACTCATCAATCCGACCATAGCCACACGCCAGCTCGGCCTTCGGGATCACATCGAGACAGTCAACCATGCCCCGGCGGCCGCCCGCAAGGAGCTAACCGAGGAAGAGCTGGTGGACGAACTGAAGGCACGAGGCCTGCCGACCAGCATCTTCACCTTCGAACCCAAGGGAGACGATTGAAATGGACGATCCGCACAGCTTTGCCCGCGAGATGCATCACCAGAGCTTCGAGCGCGCGGCCCGCGAGGCCGTCCTTCTGGGCATCCGCCTTGAAAGGCGCCTTGCGGAGATGCGGCTGGCCCAAGCGGAGATGATCGACGTTGCACGCAAAGAACGCCGCTCCGGGCGGGAGGTGGCCGCCGGGCTCCTGCACGCCCCAGAGCTTCGCCGCCTCGCCCAGCGCCTGACGCTGGCGGCGAAGTCGGCTGAAAAGCTCTCGCGCTCCGCTTCGCCCGCTTGTCAGGGCTGGAAGTTGCCAAAGATCGCGGTGGCCATCCCGCGTGAAGAAACGGAAGCGCCCGACCCGCTCGCAGCGTTCGGGCCGATGGCGATGACATAACCACCAAAAAGGAGGGCTGACATGGAAAAGAGAATGCGCGCCACCAAGCACAACATAACAAAAAACCAAGAGGACTACATTGTGCGATCCGGTGCCGGAATGCTTACTCTTCTCAAGCATTCCATTTACGATTCCGGGCTGAGTGAACGGATCGTACTTGAGTACCACATTGCGCATCTCTGCCGCGAACTCTCGGATATCGCCGGCGTGGAAGTGCTCGCGAACCTCTTGCACGATCTGGCAATCCGCAATGAGGCGCGCCTTCTCCCGGACAACAAATACCGGGCGATGATGAACAGCCCCCAGTTTCTCGACTTCGAGAATGAGTTTGTCGAGAAACAGCAGGAACTGGGGTGGTCGTGGCCGCCATATCCATCAGCGCCGAAGCCGCGTCAGTCGCATTGGACTATTGCGACCCTTTTGGAGGCAGCCTCGAAGGCGGCTCGCGGGAAGGAACGCGAGGCTCGGGTTGCCGCATGACCAGTCTCTACGTCCTGACAGCCACTCTAAAACGCGATGCTCGCCGGGCTCACACCATCCGCAAAGGTCCGCCTTCCCGGCCCGAAGTGAACCCCGGCCACCGCGCCACCTTGGTCGCCCGACTCAAAACCGCCGGGCAGCGCCGGGACCCCACCAGAGAGAAGGAACCAACATCATGACTCCGAACATCGAAGATTTTGCCGCGCGACTGGATGCAGCCCGCGCAGGCCACGACGCCGAAGCAGCCAAGCGGCTCATCATTGAGCATGGCGACGGGCACGAAACTGCGAGCGCGGAGTACCTTGCCCAGAAGAGCGGGGCCTACCTTCTTGCCCGGCTCGATGCCATCGCAGCCCATCTCCCCGCTCCCAAGCGAGAGGCAAGGTCCGATCACGATGCAAATGCGGCTTCCCTTGTCGCAGCCCGTGAAGACTCTCGTCGGGCTCGCGAAGCGGCGCTTCAGGATATTCAGAACGGCTATCGCAAGGACGAGCTGAAAGCGGAGTCCCGAGAAGATGCGGCCGCCCTGACCGCCGGCCGGTTGGATGACGAGCGCACCGCCGAGTATCGAGCCAGCCGCCAGCACATTCGCAGCGACAAGTGCATCCACGTCTCTGAAGCCAGCGATCGCGCCGTTGCCGCGATCATCGCGCAGAGCAGGGGCTGACATTGCCCGGCCTATGACCGGGCGCCCTGCCCCGGCGCCCTCCTTCCACCTTCGAGGACCGATCAATGACCACCATGACCGCCGAGGCTATCGTTGCACAGCGCGAGGCGACCGCACGCGAAGCAGCGGTACGGGAAGCTCAGGCAGAACTCGACGCCGCGGCAGCGGCGGAGGCGCAGCACCGCCAGACCGAAGCCGCTCTCGCAGATCTTCGCCGGCACAGCGCTACCCTCGCCGACACCTTCATTGCCAAGGGAAAGGAGCTTCGGGCCGCCCTTCCTCCGCTTCGGATCTTGCTCGAGGAGCTTCGCGTCGTCGCGGAGGAAAGCACGGGCATTGCGGGACAGGCTCGGCGATTGGCCCCCGGGGGGAGCGGCGTCAAGGTACTGTACTCGCAAGACGCACTCGAACTCTCCAAGGATCTGCGTAACCTTGCAGACCTAGCAGCGCGCCTTGCCGAAGGCCCCAACCCCTATTCCGGACTTGCGGGAACGAACGTCCCGCTCCGCGAATAGCTAGGGGCGTTGGCGATGGCTACCGGGCTCGCCTATCTTGTCATGAACGAATTCACAGCGCGTCGAGCGCTCAGGCTGGCTATCAAGCGCCTCCACACTCTCCCGCCAAAGGCATCGCATGGAATGTCTCGGGAAGATGCAGAGCGGGTCATTCGAGGGTGGTTCTTGCAGGAACTGGTGATCCTCAGTTTCGGCTTTGGCCCGCTTGGCACCCCCGAGCAGCTTGCAGAATGGCGCGAAGCTACTGAGCAGCTGTTCTACCTGGCTGTGCCAAAGTTCACAAATCTCTTCGACCCCGGGGCTGTCCACGCCGATCTTATGAGGCTCGCTACAGAGGGCTCTCCGCTGTCCGTTCCAGCCTTCCCCCTCAACCGTAAGGAGGCAGCGGCATGATTGTCCGCGAACTTATTACGCGCCTCGGCTTTCGGGTCGATGGAGCCGAGGCCCAGCGCTACGACGCCACCTTGCGCCGCATCCAGAGTACAGCCACCACGGTGGCCAAGATATCCTCTGGCTTGCTGGCCGGCGCCCTCGGGCTGTCAATAGGGCGCTTCCGCCGTGTGGCTGATGAGATGACCGACTTCCGCAGCCGGCTCTCTCTCGCGCTCGGCCCGGCCGAAGATCTCGACGCCATCATGGCCCGGCTGAACCAGACCGCGAACAACACCTACTCGTCCTTCGAGCAGACCATCGAGGCCTTCCTCACCAACAACTCCGCGCTGCGTGAGCTGGGCTACACCACCGACGAGATTATCGGGTTCACGCAGGCGCTGAACGACGCGCTGATGGTCTCGGGCACCAAGGGTGAGGACGCGGCGAGCGTCATGCAGAACCTCACCCGCGCCATGTCGATGGGCGTCCTCAAGGGGGATCAGTTCAACGCCATCGTCCAACGGGGCGGGCGGCTGCTTGACCTGCTGAAGGAGCATTTCGGAGCGAACACGGAAGAGCTGCGGCAACTCGCCGCTGCCGGCGAGATCACCGGCGACGTGGTGATGCAAATTCTACTCGGAAACATGGAGCGGCTCCGGGGTGAGAGTGAGGCCATGGCCACGACGACCGCCGATGCCGTGGTCGTCCTGAACAACAACATCGACGCCCTCATGGATCGCTTCAACCAGGCGGGCGGCATTACCGACAAGGTGGCAGCGGGCATAATGTTCCTCGCTAACAACCTGTGGCTGGTCGAGGGCGCTATCATCGCACTGACCGCAACCACGGTTGTGTCGTGGATTGTCTCGTTCGCCACCAACCTCGGCGTGCTGCTCCCCATGCTCGCGCCGCTGGCCGCCGGCATCCGGGCGGTAGGCGCGGCCATGTGGGCGATCGGCACCAATCCCGCGAGCCTGACCATCGCCGCCATTGCCGCCGGCATCGCGGCCCTGATCGCCATCGGCTATGACTTCTATCGCTGGGTCAGCGGCGGCGAGAGTTACCTCAAGGACTGGTTCGGCCCGTGGGAGGATGTGGTCGCCTCGGTGAAGGCGGCGTGGCAGGGGCTCGTAGATTTCCTGTCCGAGACCTTCGGCGCGTATCTCGGGGTCTGGCGCTCCTTGCTGACCGGCGACCTTCAAGGGGCTTGGGAGAACCTGACCACACTTCTCGGCAACCTGTGGTCCGTCCTGTGGTCGGTGTCGATCCCGGGTATCTTGGAGCGCGCCGTCCCCGGCATCTTTGACCCCCTTCGCAATGCCTTCGACGATGTGATGAGCGGTATCCGGGCGATCTGGGACGGGTTCTGGTCTCGGGTCGAAGGCGGACTCAGCGCGGCACGCAACTCGTGGGTTGGGCGGCAGCTCGGGCTTGACGATGCTTCGGTGGAGGCGAGAGCCTCCGGCGGGCCTGTGCGATCGGGAAGCCGATACCTCGTCGGGGAACAAGGCCCGGAGCTGTTCGTGCCCGGTAGCAGCGGGTGGGTGCTGCCCGCAGCTCTAACGGCGGCTCTAGGTGGAGGCTATCCGGTTGCGGCGAGCCCAAGCGAGGATGGCGGGCAGACCGTCAACTTCGGCGGCATAACCATCGAAGTACAGGTAACGGCGGCGCCCGGGGTTACAGATCAGGACGCGCGCCTTCAGGGCCGGAGCATCGGCGAGGAGATCGACCGGGCGCTCGACCGCCGCTTGGAGGCCGTATTCGGAAGCGCCCAGCGCGACCTCCCCTTGCCGGAATAAGTGTCGGGCACGCCGGCCCTCTCCCTAGCATCCCGCGCCGCTTGATCCTGCTAAGGGTAGCAGCGCCAACGGTCACCAGCGCACTCCAGATGCCTACTGGCTAGCTCGCCACTCCGGCCGCATTGGCTCACCGGCGGCCTTCTTCTGACGAGCGTCGGCAACGGCATAGCGCACTGTCGCGATGCGTTGCGGAGAACGCGGATGGGTTGACCAGAGCGACATTGCACCAGCCTCGCCCCTCACGTTTCCACCCTCACGGCGAGCAAAAAGGAGCGACCCCTTCTCGGCATCGTAGCCAGCCGCCTCGGCGATGTAGGCACCAAGCATATCGGCCTCTAGCTCGTAGGTCTGACTGTAGGCGATGCCACCAAGCGCCATACCAGCGTTCATGGCATTCTCAACATCTCGCTGGGCCTGGTACTGGTTCGGATTGCCGGCCCCCGCGTATGCCGCTGCCACACCTAGGATCAACGCACCTGCGAGCTGCTGTTGCATCTGCTTGTCGAGGTGCTTGGCGATGTGGTGGCCGGCCTCGTGGCCCATGACGAATGCCACCTCATCGTCATTCCGGGTCCCCTGCAATAATGCTCCGGTGATGATGATCAGCGGCCCATCCGCGTTGACTGTCTGGTAGGCGTTGGCGGGCGCGCGAGGATCGAGATCTACGCGGATGGTTAGATCGCAGTCGCGGTCAGGGGTTTCCTGCCGGCACATTGCCTCGGCGTGGGGCTCGATTCGCCGCGCAACACGCTCGAACCGGTCAACTCCCTCAAAAATCGACACCTGAGTGATAGGCGCGGAGCTTTCGCGCGCAATAACGGTGTTAGCACGATCAATCTCCGCCTCTGCCATGGCAGGCATCTGATATGACGTACCGCATCCAGAAAGAAGAGCTGTCACCGAAATTGCGGTGACGACAATCGTAGTCCTCATGGCTATCGTACCCCCCCTATACCCCAGAAGGATGGATACAATCTGCGGAAGATGCAGGTCTACATTATTGTGGAATCTTGGATAACGCCTAACGAGTGGACTACATGGAGTTACGCCCAGAAACAAATAATCTTTACCATCTTTATTGTGCAATATGTTTATTTGAAGCCGGGTGAGATGTGGTATCTCATCACGGCAACCCACTGCGAATGCACAATAATACCGACCTGATCTGCCGCACTACGCTTAGGCGGCACCTACTGGAACTAGGCCTTCACCCCCAAAGCAGCGCTTTTACTATAATGGGTGTGGCAATGGGTGAAGGCGGCATAAAATTCGATTTATGATTAAAATCAACATCTTATGATGTAATCTGGCTGGGGCGCCAGGATTCGAACCTGGGATCACGGGACCAAAACCCGTTGCCTTACCGCTTGGCCACGCCCCAAGCGGCCCCCCTCTTAGGCGCACGCCCCCGCCGCGACAAGATCAAACGATCTGGTCGTAGGCCCCGACCGCGGGTTCGGTGCGGATGATCGCATCGAGATCGGCAAAGATCGCCCGCATCTCGTCGGCGGAGGCGGGGCTCTCGCAGACGACCACGAGATTGGGCGTGTTAGACGACGCCCGCACCAGCCCCCAGCCGCCGTTGTCGAGCACCACCCGGGCCCCGTCCACGGTGACGATCTCGCGCACCGCCCGCCCGCCGAAGCGGCCGCCCCTCGCCGCATGCGCCCCGAGCCGGACGACGATCCGGGCAAGCACCGCGTGCTTTTCCGTATCGGGACAGGCCGGGGACATGGTCGGCGTGCTCCAGGTCCGCGGCAGCGTGCGCGCGAGATCGGCAAGCGTCTCGGCCGGATGCCGGTCGAGGAGGCGGCAGATCGCCACCGCCGCCCGCATCCCGCAGTCGTAGCCGCGCCCCGCGGGCGGCGCGAGAAAGACATGGCCGGATTTCTCGAACCCCGCCAGCGCGCCGGTCTCGGCCAGCCGGCGCTTCATGTGGCTGTGCCCCGTGGGCCCGTATTCGGTGCGCGCCCCGAGCCCGCGCAGCACCGGATCCGTGGTGAAGAGACCGGTCGATTTCACGTCCGCGACGAACCGCGCCTGCGGGTGATCGCGGGCGAGCTCGCGGGCGAGCAGGACCCCGATCTTGTCGGCGAAGATCTCCTGCCCCTCCCCGTCGACGACGCCGCAGCGGTCCCCGTCCCCGTCGAAGCCGAGCGCGAGATCCGCACCGCTCTCGCGCACCGCGCGCCCCATGTCGTGGAGCATCTCCAGCGCCTCGGGGTTGGGGTTGTAATGCGGGAAGCTGTGGTCGAGCCGGGTGTGGAGCGGGATCACCTCGGCGCCGATCCGGGCGAGAATCTCGGGAGCGAAGGCCCCGGCCGTGCCGTTCCCGGTGGCACAGACCACCCGCAGGCGCCGCGTGAGCGGTGCGCCCGTGACAAGGTCGTCGATATAGGCCGCCTGCAGGTCGTCGTGCAGCCTGTAGTCGCCGCCGGGGTGGGGCCGGCCGCCGCCGCCGAGCACGATCGCGCGGAGCTCGGCCATGTCTGCGGGGCCGTGGGTGAGCGGCGGCGTGAAGCCGATCTTCACCCCGGTCCAGCCATTGGGGTTGTGGCTCGCCGTCACCATGGCGACGGCGGCGATGCCAAGATGCGCGCGGGCGAAATAGGCCGTCGGGGTGAGGCAGAGGCCGATGTCGTGAACCTCGACGCCCGCCCGGACCAGCCCGGCCGCGAGCGCGGCCTTCACCGCCGGGGAATAGGCCCGGTGATCATGACCGGTGACCACGGCCGGCGCCACGCCCCGCGCCCGCATCTGGGTGCCGAGGCCGAGGCCGAGCGCCTCGATGCCGTCGAGGTCGATCTCATCGGGGTACCGCCAGCGGGCGTCGTAGTCGCGAAAGCCCGTGGGCGCGATGCGCATTGGCCGCTCAGACCTCCATCGGATGCGACTTGGCGAGGCGGTCGAAGGCCATCAGCTCGGCGATCAGCGCCGGCATCCGGTCGAGATGGATCATGTTCGGACCGTCCGAGGGCGCGTTGTCCGGATCGGGATGGGTCTCGATGAAAACCGCCGCGACGCCGATCGCGACGGCGGCGCGCGCCATCACCGGCGCGAATTCGCGCTGGCCGCCAGAGGACGTCCCCTGCCCGCCCGGCTGCTGCACCGAATGGGTCGCGTCCATCACCACCGGCCGGCCGGTTCGCGCCATGATCGGCAGGCTGCGCATGTCCGCGACCAGCGTGTTGTAGCCGAAGGAGACCCCGCGCTCGCAGAGCAGGATGCGCTCGTTGCCCGTCGAGGCGACCTTGGCCGCGACATTGGCCATGTCCCATGGCGCGAGGAACTGGCCCTTCTTGACGTTGATCGCCGCCCCGGTCTCACCCGCCGCCAGCAGGAGGTCGGTCTGCCGGCTGAGGAACGCCGGGATCTGGAGAACGTCCACGGCCCCGGCCACCACCGCGCAGTCCTCGGGCAGATGCACGTCGGTCAGGACCGGGCAGCCGATGCGCCTGCGCACCTCGTCGAGGATCCTCAGCCCCTCCTCGCGGCCGAGCCCGCGCCTTGCCGTGAGCGAGGTGCGGTTCGCCTTGTCGTAGGAGCCCTTGAAGATGAAGCCTGTGCCGGGGCCGGCGCGGGCTTCATCT
>CAZESN010000066.1:0-12770 GCA_964514775.1 uncultured Rhodovulum sp.
CGACCACCGAGAGGTTGTGCTCCACCATCAGGATCGTGCGGTTGACCGAGATGCGCTTGATGAGCGCCGAGATGCGGTCGACGTCCTCGTGGGCCATGCCGGCCATCGGCTCGTCGAGCAGCAGCATCTCCGGGTCGAGCGCCAGCGTCGTCGCGATCTCCAGCGCGCGCTTGCGGCCGTAGGAAAGGTCGCTGGCGTTGATGCCTTCGAATTCGCTTAGCCCGACCTCGGCAAGCAGCCTCGAATTCCGAGAGGCCGACATCCGAGAGCAGCCGGCGCGCCTCGTCGTCGTATTCGTGCAGCACCCGCTCCGACCGCCAGAAATCGAACGAATCCCCCCGCTTGCGCTGGAGCGCGATCCGCACGTTCTCGAGCGCGGTCAGGTTCGGGAAGACCGCCGAGATCTGGAAAGAGCGCACCAGCCCCAGCCGCGCCACATCCGCCGGCGACATCGCGGTGATGTCCTGCCCCTTGTAGGTGATGCGCCCGCGCGTTGAGGGCAGGAACTTGGTCAGGAGGTTGAAACAGGTGGTCTTGCCCGCGCCGTTCGGCCCGATCAGCGCATGGATCTGCCCGCGCCGGACCCGCAGATCCACGCCTTCGACGGCGAAGAAGCCCTTGAATTCCTTGGTCAGGTCCTCGGCGGCCAGGATGATGCCGTCGCTCATCCGCGCCCCGTTTCCGCAAGCCTCGTCCATATGCGCCGGTTCATCGGCCTGGACCCTCCCCCTGTCTGCGCGCTGACCGTTGCCCGGTAATCTTGTTGCGCGGCTGTCTCGCAGAGGAAGCACAACTGCGTCTGCCAATCAAGTATCTACAGACGGGAATGTGCGCCGCGGCATTGCCACGCATCCGGCGTGATCTCCCCGGCGGCCGGAAACCGCCGGGGAGACAGACACTTGCGATCAGAGATCGCCGATCGCGACGCCCGAGCCCGCCACGATCTCGCGGATGCGGTCGGCCTGGGACGGGTTGTTGGCGATGACCTGGGTCAGCGCGGCATGGATCGCCGCATTGTCGTCGCCCGAGCCGGCCTGGGACAGGGCCTGCTCGATCGCCGCGTGGCAGTCGGCCTCGTAGGTGATCTGCAGGCACTGCGCATTGATGTCGGCGACCAGCGGCGACCCTGCCGCGCCGCCGGCGGAGGCCGCCCCGGCACCGGTGGTGTTGAAGGCCACCGTCGCCGCCTCGATCTCGGCCTGCGCACCGCGACGGATGTTCGCCGCCTCGGTGCTCGCCTGGAAGCAGGTGTAGCCCGGCCGCTCGGCCCAGCGCAGCGGACCGCAGAGCGCGACGCCGGCCTCATGGGCCGCTTCCTCGATCTCGGTGATGATCGCCTCGTATTCCGGATCGCCCTGCGCGAAGCCCGAGAAGTTGCCGAGGTCGCCGCTCGCCGCGAAGATGGCGCTGACGCCGGGCAGCTTCGCGATCTCGCGCACGTTCTCGACACCCTCGAGCGTCTCGATCATCAGGATGAGCACGACGTTGTCGTTCCAGGTCTGCCGGTAGCCGCCGGGGACGTTGTTCCACATCTCGCCCGGGCCCTGTCCACCGCCGGCGCTGCGCCGGCCCATCGGCGGGAAGTAGGTCCAGTCGATCGCCTCCTGGGCCTCCTCGACCGAATCGATCGTGGGCACGATGACGACGAGAGCACCCATGTCGGTGGTGATCTGGATCTCCTGCTCGGTGGCAACGGCCACTCGCGCGCCCGGCGCGGCCGGACCCGGGCAGGTGCGCCACATGCGCGCGGCGTTCTCCCAGGAGATCGCCTCGTGCTGCTTCTCGGTCCAGATGAAGTCGTAGCCCGCGCCGGCCATGGCGCAATAGGTGCGCGCATCCGCCGCGCGCACGGTGCCGCCGATCAGCGGCCCGCCCTCCATCAGCTTGCGCTTCGCCGGGTTCCAGATCTCGGCCGTCTGGCCCTCGGGCAGGCTGGTGCGCGGCCCGTACTGGAAGCCCTCCGCGGAGAAGCCCTGCGCCGTCGCCATTCCGGCAACGGCTATTGATACCGCACTTGCGGCGATCAGTGTCCTGAGCAAGATTATTCCTCCCATTCTTTTATTCATTGCCCGGAATGTCGCATATGCCGACTTCAGGACAATAAATGTACTCTATCGCCAAAGCCCAATCGCACAACGAACATGTTGCCGCGAAAGGCGCCCTGCGCGCCGGAATGCCGTGCAAACGGGGGGTGTTTGGGGGGAGAGACCGCGGCATGCGCCCCGGCACGCGGACGAACGTATGAATATGCCGCCTGCCGGGGGCCGTGGCGGGCGGGACCGATTCGCCGGATCCCGCCACGCGGGGCGACGTCCCGCGCCCCTCGGATCCGGACCTGCCGGAGCCGCGGGCCGGAGCGGCTCAGTCGAGCCGGTCGCGGGAGAAGAGGTAGATCCCCACCCCGATCATCATCAGCACCGCGAAGAAGAGGAAGAGCGTGCCATAGGCCTCCACCACCGGCGCGCCGGCGGCGATCCGGGCGGCATGGACCCGGCCGCTGATGATCTGCAGCACGCCCGCCCCGCCGATCGAGAGCAGGTTCAGCAGGCTGATCCCCCGCCCGACCAGATGCGGCGGGAAGTAGCTGCGGCCATGGGCCATCACCAGCACGAAACAGGTGCCGAAGAACCCGAGCCCGGCGAGCAGCACGCTCGCGCGCACCACGCCCGCATCCGGCGCCGCCCAGAGCCCGAGCAGGCAGGCGATGACGGCGAGGCTGCCGGTCACCACCACCCACTTGCGGGTGCCGAGAAGCCGGTCCGCCGGCCCGTAGACGAAGTTGCCCACGATCATCGCCACCGCCATCGCCAGCGTGACGAGGCCGATCCCGGCGGCATCGAGGCCGTAGACATCGGCGAGAAAGGGCCCGGACCAGAGCCCGCGGATCCCGGCGGCCGGCGCATAGTTCACGAAGGTGATCGGCAGGAGCACCAGCACCACCGGCTGGCGCAGCACCGACCAGAGCGTCGCGCTGTCGTCGCCGGGCCTGCGCTCGAGCGGTGGCGGGTCGCGCACGATCACCATCAGCGCCAGCGCGATCACCAGCGTGATCGCCGCCAGCATCCACATCGACGCCCGCCAGCCGAAGGCGTCTACCGCCCAGGCGAGGGGTGCCGCGCTGGCGAGGTTCCCCGCCGAGCCGATCCCGATCATCAGCCCCGCCAGCGTGCCGAAAATCGCTGGCCGGAAGCTGCGCGCGAAGATGTACATCCCTGCCATCAGCACCGGCGAGCAGCCGATGCCGATCAGCGCCATGGCGACGGTGATCGTGCCCGGCCCCTGCGCCATGGCAAAGAGCGCCGCCCCGCCGGTCCCGACGACGCCGAAGAGCCACGAGGAGGTGCGCCGCGGCCCGATCCGGTCGAGCGCCCAGCCCACCGCGATCTGCATGAGCGCGAAGGCGCTGAACCAGATGCCCGAGGCGAAGGCGAGGTCGTCGGCGGTCGCGCCGATGTCGGCGCCCAGCACCGGCGCGAGCACCGCGAGAAAGGCGCGGTAGAACTGGCTCATCGCATAGGCGACCACCAGGGCCACGAAGACGGTCCACATGTCGCGAAATGTCCTGCTCAGCGCCCCTGGGCGTGATATTCCGGGTTCGGGCGCATGTCGACGGCACTCGCCATGCGGTTGCTCATGTTGAAGAAGCCCGCCACCGCCGCCACGTCCCAGATGTCACGGTCGCTGAGGCCCTGGTCGCGCAGCGCCGCGCGGTCGGCCTCGCCGATCTCGGCGCTCGCCCGGGTCATCTTCACCGCAAAGTCGAGCATCGCCCGCTGGCGCGCGGTGATCGCCGCCACGCGGTAGTTGGCGACCAGCGCCTCGCCGAGCGCGGGATCCCCCGACAGCACCCGCACCGCCGCCCCGTGCGCGACGAGGCAATAGTGGCACCGGTTCTCGGCCGACACCGCCACCGCGATCATCTCGCGCTCGAGCTTGCTCAGCCCGCTCTCGGCGAGCATCAGTTCGTTGTACATGGCGGCGAAGGCGTCGAGCTTGGCGATGTCGAAGGCATAGGCCCGGAGCACGTTCGGCACGATCCCGAGCTTCTCGACGCATTTGTCGAAATAGGCCTGCGTCGCCTCGGGCAGCGGATCGACGGGCGGCAGGTTCAGAGCGGTCGGCGCGGTCATCGGACGTGTTCTCCCCCGTCTGACAGGCGATAGTGATAGCGCGCCACCTCTGCAAGCCCGAGCCGGCCGTAGAGGGCGCGCGCGGCCCCGTTGCGCTCGGTCACCGCCAGCGCGAAGGTCTCCGCGCCCGCCCGCCGTGCCCAGGCGGCGGCGGCCCGCGTCATCCGTCCGCCGAGGCCCTGCCCGCGCGCGGGGGCGAGGATCTCGAGCGCGTGCAGCATCGCCACGCCGTCCTGCACCGCCACGAACCCCGCGCCCACGGGCCGGTCGCCCGCCCGCCCGAGCAGCCAGAGCTTCGGCCCCGGCGCGCGGGCCATCACCGCGAGCCGCGCCGGCCCGATCCCGCCCCCGGCCCAGATCTCCGCGAGGCTCGCAAGCGGGCCGGTGCAGAAGATCACGCTCTCCTCCGGCGCCTCCCATGCCAGCTCGGCCGCCGGCGCCCGCA
The DNA here is from genome assembly GCA_964514775.1 of uncultured Rhodovulum sp. Classification (GTDB taxonomy): domain Bacteria; phylum Pseudomonadota; class Alphaproteobacteria; order Rhodobacterales; family Rhodobacteraceae; genus Amaricoccus. The sequence goes on from CAZESN010000066.1 coordinate 4,576, forward strand.
TCAGCAGCGTCTCGTCCCGGCGCAGATACCCCCGCGCGGCCAGATCCGCGTCGAGGTCGTCGTCGCCGGGCCGGATCTGGAACATCGGCGACTGACCCCAGGCCGCCATCGCCGCCTCGGCCACGCCGGGATCCGCGCCCGGCCCGAGCCGCGAGGCCGCCGACACCCGGTTGCCGCCGCCCTCGCCCCGGCGCAGCACCCAGCCGCCGTGCTCGCGGACCTCCGCCGCCGGCCAGGTGCCGGCCAGCGCCGCGAAGAGATCGCTCATATCACCGCTCCCTCGGGCAGCGGCGCCCGCGCCCAGCCGAGCGGCCCGAGGTCGAGGCTCCGGTATTCCCCGTGCGCGATCCATTCCGCCAGCCCCCGGCCCACCGCCGGTGCCTGCTGGAGCCCGTGCCCGGAGAAGCCGTTGGCGCAGAGGAAATTCGCAACCTCCGGATGCGGCCCGACCACCGCGTTCCGGTCCCGGGTGTTCATGTCGTAATGCCCCGCCCAGAACCCGGTCAGCCGGCAGGCCTCGAAGGCCGGCGAGCGCGCGGCGAGCGCCGGCCAGACCATCTCCTCCCACTCGGCGTGACGGGGCTCGAAATCGTCCGCCGCCACCGCCGGATCGGGATCGGGCGTCCCGGCCGCGATGAACCCCGCGCCCTCGGGCCGGCACCAGACCCCGCCCGGGTCGATCATCAGCGGCAGATCGCCCGCCGGCGGCGCGGCGACGGCGAAGGCAAAGACCGTGCGCTTACGCCGCTCGACCGGCAGGTCGAGCCCGGCCATGGCGGCGACCTCGCGCCCCGTCCCGCCGGCGGCATTGACGAAGACCCCGCAGCCGATCCGCCCGCCCCCGGCGAGCCGCACCGCGCTCACCCGCCCGCCGGCGACCTCGAGCCCGACCACCTCGTCGCGGATCCATTCCGCGCCGCCCGCGCGCGCCCCGGCGCGGTACGCCGACAGGAGCCCCATGTTGTCGAACCACCCCTCGCCCTCAGGCCCGAAGGCCCCGAGCACCAGATCGTCGACCCGGAGATGCGCAAACCGCGCCGCGATCTCGTCCGGCGCGAGCAGCACCGTCGCCGCCCCCTCGGCCCGCTGCACCGCATGGGCCGCGCGCAGCGCCGCCGCCCCGGCCTCGGTGCCTGCGAGCGTCAGATACCCGTGCCCGACGAAATCGAGCCCCAGCCGCCGGATCTCGGCGAGCCCGAAGGCCGAGATCCGCACGTTGATCGCGCTCGAGAACTGCCGCCGGATCCCGCTCGCGGCCAGCGCCGTCGCGGCACGGGCATAGGTGGGATCGCGCTCGACGACGACCACCCGCCCCGCATAGCCGAGGGCGACGAGGTGATAGGCGACGGCGGCCCCCACGGCCGCGCCGCCGCAGATCACCACATTGGCGCTAGGCGGCGTCATCGGGATGGGGCGTCGAGGCGAACCAGCCGCCCACGACCCGGGTGCCCACCGCCGCCGGGTCCGGGCGTTCGGTGCGCGCCGCGACATCCGCCCGGAACCCGTCGGCGCTGTCGAGCGGCCGGAAGCCGATATGCCCGGCATGGGCGTTCGAGACGGCGGCCGCGGCATTGTCGGAAGTGCCGTAGATCACCGAGAACCCGACCCGCGGCGCGGTCAGCGCCGCCTCGGTCAGCCGCACGCAATCGGCGAAGGAAAGCCACGACCAGAGCATCCGCCGGTCCGCGGGCTCGGGAAAGCACGAGCAGATCCGCAGCGCCACCGACTCGACCCCGAACTTGTCCCAGTAGAGGCTCGCGAGATCCTCCACGAAGGTCTTGGTCAGGCCGTAGAACGTGTCCGGCCGGTGCGGGGCGCGCGTGTCGGGCACGTCCTCGACCGGATGGAAGCCCACCGCATGGATCGAGCTCGCATAGACGACGCGCTTCACCCCCGCCCGCCGCGCGCCCTCGTAGACGTTGTAGGCGGCGGGCAGCGTGTCGGTGATGATCTCGTCGAAGGTCTGCTCGCGCGGGTGGCCGGCGAAATGCACCACCGCGTCGCAGCCCGCCACCGCCCGGAACGCCGCCTCCCGGTCCGAGAGGTCGCAGACGACCACCTCCTCATGCGGGGCCGCCGCCCCCATGTCCTTCACGTCCACCAGCCGCACCCGCTCCGCCAGATGCGCGAGCCCGCCGCGCAGATGGCTGCCGAGGCTGCCGGCGGCGCCGGTGATCAGGATCCGTTCGTAATCAGCCATGGGCCTGTCCTTTCGTCCGTCCCGCCTCGCGCGCGGCGGTGAGCGTCTGGCGCGGGGTCAGGCTCTCGGCATCGACCATCAGCTCGAGCACCGCGCCACTCTCCGAGGCCCGTGCCCGCGCGAAGGCGGCGGCGAAATCGGCGGTGCGCGCGACCCGCTCGGCATGAAAGCCGTAGGCCCGCCCGATCGCCACGAAATCCGGGTTCTCGATGTCGGTGAAGCTGACCCGCCCCGGATAGGTCCGCTCCTGATGCATGCGGATCGTGCCGTAGGTGCCGTTGTTCACGATCAGCGCGATCGGCCGGGCGCCCACCTGCATCGCGCAGCCGAGCTCCTGCATGGTCATCTGGAAATCCCCGTCGCCGCAGATCGCGACCACGCAGGCCTCGGGCCGCGCCACCTTCGCCGCGATCGCCGCCGGCAGGCCGTAGCCCATCGCCCCCGACTGCGGCCCCAGAAGCCGCATCCCCCCGGTGAACCGCAGGTGCTTGTGGGTCCAGATCGCGAAATTGCCCGCGCCGTTCGTCAGGATCGCATCCGCCGGCAGCACCGCCTGCAGGTGGCGCATGACCTCGCCCATGTCGAGATCCCCGGGCTGTGCCGGCGCCTCCAGCGCGGCGAGATACGCGGCCCGCGCGGCCTCGGTCCGCGCCACCCAGGCCGGATCCGCGATCGCGGGCTCGGCCGCGAGCAGCGGCATCAGCCGGTCGGGATGGGCGATGACCGGCAGGTCGGCGGTGTACTTGCGGTTGAGCTCCTCCGCGTCGGCATGCGCATGCACCAGCCGCGCCTTCATGCGCGGCATGTCGAACAGCTCGTAGCCGTCGGTGACGATCTCGCCGAACTCGCTGTCGATCGCGAGGATCAGGTCCGCCTCGCGCATCAGCGCCGCGAGCGCCGCGGGCTTCGCGAGCCCACCGTCGCCGACGAAGCTCGGGCTGTCGTTGTCGATGAGGTCGTGGCAGCGGAAATCGGTCACGACCGGCAAGCGGTTCGCCTCGGCGAAGGCCCGGAGCCCCGCCCGGCCCTCGCGGCCCCAGCCGCCGCCGCCGGCGATGACCACCGGCCTTTGCGCCCCGGCCAGCATCGCCATGATGCCCGCGACCTCCTCCGCCCCGGGGGCGGCCTTCGGCACCACCACCTTCGGCCCGGCCTCCGCCCCGGTCATCGCCTCGAGCATGTCCTCGGGCAGCGCCACGACGACCGGCCCCGGCCGCCCCGACTGGGCCACGGCGAAGGCCCGCGCGACGATCTCCGGCACCCGGTCCGCGTCCTCGATCTCGGTCGCCCATTTCGCCAGCGGCCCGAAGGCGGCGCGGTAGTCCACCTCCTGAAAGGCCTCGCGCTCGCGCATGTAGGTCGGGATCTGGCCGACGAAGAGCACCATCGGCGAGCTCTCCTGCCGCGCCGCGTGCACGCCGATCGCGGCATTGGTCGCGCCCGGCCCGCGCGTCACGAAACAGACCCCCGGCCGGCCCGTCAGCTTGCCCCAGGCGGCGGCCATGAAGGCCGCACCCCCCTCCTGGCGGTTCGGCACCAGCCGGATCTGCCCGGCGACGTCATGCAGCGCGTCGAGCACCGCGAGATAGCTCTCGCCGGGGACGCCGAAGACGACCTCGACATCCTGCGCGCGCAGGCAGTCGACCAGCACCTGCCCCCCGGTTCGTAGTGTCATGCCGGATACCTCCCGGCGGGGACCCGATCACATTTCCCGACCCGATGTAAGCCCCGCGGCGCGCTTCGGGGCGGCTCTTTTCGCGCCATGATCCGGCCGCCGCGAACGGGTGGCGCGCCGGCCTTGCGGGTCCCCGAGGATGCGGGCGCGGACCGGTCGGGCGATCAGCCCGCCGCCATCCGCTCGCGGTGAATGACGTAGAGCCCGGCCGCCATGATGATCACGATCCCCACTGCCGCGATCCCGTCGGGCAGCGCGCTGAAGACGAGCCAGCCGAGCAGCGTCGCCACCGGCATCTCCAGATACTGCATCGGCGCGAGCGTCGAGGCCGGCGCGAACCGCAGCGACCAGCTCAGCAGAAGATGCGAGACCGTGCCGATCACCCCGACGAAGCCGAGCATCACCCATTCCCCGCCCGTGAGCGGCGTGAGGCCGAGCTCGGCCACCCCCGACACATGCCCGGCGATCACCAGCGGCACCAGAACCGCGCTCGCCATCAGCGCGCCCACCGCCTGGAGGCCGACCGGATCGATGTCGCGGGCGACATGCCGGGTGACCAGCATGAACATCCCGAAGACCACCGCGACGCTCAGCGGCAGCAGCGCCGCCCAGCCCACGGCGGCAAAGCTCGGCTGGATCACCATCAGCGTCCCGATGAAGCCGACCGCGCAGGCCGCGAGCCGCCGGTGCCCGACCACCTCGCCGAGCAGGTAATGCCCCAGCAGCAGGATCACGAACGGCATGACGAAGGCGATCGCGATCGCATCGGCCAGCGGCAGATAGCGCAGCGACAGGAACATCAGCCCGACGCCGAGGATATGCAGCGCCGTCCGCAGCGCGATCAGCCACCCGATCCGCCCCGACACCCGCAGCCCCGCGCCCATAGCCAGGGCGATCGGCACCAGCAGAAGCGCCTGGATCAGGAAACGCGCCGCGACGAGCTGGCCGAGGCCCATCCGCGTGCCGAGGATCTTGGCCAGCGTGTCGCCCATCGGCGCCAGCACGCAGAACCCGAGCATCAGCCCGATCCCGAGCAGCGGCCGGTCCGCCGCCCGGACCGGCAGGGCAGGCGCGCTCACCGCGGCCTGCCCGAGTTCTCCACCGTCCGGATGAAGACGTCGTTGTCGGCGCAGAGCTGCACGATGGACTTCGGCGGCGTCACGTCCGTGAAGAACCCGTCGAGCTCGGCGAGGCTCGCGATCCTGACGGGTGCGGCCATCTTGAACTTGGTGCTGTCGGCGACGAAGTAGCTCTTGCGCGCGTTCTTGATGATCGCCTGCGCCACCCGCACCTCGCGGAAGTCGTAGTCGAGCAGCGACCCGTCCGGATCGACCGCCGCCGTGCCGATGATCGCGTAGTCCACCTTGAACTGCCCGACGAACTCGGCGGTGACGTCGCCCACCAGCGCCCCGTCGGCGCGGCGCAGGATGCCGCCGGTGACGATCACCTCGGAATTGGGGCTGGTCGCGAGGATGTTCGCCACGTTGAGGTTGTTGGTGATCACCATCAGGTTGCGGTGCTTCAGGAGCGCGCGCGCCACCGCCTCGGTCGTGGTGCCGATGTTCATGAAGATCGAGACCCCGTCGGGGATCTGCTCGGCGACCATGCGCGCGATCGCGTCCTTCTCGGCGCTGGCGAGGCTGCGCCGGTCCTCGTAGCCGAGCGCGATGACCCCCGAGGGGATCGTCGCGCCGCCATGCACGCGCGTGAGCTGGCCCACGTCGCAAAGCTCGGTGAGGTCGCGGCGAATGGTCTGCGCGGTCACGTTGAACCGCGCGGCCAGACCCTCGACCGTGACCTTTCCCGTCTCCCGCGCGATGGTCAGGATCTCGGAATGGCGGAAATTCTGTGCCATGTACTGCTCGCTAGAATTGCACGACCTTATCGGCCCGGTCCGGGCGTGGCAAGCGGACGCAATTTCCTTGCGCCGGCCGGCGCTTCGCCCGGGTTGCGGGATGGCCGCCACGCCCCCAGAATGCGCGCGGCCGGCACCCTGCCGGCGCCTCGGGAGCACGCCATGACCCATGTCCTCGCCATCGATCAGGGCACGACCTCGAGCCGCGCCATCCTCTTCGACGCCGCCCTCACCCCCGTCGCCACCGCCCAGGAGGAATTCCCCCAGCACTTTCCCCGCTCGGGCTGGGTCGAGCACGACCCCGCCGACATCTGGTCCTCGGTCGCCGCGACCTGCCGGGCCGCCATCGAGCGCGCCGGCCTAGGCCCCGAGGATATCGCCGCCATCGGCATCACCAACCAGCGCGAGACCACCCTCGTCTGGGACCGCGCCACCGGCGAGCCGCTCGGCCGCGCCATCGTCTGGCAGGACCGCCGCACCGCCGACCTCTGCGCGCGCCTGCGCGAGGCGGGCCACGAGCCGATGATCTCCGGGCGCACCGGCCTGCTGCTCGACCCCTATTTCTCGGGCACCAAGCTCAAATGGCTCCTCGACGCGCATGAGGGCGCCCGCGCCCGCGCCGCCCGGGGCGAGCTCCTCTTCGGCACGGTGGACAGCTTCCTGATCTGGAAGCTCACCGGCGGGCGGGTGCATGCGACCGATGCCACCAACGCCGCCCGGACCCTGCTCTACGACATCCGCAAGGGCCGCTGGGACCCCGAGATCTGCGCGCTCCTCGACGTCCCCGTGGCGATGCTGCCGGAGGTCCGCGACTGCGCCGCCGACTTCGGCACCACCCGCCCCGACCTCTTCGGCCGGGCGATCCCGATCCTCGGCGTCGCCGGCGACCAGCAGGCCGCCACCTGCGGCCAGGCCTGCTTCACCCCCGGCATGCTGAAATCGACCTACGGCACCGGCTGCTTCGCGCTGCTGAACACCGGCACCAACCCCGTGGCGAGCGGCAACCGCCTGCTCACCACCATCGCCTACCAGCTCGGCGGCCGGCCCACCTATGCGCTGGAGGGCTCGATCTTCATCGCCGGCGCCGTGGTGCAATGGCTGCGCGACGGCCTGCGCCTGATCCGCGACGCCGCCGAGACCGAGGCCCTCGCCCGCGCCGCCGACCCGACCCAGAGCCTCTATCTGGTGCCGGCCTTCACCGGCCTCGGCGCGCCGCACTGGGACGCCGACGCGCGCGGCGCGATCTTCGGCCTCACCCGCAACTCCGGCCCGGCCGAATTCGCCCGCGCCGCCCTCGAGAGCATCGCCTACCAGACCCGCGACCTGCTGGAGGCGATGCACGCCGACTGGCCCGGGGCGCGCGAGACGGTACTGCGCGTCGACGGCGGCCTGACGGTGAACGACTGGGCGATGCAGGGCCTCGCCGACATCCTCGGCGCCCCCGTCGACCGCCCCGCCTTCCGCGAGACCACCGCGCTCGGCGCCGCCTGGCTCGCCGGGATGCAGGCCGGCCTCTACCCCGGCCCCGAGGAATTCGCCCGGAGCTGGGCCCTCGACCGCCGCTTCGAGCCCGCGATGGACGCCGAGCGCCGCGAGGCGAAATACGAGGGATGGCGGGATGCGGTCCGCCGGACATTGTCCGAGCCGGGTGCCTGAGCGGACGCCGGTCCGCTAAAGCCAGATCTTCGGAAAGGGAGGACCGAATGCGCGGAAGCAAGTCTGACAACCCGCGTCGTCTCAATCGCCCCGCCATCTGGGCGGACTATAAGGGCCGGGAAGTCGACCTTATCCTGACGCTGGCAGCGGGCAGGTTCCACATCCCCCACGACGACCTGCTCGGCTGGGTCGCCGCGAACACCAATGCGCTCAGGACGAAGAGCTGGACCGAGCGCGGCCACTACAGCTGGCCACGTCCGCCGCAGAAGATGCTCTCCTTCCTGCGCAGGTATGCCGCCACAAACGGCCTCACCTGAGCCTGAACACAATCCACCGGCCGTGCCCGGCCACCGCGCAAAACACGTCCCGCCCGCGACCGCGAAGCCCCGTCCCCCTGCGACAGTAACCTCTCCGCCGACCGCCGCTTGCGGCAGGCGGCGCAGACCTATATCCGGTGCCCAGCGCAGGCGCAATTTTGTGCAAGGAGAACGGGCATGGCGGTAAAGGTTGGCATCAACGGCTTCGGCCGGATCGGGCGCAACGTCCTGCGGGCGATCGCGGAATCGGGGCGTACCGACATCGAGGTGGTCGCGATCAACGACCTCGGCCCGGTCGAGACCAATGCCCATCTGCTGCGCTACGACAGCGTCCACGGCCGCTTCCCCGGCACGGTCACCGTCTCGGGCGACACGATCGACGTCGGCCGCGGCCCGATCAAGGTGACCGCCGAGCGCGATCCCAAGGCCCTGCCCTGGGGCGACGTCGACATCGCGCTCGAGTGCACCGGCATCTTCACCAGCCGCGCCAAG
>CAZESN010000067.1:0-12539 GCA_964514775.1 uncultured Rhodovulum sp.
GGGCATCAGACCCTGGCCCTGCGTGGCGCGGATCGCGGTACACAGGTTGGTCTTGCCGGAAAGGCACGCTTTGCACTGGCGGCATTCGGGGGTGTAGAGCGGGATGACGTGGTCGCCCGGCTTCACCGACGTCACGCCCGCGCCGACCTCGACCACCACGCCCGCGCCCTCATGGCCGAGGATCGCGGGGAAGATGCCCTCGGGATCGGCGCCCGAGAGGGTGAACTCGTCGGTATGGCAGATGCCGGTGGCCTTGATCTCGACAAGGACCTCGCCGGCCTTGGGGCCTTCGAGCTCTACATCGACGATCTCGAGCGGCTTTCCGGCCTCGAAGGCGACGGCGGCGCGTGTACGCATGGGGGTCTCCTGAACCTTGGTCGGGCGCGACACTCGCCGATCCGGCGGGCGGATTCAACGGCTTCGGGCGCGGCCGTGTGGGTTGGGTCCGGGTGCCGCCGACGCCCGCTCACAACGGGGCGGGCACGGCGGGGCTCGGCGCCGACCCCCGTCACCGGCCCGGGGAGAAGGGATATCCCCGCGCCTGGGCAAACCGCCGGGGCGGGAGCGGGTCAAGGGGATAAAATGCCCTAAAATACCGATATGGAAGACGTTTCCTTCTCTTTCGGCCGGGTCTTTGGAATGGCCCCCGGACGGCCAATCGCTAGATTCGGACCTTCCGGAAATCGCGACTGATCAGGTCGTTCCAGAGAGTCGGCCCGACCCATGATCTCCCTTGAGCATGTCTCCAAGACCTTCCTGAGCGGCGGGCGCGAGATCCGCGCGCTCGACGACGTCTCGCTCGCGATTCCGGCGGGCGAGATCTACGGCATCATCGGCCACAGCGGCGCGGGCAAGAGCACGCTCATCCGCCTGCTCAACGGGCTCGAGCGGCCGACCAGCGGCGCGGTCCGCGTGGCCGGGCACGACATGGCCACCGCGCCCGAGGCGGCGCTGCGGCGCGCGCGGCTCGGGATCGGCATGATCTTCCAGCACTTCAACCTGCTCTGGTCGCGCAGCGTCTGCGGCAACATCGCCTTCCCGCTCGAGATCGCCGGGCTGCCGCGCGCCCGGATCCGCGCCCGCGTCGACGAGCTCGTGAGCCTCGTCGGCCTGGAGGCGCGCCGCGACGCCTTTCCCGCCCAGCTCTCGGGCGGGCAGAAGCAGCGCGTCGGCATCGCCCGCGCCCTCGCCAACGAGCCCGACGTGCTCCTGAGCGACGAGGCGACCTCGGCCCTCGACCCCGAGACCACCGGGCAGATCCTCGACCTCCTCTCCGAGATCAACCGCCGGCTCGGGCTCACCATCGTGCTCATCACCCACGAGATGAACGTCGTGCGCCGCATCGCCCACCGGGTGGCGGTGATGGACCGCGGCCGGGTGATCGAGGAGGGGCAGGTGCGCGACATCTTCACCAGCCCCGGGCAGGCCGTCACCCGCCGGCTGCTCGCGCAGTCGGGCGCCGCGGATCCGGGTTTCGACCCCTCCCTCGACCCGCTGCCGGCGGGCACGATCCTGCGGCTGCGCTACGACGGGGACCCGGCCGGCAACACCGTGCTCTCCGAGGCGATCCTGCGCTTCGGCCAGCCCGTCGCCATCCTGCACGGGCGCCTCGGCGACACCGGCGCGGGGCTCGCGGGCGAGTTGCACGTGCACCTGCCCGCCGACATTCCCCGCGACGCCTTCCTCGCCTTCCTGCGCGAGCGCTCCGTCGCCACCGAGATCCTGCGGGAGGCCTGAGGACGATGCTCGAGACCCTCTTTCCCAACGTGCGCCTCGGCCCGCTCGCGCAGGCGGCCTGGGACACGGCCTATATGACCGCGCTTTCGGGAGGGGCGACCTTCGTGCTCGGGCTCGTGCTCGGCACGGTGCTTTTCCTCACCTCGCCCGGCCAGCTTCTGGAGCACCGGCTCTTCTACGCCGTCTCCTCGGTGGTGGTGAACGTGCTGCGCGCCATTCCGTTCATCATCCTCCTGGTGCTGCTCATCCCCTTCACCAAGGCGGTGGTGGGCACGATCCTGGGGGTGAACGCCGCCCTGCCCGCGCTGATCGTCGGTGCGTCGCCCTTCTACGCGCGCATGGTCGAGATCGCCTTCCGCGAGGTCGACCGCGGGGTGATCGAGGCCACCCGCGCCATGGGCGGCGGCATCGGCACCATCGTCTTTCGCGTCCTGATCCCGGAATCGGCGCCGGCGCTGGTCTCGGGACTGACCGTCACGCTGATCGCGCTGGTCAGCTACACCGCCATGGCCGGCGTGATCGGGGCCGGCGGCCTCGGCCAGCTCGCCTATCTCGAAGGGTTCCAGCGCAACCGGCGCGACGTGACCCTCATCGCCACCCTGACCATCCTGCTGATCGTCTTCGCCATCCAGTTCACCGGCGACCGGGTCACCCGCAGGCTCGACAGGCGCTAGCTTCTCCCACCCATCCGAAGGACCACGACCATGACCAGAAGACCGCTCCGCCCCGCCGCCCTCGCGGCCGCGCTCGCCGCCACCCTCGCCTCCGGGCTGGTGCTCGGCAGCCCCGCCCTCGCCCAGAGCCGGATCACCGTGGGCGCGAGCCCGGTGCCGCATGCCGAGATCCTCGAATTCGCGAAGCCGCTGCTGGCCGAGCGCGGGATCGAGCTCTCGGTGGTCGTCTTCCAGGACTACATCCTGCCCAATACCGCGCTGGCCGGCGGGGACATCGACGCCAACTACTTCCAGCACGTGCCGTATCTGGAGTCGGTCCTCGCCGAGCATGCCGGCGACGCGGCCTATGACTTCGTCAACGCCGGCGAGGTCCATGTCGAGCCGATCGGCATCTATTCCAAGCGCTGGGCCAGCCTGTCCGAGCTCCCCGAGAACGGCCGCGTGATCCTGCGCGACTCGGTCGCCGAGGAGGGCCGGATCCTCGCGATCTTCGCGCGCGAGGGCGTGGTCAGCCTGCGCGAGGGCGTCGCGCCGGTGGCGGTGCGGATCTCGGACATCGTCGAGAACCCCAGGAACCTCGAGTTCCTGCCCAACATCGAGGCCTCGCTGCTGCCGCAGGTCTTCGCCAACGACGAGGCGGACGCGGTGACGATCAACGCCAACTACGCGCTCGGCGCCGGGCTCGACCCGGTGAACGACCCGATCGCCGTCGAGAGCGCCGCCGGCAACCCCTATGCCAACATCATCACCGTGCGCCGCGGCGACGAGACCCGTCCCGAGATCGCGGCGCTGGTCGAGGTGCTGCAGTCGGAGGCGGTGCGCGACTTTATCACCGAGACCTATCGCGGCGCGGTGATCCCGGTCGAGCAGTGACGCAAGCTCGGGGGAATTTCCCCGGCGCGCGGATGCGGGCGTGGCGGCGCGCGGCCGGGGGTCATGGCGCCGACGTGGAAGGCCCCGGCCCGCGGGAATAGGGCCGGGCCGGACAAGGGGCCGCGCCGGATCCGGCATGCTCCGCGGCCCTGCCGGATCTCCGCCTGCCCGCCACGGCCGCGGGAAGGCGTTAGCCCGAGGTCGTGTCGTCGACCGGGCCGCGTGCCGCCTTGATCGCACCGCGGCGGGTCTTTGCCTCGAGCCGACGGCGGACCGAGCCGAGCGTCGGCCGGGTCGGGCGGCGGGGCTTGGGGCGGGTCAGCGCCGCGCGGATCAGCTCGGCGAGCTTCTCGCGGGCGTCCTCGCGGTTCATCGCCTGGCTGCGGTGGCGCTCGGAGGTGACGATCAGCGCGCCGTCGGTGGTCCAGCGCCGGCCGGCGAGGCGGCGCAGGCGCGCCTTGACGTCTGGGGCGAGATGCGGCGAGCGGGCGGCCTCGAAACGCAGCTCGACCGCCGTCGAGACCTTGTTCACGTTCTGCCCGCCGGGACCGGAGGCGCGCGTGAAGGTCTCGGTCAGTTCCCAGTCGGCGATATGGATGTCGTCGGTGATGCGCAGCATGGTCCGGCCGGAAAAGGGCGAGGGGCCGCAGATGCTGCGGCCCCTCTTTCAGTCATGAGCTTGGAGGCTGGCGGATCGAGCCGAGCCCGGCGGTCTGTTCACGTGCAAAGGGGGCTGCCCCTCAGACGATCGCCTCCCGCGCAAACCCTGCCATACGCTCCAAAGTCTCACTCGACATTGGTCACCTCCTTTCGCTGGTTTCGGTCAGAAGTGATCGTGCCACCGATCCCGCACAAGGCAAGGAATTTCTCATGCCCGGCGCAGGAAACAGGTCAGGGCGCGGCGATATGGTCCCAGAGCGAGCAACGAGAGGGCGAGCTTGACCGATAAATCGGCAATCGCGAGGCTGACCCAGAGCGGGGCGACCGGGCCGACGCCCAGAACCGGGAGGGCGACGTTCGCCCAGGCGACGTCGACCGATGGCGCGATCCAGGCAAGCCCGGCCGAGAAGGCGATCGCGAAGAAGAGCGCGGTGTCGACCAGGCTGCCGACCAGGCTCGAGACGAGGGGGGCCTGCCACCAGGCGCGCGCGCGCAGCCGGTCGAAAATCGCGACATCGGTCATCTGGGCGACCAGGAAGGCGGTGCCCGAGGCGATCGCCACGCGCAGGGTGACGAGCGGGCCGAACTCGCCGGTGATCTGGGTGCCGATGAAGCTGCAGACGAGGCCGGTGGCGAAGCCGGCGAGCACCACCTTGCGCGCCGCCGCGGCCCCCTGGAGGCGGTTCACCAGATCGGTGACGAGGAAGACGAAGGGATAGGTGAAGGCTCCCCAGGTGAGCCAGTCGCCCATCAGGAACTGGACGAGGATGTTCGAGGCGACGACGAGCGCCGCCATGGCGATGATGCCGGGCAGGAGCGAACGGGACATGGCTTTCCGTTTTGGCAAGGTTGCGGAGACTTGGCCGCAGTCGCGGCGGCCGCGTCATAGGCCGCGCGCGCGGCCCGTGCAACCCTGCGCCGGTCAGGCGATCATGGCGTAGATGAAGCGGGCGCAGACCGTCAGGAGGAAGAGGCCGAACAGGACCTCAAGCCGCCGGCGCGGCATGGAATGGGCGAGATTGACGCCGATCTGCGTGGTCATCAGCGTCGTCGGCACGACCAGCACGACGCCGAGCAGGGAGACGAAGCCGATCGCATCGCCCGGCAGGCCCGCGCGGCCCCAGCCCGCGAGCATGTAGCCGATGGCGCCGGGGATCGAGATCAGCACGCCCACCCCGGCCGAGGTGGCGACGGCCTGGTGGATCGACCGGCCATGGAGGGTGAGGATCATGGTCGAGATCGCCCCGCCGCCGATCCCCATCAGCGCCGACAGGAAGCCGATCAGCCAGCCCCAGAGGCGGCGCACGAGGCCGAGCGGCACGTCGGCCGCGAGCCGCCAGCTCTGGCGGCCGAAGAGGAGCTTGGTCGCGTTCATCAGCCCCACGCCGACGAACACCGCCTGGAAGACCGCGGCGCTGGCATAGCGGGCGACCCAGGCGCCCATCAGCACGCCGACGACCACCGGCACGGCCCAGGCGCGCAGCATGTCGACGTCCATGGCCCCCTTGGCGTAGTGGCCGCGGGCGGAGCGGATCGAGGTGGGGATGATGATGGCGAGCGAGGTGCCGACCGCGAGCGGCATCGCGACCTCGCGCTCGGTGCCGAGCAGGGTGAAGACCTCGAAGAGGATCGGGACGGTGATCGCCCCGCCCCCGACCCCGAACAGCCCGGCGAGCACGCCGGTGAGCGCGCCGGCCGCGGCGAGCCCCCCTGCGATCCAGAGCAGGGAGAGGAAGTCGAGCCCGCCGAGCATTGCGCTATCCTTCGTCGGTCACGGTCTGGCCGGTGGTCGCGGTATGGACCTTGGCCTCGTAGAGATCGAGCGTCAGTTCGTATTGCGCGACGAGATGCTTCACCGCCTGGTCGGCGTCGCCCGCGAGGGCGGCATCGACGATCAGGCGGTGTTCCTCCTCGGAGTCCCGGCGCGGGAAGGTGTTGGTATCCGAGATGTAGCGATAGCGCTCGGCCTGGTCCATCAGTTCCTCGCAGAACCGCAGGAGCCACTGGGAGCCGCAGTTGGAGATCAGCGCCAGGTGGAACTGGCGGTGGCGGATCTCCCATTCGCGGTTGTCGTCGGCGTTCTCGGCATCGGCGCCGAAGAGGAAGGGGGTGCGGCGCAGGCGGTGGTGGGAGAGGACGATCCCGTCCTCCCAGGCATCGGTGCGGTTGCGGATCGACTCTGCCAGCGCCCGGCCCTCGAGCCAGCAGCGGGTCTTCACGATGTCGCGGAAATGCTCGATCGTGAGCGTGGGCACCGAGAAGCCGCGCTGGTCCTCGCGGTCGACCATGCGCTCGGCGGCGAGGCGGTTCAGGGCCTCGCGCACCGGGTTGGTCCCGGCCCCGTAGCGCATGGCGATCTGCTCGATCATCAGGCGCTCGCCGGAGCCGAAGGTGCTGCGCAGCAGGTCGCGTTTCAGCTTGCGGTAGACGAGTGTCGCGGCGGTGGTCTTCTCGCCGACGTCCTCAAGCTGATCCAACCGGCCGGCGTTTGGCATGCGGGTTCCTGTCATGACGCGCGGATCTCAGGATTTGTCCGCACCGACGCCCACGTTGCTTGATCTGTGCCAGAAGACAAGCCTGCGCTCGATCATCACCACCAGCCAGAACAGGGAAAAGCCGAGCAGGCTGAGGTAGAGGATGAGCGAGAAGACCCGCGGGGTCTGGAGCTGCGAGGCCGCGACGCGGATGAGTTCGCCAAAGCCCTTGCCGCCCCCGAGGAACTCGGCGGTGATCGCCCCGGCCATCACGCCCACCGAGCCGATCTTGAGGCCGGTGAAGATGTGCGGCAGGCCCATCGGGACCTTCATCTTGAAGAGCGTCTGCCAGCGCGAGGCGCCCATGGTCTTGAAGAGCATCCGCGCGTTCTCGTCCGCCGCATGCAGGCCCGCGGCCGTGCCGACGACGATCGGGAAGGTCGCGATGAAGGCGGCGAGCGCCACCTTGGAGGCGATGCCGAAGCCGAGCCAAGCAAGGAAGAGCGGCGCGAAGGCCACCTTGGGCATGGTGTCGATGGCGACGAGATAGGGGAGCACGGCCTTTTCGCCGAAGGTCGTCTCGCCCACCAGGATCCCGAGCGAGAAGCCGATCGCCATGGCCAGGAGGAAGCCGTAGATCACCTCCTTGGTGGTCACCCAGAAGGCCGTGAGCATGTAGCCGCCGCTCAGGAGGTTGCGGGCGACAAAGAGGATGTCGTTGAAGGTCTCGGCCGGCGACGGCAGGATGATCGGCGAGACGATCCCGAAGGAATGGACGAACTGCCAGATGCCGAGGAAGGCGGCGAGCAGGCCGATCATCGCCACCGAGCGCGGGATCCGGTCGATGAACGCGACCTCCTCGGTCCAGACGGTATCGCCCTCGTGGGCGGCCGGGCTCGTCCGGGATGCGGTCGTGGTCATAGGAAGGCCCCCTTGTCGAGAAGCGAGCGGATGCGCTGGACGTAGGCCCCGAAGGCCGGGTCGACCATCATCTCGGTGGTGCGCGGCCGCGGCAGGTCGATCTCCACCGTCTCCACGATCCGCCCCGGACGGGCCGACATCACGTAGACCCGGTCCGACAGGAACACGGCCTCGGAGATCGAATGGGTGATCAGCATCGCGGTCGCCTTGCGCGCCATGCAGACCTTCTGGAGCTCGAGATTCATGAAGTCGCGCGAGATCTCGTCGAGCGCGCTGAACGGCTCGTCGAGCAGGAGCACCTGCGGGCGGGTGATGAGCATGCGGCAGATCGCCGCGCGCTGGGCCATGCCGCCCGAGAGCTGGTGCGAATAGACGCCGTCGAAGCCCTTGAGCCCGACGAGTTCGAGCAGTTCGCGCGCCTCGCCATGGGCGGCGCGCGCAGCCGCCCGGCCGTCGCGGATCTCGATCGGCAGCACGATGTTCTCGAGCGTCGTGCGCCAGGGAAAGAGCGTGGCCTGCTGGAACATCATGCCGATGTCCCGCCGCGGGCCGGTGACCGGTGTGCCGTCGAGCATCACCCGCCCCGCGCTCGGGGGCTGAACGCCGGCCATGATCTTGAGGAGCGTGGACTTCCCGCAGCCCGACGGTCCGATGACCGAGGAGAAGCTGCCCTCGGTCAGGGTTATGTCGACCGGGCTCAGGGCCTGGATCTTGCCCTGGCCGTAGGTCTTGGCGACGCGGTGAAGCTCGTAGACCGGTCGCGCCTCGCGACCGGTCTGGAGATCATCCGCCTTTGCGACGGACAGCGACACTATTCCTGGTTCCAGTGTTCGACGAAGTCGTTGGTATAGGCGTCCTCGAGGTTGTCGAGCGGCGCCGGGATGTCGCCGGTGGCGACGACGCTCTCATGCCACATCTCCCAGTCGGCCGGGTGATTGTAGCCAAGCGGGCGGGACGGATCGACCGAGACCATGCGGCTCGACACCGCGTCGAAGACCGCGCGGGCGAAGGCCGCGTCCTCGGCTTCCTGCGGGTTGGCGGCCGCGGAATGGGCAAGCGTCGCCTCGATGTTCGCCGGATCGGAGCCGAACTTGTAGCCGCGCGCCACGGCCCGCCCGAAGGCGTTGATCACGTCGGGGTTGGCCTCGATGTAGTCGCGCGTCGCGGCGAAGCCATTGGCGAAGAAGCCCATGTATGCCTCGGGCGTGATGTCGCGCAGGTCGATCCCGCGGTTCTCGATGATCACCACGTCGACGGCCGCGGCCGCATAGGCCTGGACCTCGCCGCTGAGGATCGCCGCGGCCGCCGTGCCGCCGTCGCCGATGGTCAGGAACTCGAAGTCCTCGCCCTCGGTCAGGCCGGCGTCGGTCAGGATGTTGCGCGAGAAGCCGACCTCGGCGCCGTCCGCCGTGCCGACGCCGATCACCGTGCCCTTGAGGTCAGCCGGGGTCTGGGCCTCGGACTCCTCGGGCACCACGATGCCGAAGCTGGTCTTGGGATAGAGGTTGTAGAAGAACACGACGTCCTCGCCGCGCGAGCGGGCGGCAAGCACCGGGCCGGGTCCGGGCTGGCCGATATGGCCGGTGCCGGAGGCGAGGGTCTGGAGCACGGAGGCGGAGCCGTTGACCGCCTCGACGGTGACCTCGAGGCCCTCTTCGGCGAAGTAGCCCTCACCGATCGCGACATGCACCGGGAAGACGTTCAGCGCCGAGGGATTGGGGATGACCACGGTGACCGGCGTGGTCTGCGCGAAGGCGCCCAGGGCCGGCAGTCCGGCCAGCGCGAGGCCCGCAAGCGCGGACCGGGCAAAGCGGATCGTCATTCTATCCTCCCGAGTTATGCCTGCCCGCCATCTGCGTGGCAGGTCATTGATCACCCGATCCGGTCGGGCTGGATTCGAGCCTAACCCAAGCCCGACCGCTGTCAAATATGGATTTCATACGAACGTGCACTTTTGATATTCTCACCGTGAAAATCTATGCTACCTCCATAGCGATCCCGGACAGCGTCGCGTGACCCGTGCCGGCAACAATCAGGAGGGAAGAGTATGACCAGCGAATCCGCAGCCGATACCTATGTGATTCCCGCCCCGGAGCGGACGAGCATCGCCGTTGCCGGCAGCGACAAGCGGTTCCCGGTGCGCCGGATCTACTGCGTCGGGCGCAACTACGTCGCCCATGTCGAGGAGATGGGCGGCAGCGTCGACCGCGACCCGCCGATCTTCTTCCAGAAGCCGACCGATGCGGTCGTGCCCTCGGGCGAGACGATCCCCTACCCCACCATCACCAAGAACTTCCACTTCGAGGTCGAGCTGGTTCTGGCGATCGGCAAGGGCGGCCTGAACATCCCCGAAGCGAGCGCGCTCGACCATGTCTGGGGCTATGCGGTCGGCATCGACATGACCCGGCGCGACATCCAGGGCGACGGCAAGCCGTGGGAGATCGGCAAGTCGTTCGACCGCTCCTTCCCGGTCGGCGCGATCACCCCGGTCGAGAAGTCGGGCCATGTCACCAAGGGCGCGATCAAGCTCACCGTGAACGGCGAGACCAAGCAGGAATCGGACATCGACCTGCTGATCTGGAAGCTCCCGGAGATCATCGCGCGCCTGTCGGAGTATTTCGAGCTCCAGCCCGGCGACATCATCCTGACCGGCACGCCGCACGGCGTCGGCCCGGTCGTGCCCGGCGACAAGCTCGTCTGCACCATCGACGGTCTAGAGACCCTCGAAGTCGCGATCGGCCCGAAGGTCGCCTGAGCCTGCCGCTCCGCGATTCGACCCGCGTCGGATCGTAAGGCGCGTGCCTGCCGGCGGCGGGCACGCAACCACCCACCGGAAATCCTGGCCGTCGCTGACCTGAATGGAGGTCGCCGGTGGCCTTTTCGCTCCGGCTCCCGGATGGGAGCGGAGTACCTGACCACGGGTCTGGAATGGAGACGGCTGCGGGACGGGGCGGCCGCCCCCGGCGCCTAGAAGCGCACCCTGAGGCCGACGGTCCCGTACTGGTTGCCGCCGTGGGCGCCGTTGATCAGCCCGAAGATCCCCGACCGGTGATGCAGGCGGAACATCAGCTCGACATCGGGGTGCGACGGCAGCGCGAAGGTGACCTCGGGCGAGAGATAGTGGAGCCAGCGGCTGCCGGTCTCGTTCTGGTTGCGCTCCCGCTCCTCCTCGGACGTGCCGGTCGCGTAGTTCATGCCCGTCGAGATCGCCACCGAGGTGGTCAGGTAGCGGTCCCAGGGAAAGCCGCGATAGCGCAGGTAGAGCGCACCCCAGAACTCGAACTCGTCCTGGTTGCCGAAGCGCCGCCCCGCTCCGAGCTCGGGCTCGATGGTCAGGCAGCAGGTGAAATCGATCCATTCGCGCGAGAAGGTCGCCGCGACGATCCCGTCATCGTTGAACTCCCAGCTCGTCGGGAAGGCCGGCTCGTTGAAGAGGATATCGTTCATCGAATCCTCGACATAGTGCCCGGCGAAGACAGACACCGCGCAATCGCCCGCACAGGGCGCGAGAAGCCGTTCAAACGCGTCCGCAGACGGCGCGCCCCACCAAAGGCACGCGGCCAGCGCACCAATGAGGACGACCTGCGCCGGCTTCAGCTCGATATGCTCTGACCGCAACTGGTACGCCCCGCCTACCCGAGTCTCCGGGAACTCCCTAGCACCCGAGCGACGGCGGCGTCACCCCGCAAGATCAGGAGGCCGCCCGATTCCTGACCCGGTCCTGATACGAGTAGCTCCGGGCCGGGCGCCACTGGTCCTCGGCCTGGCGGTTGGCGACACTCTCGGGCAGCTCGATCTCGTCGAAGCCGACCTGGCGCGCGGCGGAGAACTGGTCGGCGATGAGCGGCCCGGCGGCGCGCAGGCGACCTGCATAGCCCATCGCGCGCAGCCGCCGCGCGATCGAGAACCCGCGGCCGTCGCCCATCGCCGGGAAGGCGACGCGGATCATCTCCAGCCGCTCGAGCCAGGGCAGGAGATCGGCCGGGTCACGGTCGTTGGGGAACTCCACGGCCAGCCCCTCCTCGGGGAGGTCCTGCCCGGACCAGAAGAAGTCGAAGGGCAGGACCCGCCGCTCGGCCCAGTCGTCGGGGGTGAAGCCTGCCTCGGTCACGACGATCGTCATGGTCGTCTCCTCTCAGCTGGCGCGGCGGCTACGTCCGTCCGCGCCGAAATGGATGCCGCATTCTGTCTTGTCGGAGCCGCGCCAGCGCCCGGCCCGCGGGTCCTCGCCGGGGGCGACCGGCGTCGTGCAGGGCGCACAGCCGATGGACGGGTAGCCCTTCGCCACCAGCGGATGTGGCGGCAGGCCCCGGGCCGCCATGTAGGCGCGGATGTCGGGCGAGCCCCAGCTTGCCAGCGGATTGATCCTGAGCCGGCCCTCGTGCGCCTCGAACACCTCGATCTCGGAGCGGGTCGCCGCCTGGAAGCGCTTGCGCCCCGAGATGGTCACGGTGAACTCCGCGAGCGCGCGCTCCAGCGGGCGGACCTTGCGGATGTCGCAGCAGCCGTCGGTGTCGCGCCGGTTCAGCGTGTCGTCGGGGTCCTCGCGCAGCAGGTCGGCTGGATCTGGCCGAAGGTTCCGCACATTGGTCAGGCCGAGGATGCCGACGAGCTCGCGCTGGTAGTCGAGCGTCTCCTGGAAGAGCATCAGCGTGTCGAGCATCAGCACCGGAAACGCCCGGTCGATCTCCGAGACCATGT
The DNA here is from genome assembly GCA_964514775.1 of uncultured Rhodovulum sp. Taxonomy (GTDB): domain Bacteria; phylum Pseudomonadota; class Alphaproteobacteria; order Rhodobacterales; family Rhodobacteraceae; genus Amaricoccus. The sequence continues at coordinate 12,041 of CAZESN010000067.1, forward strand.
GCAGGAGCACCGCCGCATCCGCCCCGAAGGACGAGATCAGCGCCACCTGGCCGGGAAATTCCGCATGGACCCCGGCGAGCACGTCCCGGGGCCGGGCGCCGCCGTAGGTGAGGCGCAGGGCGTCGATGCGGTCGAGCGGCCGCGCCCGGACCGCGACGTTGGGATCAAGCCGCATCGGAGCGCGCCTCCGCCGGATAGAGGGCCGCTTTGAAAGGCGCGGGGCCAAGGCGCCGGTAGGCCGCGAGGAAGGTCTCGCCCGGGCCGTCGCGCAGTTCGAGATAGGCCCCGACCAGCCGCTCGATCGCCGGGACGATCTCGTCATAGGCAAAGCCCGGACCTGCCCGCTCGCCGATCGCGGCGGTCTCGGTGCCGTCGCCGCCGAGGGTGATCTGGTAGTTCTCCACCCCCGCCCGGTCGAGGCCGAGGATGCCGATATGGCCGACGTGGTGGTGGCCGCAGGCGTTGATGCAGCCCGAGATCTTGATCTTCAGCGGCCCGA
>CAZESN010000068.1:0-12202 GCA_964514775.1 uncultured Rhodovulum sp.
CGTTCCGCGCCGCCCAGGCAGGCGCGCCACGATCCCTGTCGGGCATGACCTCCATGCAGGCAGCGGACGGCCTCCGCGCTTACGCGCTCCAGCCGTGGACCGGGGCGAGGCAATGCCTCGCCTTTTCCGGTCCCGGGGCAAGGCGCCCCCCCCCGAAACGATCAACCGGAAACGGGATCAGGCACGGCGCGGGGCGTGCAACCGGCTTCCTGCCGGATCGCCGTTAACTAATTTCACCATCAATTTCAATGCGTTGCCTCCGGTTACACTGTGTCACCGCCCGCCGGCGCCCTTCAAAGCACCGGTCCGAACATCGCGATCGTGTTGTTCCAGATCCGCCGGCGCCGGCTCCACTGCCGCACCTCGTCGTGCAGCACTTCCCGCGAGCGGGCGAGATATTCGTCCTGGCGGCGGCGCAGCACTCCCGTCAGTCCGGGATCGCTGACCAGGATGTTGTTCTCGTAGTTGAGCTGGAAGCTGCGCCGGTCGATGTTGGCCGAGCCGAAGAGCGCGACCTCGCCGTCGAGGGTCAGCAGCTTGGTGTGCAGGAGCCCGTCGCGGTACTCGAAGATCCGCACCCCCGCTGCCAGCAGGTCCGCATAGTAGCTGTGGCTCGCCGCCGCCACGATCCAGCTGTCGTTGCGCTCGGGCAGGATCAGCCGCGTGTCCACCCCCCGCCGCGCCGCGCCGCAGAGCGCCGAGAGCAGCGGCTCGTCGGGGACGAAATAGGGGGTGGTGACGACGAGCTCGTGCTCGGCAGCATACATCAGCGCTTCGAAGATCTCGGGCATCGCCGAATTGCGCAGCGTCGGCCCGGCGGCGATCACCTGGGCAACGATGCCCGGATGCGGCGCCTCGACCGGCTGGGTCAGCACCTCGTCGAGGTCGTCGTTGACATGGCCGAGCCAGTCGCCGGCGAAGAGCTGCTGGTTCTGGCGGGCGACGGGACCCTCGAAGCGCACCAGGATGTCCACCCAGGGCGCGAAGCGCGGCTTGGGGCTGAAGGCGGGATCGGCGAGGTTCTGGCTGCCGCAATAGGTGATCCGGTTGTCGATCACCACGATCTTGCGGTGGTTGCGCAGGTCGATCCGCGCCCGCAGGATCCCCATCAGCAGGTTGTCGATCGGCAGGGCCCGGGCGAGCCGCACCCCGGCCTCCTCCATTGCCCGCCAGTGCTCCGAGCGGATCATCCCGCGCGAGCCGAGGTCGTCGGCCATCGCCCGCACCGCCAGCCCGCGCCGGGCGGCGCGCTTCAGCGCCTCGACCACCTTCAGCCCGTTGGTGTCGGCCAGCCAGATGTAGAAGACGAGATGCACCGTGTCGCGCGCCGCGTCGATATCGGCGACCAGCGCGTCGATGGCCGCGTCCGAATCCGGCAGAAGCTCGGCGCGGTTGCCCCCGACGGGCGCGAAGCCGCTGATCGAGGTACCGACGCGGAAGAGGTGCTGGTGGTGGGCCGGGATCGCCGGGACGAGGTGTCCGCCCGCGCCATCGTCGGGGGCGGGCAGCGCCGGCAGCCGTGCGATGGCCGCGCGCAGCCGCTCGCGCCGGCTCCGGCCGACGTCGATCTCGCCGAAGAGGAAATAGGCGGCGATCCCCACGACCGGGGCCAGAAGGATGACGACCACCCAGGCCATCCGCGCCGCCGGCTCGCGCTGCGGGCGCAGGAGGACGCGCAGGATCGTCGCCCCCTGCAACAGGAGGTTGATGGCAACGATGACCAGGGTGCTGGTCACGCGTGTCATCCTCCGTTCTCGCCCGCGACCGTCCGGCCTGCGCCCTGTCTAGCGGGGAACGCTGGCCGGCGATAGCCGCGCGGGGTGCGACGTCCCGGGAGTGAGGCGCACGGGCCATACCCGCCGCCGTCACCCCGAGGGTGGTGAAGACGCCGGAACCGGGCCTCCTGGAGCGAACGCCCACGCCCAGCGTCGGGCGGCCGATCCGCCGGCCACCCCGGCCCGCCACCTTGATTGACGCCTGTCCGGGCCGCTGCTACCGTCGCTTCCGGAGTCAGATACCCAGGTCGGTGGCCCGGCGGGGCCGGCATGACACGATCGGCAGAGCCCTCCCATTCGGCAGCATGCCCGGGGCCGGCCGCCGGCGTAACGATCCCAGAAAACATCGAAGACGATCCCACAGGGTGGCGGCGCAGACCGCGATCCGCAACGCGGACGTCCGGACACTCAAGGGGGGTGGAACATGATCGAACCCGGGTCGGGGTGCACAGGCGTGCCCCCGCATCGGCGCGAAGCGTTGGCTGAGCGCATCGCCGCCGCCTCGCGGCGGCTGCTTCCGGCCGTCGCCGTCTTCGCGGCGGTCGCCGGCACGGCGGTGCCCGTCTTGGCGGATGTCTCCATCCTCGCCGGCAGCTGCGCCAACTGCCATGGGCCCGAGGGTCGCTCGCCGGGTGCCATCCCGTCGATCGCCGGCCAGCCCCGCGACGTGCTCCGCGCGCAGCTCGAGGCGTTCCGGGCCGGCGAGCCCGCGGAGGCGACCGTCATGCCCCGGCTGATGCGCGCCTACAGCGACGCCGAGATCGACGCGCTCGCCGCCTGGTTCTCGGAGGTGGCGCCATGACCGGGCGCGGGATGCACAACCGCCGCCAGGCGCTTCGGCTGCTCGGCGCGGGCACGGCGACGCTGGCCGGGGGGCTCTCGATGCCCGGGATCGCGCGGGCGCAGGATGCGGCACGGGTCGTGGTCGTCGGCGGCGGCTTCGGCGGGGCGACCGCGGCGCGCTATCTCAAGGCGCGCGCACCTGGCCTGTCGGTGACGCTGGTCGAGCCGGCGGAGCGGTTCTACACCTGTCCCTTCTCGAACCTCTATCTCGGCGGCCTGCGCGACTTCGAAACGATCGGCCACGGCTTCGACGACCTGCGCGCGGCCGGGATCGAGGTCGTGCATGCCTGGGCCGAGGACGTGGATGCGGCCGGGCGACGCGTCCGCCTGACCGGCGGGGCCGAGCTCGGCTATGACCGGCTGGTGCTCTCGCCCGGCGTCGACATGCGCTGGGGCGCGATCGAGGGCTACGACGAGGCCGCTGCCGCGAAGGCGCCCCATGCCTGGAAGGCGGGGCCGCAGACCCGGCTGCTGCGCGCGCAGCTCGAGGCGATGGACGATGGCGGGACCTTCATCCTCTGCGCGCCGGACAATCCGTTCCGCTGCCCGCCCGGGCCCTACGAGCGGGTCAGCATGATCGCGCATTACTTCACCCAGGCGAAGCCGCGCTCGAAGATCCTGATCCTCGACGCCAAGGACGCCTTCTCCAAGAAGGGCCTCTTCGAGGAGGGTTGGGCGGCGCTCTACGGCGACATGATCGAGTGGGTCGGCCGCAGCGGCGACGGGGCGATCACCCGCGTGGATGCGGATGCGCTCGAGGTCGAGACCGAGTTCGGCGAGATCCACCGGGCCGACGTCCTCAACGTGGTCCCCCCGCAACAGGCGGGCCTGATCGCCGGGCGGGCCGGGGTCACCAGCGACACGGGCTGGGTTCCGGTGAAGCCGGGCACATTTGAATCGCAGCAGGTCGAGGGGATCTACGTGGTGGGCGATGCCACGATCGCCGGGCCGATGCCGAAGTCGGGGTTCTGCGCCAATACCCAGGCCAAGGTGGTGGCCGCCGCCATCGTGGCCGAGCTCGAGGGCCGCGAGCCACCCGAACCGGTCTGGGCCAACACCTGCTACAGCCTGGTCGGGCAGGACTACGGCATCTCGGTCGCCGACGTCTACCGCCTCCAGGACGGGGCGATCACGGTGGCGGCCGATGCAGGCGGCGTCAGCCCGGCGGGCGCGGATGCGGATTTCCGGGCGGCCGAGGCGCGCTACGGGGCGGGCTGGTATGCGTCGATCTCCCGGGACATCTGGGGGACGGTGGCGTGACCCCGGCGGATCCCGGCCCGCGGCGATGAACGCGGCGGTCATCTGGGGCGGGCTCGCGGTCGGCGCCGGTTTCGGCGTGGCCGGCCGGCTGAGCGGGTTCTGCCTGCTGAGCGGCCTGCGCGGCTGGCTGTCGGGCAGCGACGGGCGGATGATCCGCGCCTTTGCGCTGGCGCTGGCCGTGGCGCTCGTCGGCACCCAGGCGATGCAGGCGGCCGGCATCATCGACGCCGCCCAGTCGGTTTATGCGCAGTCGCGGTTCCCGCCGGTGCTGGTGTTCCTGGGCGGTGCGGTCTTCGGCATCGGCATGGTGCTCGCCAACGGCTGCGGCGCCCGGGCGCTGGTGCTGCTCGGGGGCGGCAACCTGCGCTCGTTCGTGGTGCTCGTCAGCCTCGCCATCGCCGGATATGCGACGATGAGCGGCGTTCTGGTGCCGGCCCGCCTGCGCGCCGCCGGCGTGCTTGTCCAGGACCTGGGCGCGATGCGGACCCTGCCCGACATTCTCGCCGCGCGCGGGGTCGGCACATGGGGGTTCGTGGCCGTCGCCGCGGCCCTGCTCGCGGCGTTCGCGCTCGGGCAGGCGGCGTTTCGCGCCAGTCCCCGGCACCTGCTCGGGGGCCTCGCCGTCGGGGCGCTGGTCGTGGCCGGCTGGTACGTCACCGGGGTGCTCGGGGCCGACGATTTCAATCCGGTGCCGCTCGCGTCCCTGAGCTTCATCGTCCCGGTCGGCGATGCCGTGCTCTGGCTGATGCTCTCGACCGGCAAGGCGCTCGACTTCGGCGCCGCCGTCGCCATCGGCGTGCTGCTCGGCTCCTTCGCCACTGCCCTCGCCACCCGTGGCTTCGTGCTTCAGGGCTTCGCCTCGCCCGGCCACATGCTGCGCGCCATGGGCGGGGGCGCGCTGATGGGGATCGGCGGGGTGCTCGCCGTGGGCTGCTCGATCGGCCAGGGGCTGAGCGGCCTCTCGACCCTTTCCCTCATGTCGCTGCCCGCCGCCGCCGGCATCCTAGCCGGCAGCGTCGCGGCGATCCGGGGGCTCGCACCAATCGAAACCGGCGTCACCAGAACGCCGAACTGACAACCGGGAGTGGAGGAAACAGGATGCTCAACCGTCGTACACTGATCGGAGCCACCGCCGCGGCCGCGTCGCTCGGCGTGCTGCCGGCGCTGGCGCAGCCGCTCATCGTCACCTCGGACACGGTGCTGATGCCGCGCTCGGGCAGCGCGCCGCGGATCGTCATCGCCGGCGGCGGCTGGGGCGGCCTCACCGCCGCGCGCCACCTGCGCGAGCAGGTCCCCGAGGCCGAGGTCATCGTGGTCGAGCGCAATCCGTTCTTCTGGTCCTGCCCGATCAGCAACAAGTGGCTGGCCGGCCTCGTCGATTCGAGCTTCCTGATGCACGATACGCTCGCCCTCTCGAAGCGCCATGGCTATGGCTTCGTGCGGGCCGACATCACCGGCATCGACCGCGGCACCAAGCGGATCCGCACCTCGCTCGGCAGCATCGACTACGACTTCCTGGTCGTCGCCGGCGGCATCCGCGATGCCTGGGAGCGCTGGTTCGGCGAGGACCGGCAGGCGGCCGAATACACCCGCCGCGCCTATGGGTCGGCCTATGTGACCGGCGGCGAGCATATCTCGGTCAAGCAGCGGATCCAGAACTTCCAGGGCGGCACCTTCGTGATGACCCTGCCGCCGCCGCCGCACCGCTGCCCGCCCTCGCCCTACGAGCGCGCCTGCATGGCCGCCTGGACCTTCAAGACCAGGGGCATCCCGGCGAAGATCGTCATCCTTGACCCCAAGCCCAACATCATGCCGATCGGCGCGGGGTTCCGCTATGCCTTCGAGGAGCTCTATCCCGACATCATCACCCATGTGCCGAACGCCGGGATCAGGTCGGTCGACCCCTTCAACAGGCGCATCAGCACCGAGGCGGGCGACTTCGACTTCGACGACGGCATCCTGATGCCGCCGCATCACGCTGCGGATCTCGTCTGGGAGGCGGGCCTGATCGACGCGAATGCCGAGGGGCCTGCACGAAACTGGGCGGCCATCCACCCGACGCTGATCCACGCCAGGGACGACGAGGACACCTATGTGATCGGCGATGCGATGGGCGCGGTCTCGCCGCAGTTCGGCTTCTATCCCAAGAGCGCCCATGTCGCGAACGCCTTCGGCGGCATCGTGGCAACCTATCTCGCCCAGCGGATCCGGGGCGAGGAGGTCAAGGTCGTCCTGCCCGACAACCTTTGCTACATGATGGTGAACGGCGACCCGCAGGAGGCGATCGCGGTCCAGTTCGACTACGAGATCGGACCCGAGGGCATCATCCGCCAGACCCAGATCGACGTCGACATCCGGTCCCCGGACCTCGTCGAGGAGAACTTCCGGTGGGCCGCGCGGATGTACGGCGATTTCCTCGTCTGAGCGGGTCGGGAAGGAGAGCGGGATGAGACGGCTGACGAGACGCGAGACGCTTGGACTGGCGGTTGCGGCCGGCGCGGCGGGTGCGGTGCTTTCCGCCCCTCCGGCCGCGGCGCGGCCCGAGGTCGAGGAGATCGTCGCCGGCTTCACCGGCGGCCGGCCCGCCGCGGCGGGAGGGGTCACTCTCGACGTGCCGGCGCTCGCGGACAACGCGAACGCCGTGCCGATCGGCGTGCGGATCGACGAGCCGATGACCGATGCCTCCTATTGCGAGGAGCTCGTCATCATCGCCGAGGCGAACCCGCGCCCCCTTGCCGCGACCTTCCGCTTCACGCCGCTGATCGGCGTGGCGGATGTCTCGACCCGGCTGCGGCTGGTCGAGACCCAGCACGTCGCGGTCCTTGCCCGCATGAGCGACGGGCGCATCCTGAGCGACCGCCGCGAGGTGATCATCACCGGCGGCGGCTGCGGCTGGTAGGGGGGAGAGGGCATGGCCGACGCGCCGCGCATCTGGATCAGCAACCGCACGCCCGCGCCGGACGAGGTCGTGACCGTCCGCACCATGGTCACGCATCCGATGGAGACTGGCCTGCGCAAGACGCCGGAAGGCGAGCTGATCCCGCGCAACATCATCAACAGCTTCACCTGCACGCTCGGGGCCGAGCCGCTGTTCTCCTGGGCGCCCGAGCCCGCGGTCGCCCAGAGCCCCTATCTCGAGTTCAGGTTCGTCGCCCGGACCTCCGGCGAGCTCCGGATGGTCTGGGTGGACGACGAGGGGCTGGAGTTCGAGGCCCGCGAGGAGATCGCGGTCGTGGGCTAGGCGCAACGCGACAACAGTTTGATATTCAAGGATATACCGGGAGTTCCGGCGCACAGGGGGCGCCGGGGCCATCCCCTGAATCCGCCCGCCCGCCGGCGCGGCCCCGGATCGTTGACAACGCGCCTGCCATGTGGTGACTCCAATATGTTTCGATAAATATATCGATAGGGAGGCTCCATGAGCACGCTCACGCAGTCGGTCACGCTCACCAAGCGCTGCAAGATCCACGGCATCGACCTGCCCACCGAGGGTACGCTGACCTCCCGGTTTAGGGAGGCGTTCCCCGAGGCCTTCTACGACGAGGAAGCCGCCGAGTGGCGGATCCGCTGGGAGAAGGGGCATTTCGCTGAGTCGAACGCCCGCATCGAGGGCTTCTTCTCCGATCAGGGTGTGAGCACCGTCCAAGTCGACAAATGCTGACCCGCGCCGTCACGGCAGAGGTGCCGCGGCGGCTCTCACGGGGACGCGGACAGGAACGGGTCGTGCTCGCGGGTCTTCTCGCGGCGCTCGCCGTCGCGGCGATCCTGTCGCTCGGCATGGGCCGGGTCGCGATCCCGCCCGGCACCGTCCTCGCGATCCTCGCCTCCACGGTATTCCCGATCGAGCCGTTCTGGGATTCGTCGGCCGAGCTGATCGTGCTCAACGTGCGGCTGCCGAGGATCTGCGCGGCCGTCATGGTCGGCGCGGCGCTGGCGGCGGCGGGTGCCGCCTATCAGAACCTCTTCCGCAACCCGATCGTTTCGCCCGACATCCTCGGCGTGTCGGCCGGCGCGGGGTTCGGAGCGTCGCTCGGCGTGATGATGAACCTCGGCGGCGTCGGCATCCAGGGCCTCGCCTTCGCCACAGGGCTGCTGGCGGTGGGGCTCTGCTTCTCGATCGGGCAGGCGATCAACCGGCACTCGCTGATCGTGCTGGTCCTGGTCGGCGTGGTGATCGCGGCCTTCTTCCAGGCGCTGATCTCGGTGCTCAAGATCATCGCCGACCCGGTGAACGTGCTGCCGGTCATCACCTTCTGGCTTCTCGGCGGGCTGAACAAGATCACCCCGGACGACCTGCCGCTGACGGCGACCGTCATCGCCGCGAGCCTCGGGTTGCTCTACGCCCTGCGCTGGCAGGTGAACGTGATGAGCGTCGGCGCCGAGGAGGCGCGCACCCTCGGCATCAACGTCGCCGCGACCCGGGTGATGCTGGTGCTCGCTGCCACGCTGATGACCGCCGCCGCCGTGTCGATCGCGGGCATCATCGGCTGGGTGGGGCTCGTGGTGCCGCATATCGCCCGGATGCTGGTCGGGCCGAGCTTCGAGCGGCTGCTGCCGGTGACCATCGTCACCGGCGGGCTGTTCCTGCTCGTCGTCGACGACTTCTCGCGCGCGGCCTCGTCCATGGAGATCCCCCTCGGCATCACCACCAGCGTGATCGGCGCGCCGCTCTTCATCGTGTTGCTCCTGCGGGCGCGGGCGTCATGGGCATGATGCTGCGGGTCGAGGATCTCGCCTTCGCCTTCCCCGACCAGGGCCGGCGGCTCGACGGGGTCGGGTTCGAGATCGCCCGCGGCGACGTGCTCTGCGTGCTGGGGCCGAACGGCGCGGGCAAGACCACGCTGCTGCGCTGCCTCTTCGGCAATCTCGCGCCGGGCGCGGGCCGGATCACCATCGACGGCGCTCCCATCGGCGGCATGGGCGCGCGCGAGCTCGCGCGCCGGGTCGCCTATGTGCCGCAGTCGAGCCAGTCGGTCTTCGGGCATCTGGTGCTCGACATGGTGCTGATGGGCCGCTCGGCGCATCTGCCGGTGCTCGAGGCTCCGGGCGCCGCGGATGTCGCGATCGCCGAGGCGGCGCTCGCGCGCGTCGGCATCGCCCATCTCGCCGGGCGCCAGTTCGCCACCATCAGCGGCGGCGAGCGCCAGCTCTGCCTGCTCGCCCGGGCGCTGGTGCAGGAGGCCCCGGTCCTGATCCTCGACGAGCCGGCGGCGAGCCTCGATTTCGGCAACCAGATCCGCATCCTCGACATCATCGCCGAGCTTGCCGCCAGCGGCTACGCGATCCTGATGACCACCCATCACCCCGACCATGCCCTGCTGGTCGGCACCAAGGTTCTCGCGCTGAAGGAGGGCCGCATCTTCGGCAGCGGCACTCCCGAAACGCTGCTCTCCGGGGACTTCCTCTCCGGCCTCTACGGCGCGCGCGTGCGGGTCATCCGCGACCGTGACGGCACGCCCGCCTGCATCCCGTCTCTCGCCAGCCATTCCACGATGGAGCCACGACCATGTCTCACCGCTTCCTGACCCTGTTCGCGGGCGCCGCCCTCCTCGCGACCGCATATGCGGCCGATGCGGGCGAGATCACCGACATGACGGGCCGCAACGTGACCGTGCCCGACGAGATCGAGCGGGTGATCACGCTCGGCTCGGTGCCGGTCATCAACAGCTTCGTCTTCACCGCCGGCAAGGCCGACACGATCGTCAGCGGCCTTCCGCAGCGCTTCAAGGATGCCGGCCGCTGGGCCTACCAGTACGTCTTCGCCCCCCAGGTCGCCGACGCGCCCGACCTGCAGGACCCGAACTACGGCCCGGATATCGAGCGCATCATCGCGGTGAAGCCCGATGTCGCGCTCACCTTCGAGACCGATACCGCCGAGATGCTGGAGGCGAACGGCATCGCCACCGTGCTTCTGCGCATCCAGACGCCCGAGGACGTGAAGGCGGGCGTGGCGCTCGTCGGCGACCTTCTCGGCAACCCGGAGATCGGCGCGAAATACGCGGAGTTCTTCGACGGGACGCTCGCCCGCGTCGAGGAGCGCCTCGCCGCCGTGCCCGAGGCCGAGCGTCCGCGCGTGCTCTACATCAACCCGGGCAACATGACCCAGCCGCATCTGGTCGCGGAGTGGTGGATCACCGCCGGCGGCGGCAACAGCGTCACGAACGACGGCCGCAGCCAGGAGGTGCTCTCGCTCTCGACCGAGGTCGTCATCGGCGCCGACCCGGACTTCATCGTCCTCGGCGATCCCCGGCACGTCGAAGCGCTGCGCGCGGACGCGACGCTCTCGCAGCTCCGGGCGGTGCGCGAGGGCAATATCCTGATCACCCCGATCGGCGCCCATATCTGGGGCAACCGCACGGTCGAGCAGCCGCTGACCGTGCTCTGGGCCGCGACGAAGCTCCATCCCGACCTCTTCCCCGAGGCGGAGCTGGTCGAGGAGGTGCGCGGCTTCTACCGCAACTTCTTCGGCATCGAGTTGACCGACGAGCATATCGGCGGGATCCTCAGCGGCACGGTCTGACGCGCGGAAGAGGGAGGGCGGGGCCATGACCAACGACATTCTGGCCAGGACGGCAGAGATCGTCCGCGACGAGCTCGGCGATTTGCTCGACGAGATCACCGTCGAGCGGGCGGCCATCGGGCTCTTCTTCACCGGGGTGAAGCTCTCGACCGGCCATGCCGGCGGCTGCGCCACGCCGATCAAGGAGATCCCCGAGGCGGTCTGCTGCCCGAGCTCGGCCATGGCGATGCCCTTTCCCGGCAAGCTGCGCGGGCGCCGGGCCGGGGGGCTGCTCGACGAGCTCGCCTCCACGGGCATCCGCCGCGCGGTGGGCATAGCGACGCTGAACGCGCTGGCCGAGGTCGCCGCCGAGCGGCGCGGGCATGCGGGGTTCGATCTCCTCGACGGGGTCGACGCCTTCGACGCGGCGGAGGTCGCGCCGCAGGAGACGGCCGTCGTGGTCGGTGCCTTCGTCCCCTTCCTGCGCGAGCTGCGCCGGATCGGGGCGCCGCACTACGTGCTGGAGAAGGATCCCGCCACGCTCAAGCCGCACGAGATGCCGCATTTCCGCCCGGCCGAGGCGGCGCCGGAGGTGGTGCCGCTCGCAGATGTGCTGATCATCACCGGCACCACGCTGATCAACGACACGCTCTCCGGGCTGATCGCCCTCGCCCGGCCCGATGCCCGGATCGTGGTGGTCGGCCCGACGGTGACGATGATCCCGGATGCCTTCTTCGAGAGCCGCTGCGACATTCTCGGCGGCGTGCGGGTCACGGATCCGGACGCCTTCCTCGACGTGCTGGCCGAGGGGGGCTCGGGCTATCACTTCTTCGGCCGTTCCGCGACCAAGGTGGTGCTGCGCCGGCAGCCGGTGCGGCAGGCGCAGGCGGATCACCATCGCGATGTTCGGACCGGTGTGTAGGGCCCCGGCGGGCGGTGACACAGTGTCACCAAGGGCAACGAATTGAAATTGAAGGATAAATTAGTTAACGGTGATCCGGCGGGAAGAGGGTTACACGCCCGGTCCTGTCTGAGCCCGTTTCCGGTTGCTCGTGTCAGGAGACGTCCTGCGCCGGGACCGGATGAGGCGAGGCATTGCCTCGCCCCGGTCCACGGCTGGAGGGCGTGAGCCCGGAGGCCGTTCTCTTCCTCAATGGAGGGCATGCCCGCCGGGGATCGTGGCGCGCCTGCCTGCGCGGCGCGGAACGCGCCTGCCGGGAGCAGGCAGGCGCGTCACGATTTGCCAAGGGTCAAATCGTGGAAAAAGAGAAGAAAGCGCGGCCTTTCCCGAAGCGATCAGGCTCGGCCGGCCTCAGGAGCGTCCCTTCAGCGCATCGAGCAGCGCCGCGCCGAGGCTCCCGGTCTCGGCCGCAGGGCGCGGTTTCGGCGCCTGAGCCGGTGCGGGGCGGCGCCCCTTGTCCTTCGGCGCCGCCTCGCGGCCGCCGCCGTCCTTGCGCATCGTGAGGCTGATCCGCTTGCGCGGGATGTCGACCTCGAGCACCCGCACCTTCACCACGTCGCCGGCCTTCACGACCTCGTGCGGGTCCTTCACGAACCTGTCGGCGAGCTGGCTCACATGCACGAGCCCGTCCTGGTGCACGCCCACGTCGACGAAGGCGCCGAAGGCCGCCACGTTCGTCACCGTCCCCTCGAGCAGCATGCCGGGCCTGAGGTCGCGGATCTCCTCGACCCCCTCCATGAAGCTCGCGGTGACAAAGGCCGGCCGCGGGTCGCGCCCGGGCTTGGCGAGCTCGGCGAGGATGTCCTGCACCGTCGGCAGGCCTTTGTCACCGCGAGCTTCATGGAGGGGGTCGAGGAGATCCGC
>CAZESN010000068.1:12212-12500 GCA_964514775.1 uncultured Rhodovulum sp.
TCCGCAGGAAGCCCGCGCATTGCTCGAAGGCCCGCGGCCCCAGCCGCGCCACCTCGAGCAGGCCCTTGCGGCTGCGGAACGCGCCCTTCTCGTTGCGATGCGCGACGATCGCCTCGGCCAGGGCCGGGCCGAGGCCGGAGACATGCGCGAGCAGCGGCGCCGAGGCGGTGTTGAGGTCGACGCCGACCGCGTTCACCGCATCCTCGACGACCGCCTCGAGCGAGCGCCCGAGGCGATGCTGGTCGACATCGTGCTGGTACTGGCCGACGCCGATCGCCTTCGGCTCGA
>CAZESN010000069.1:0-6456 GCA_964514775.1 uncultured Rhodovulum sp.
GGAAATCGTCCGTCGACGGCTGGCCCGCATCGCCCGCGTCGATATGGGTGTGCACGTCGACGCCGCCCGGCATGACGTAGCACCCGGCCGCGTCGATCTCGCGCGCGGCCTCCGGCATGGCGCCGCCGATCTGGACGACGACGCCGCCCTCCACGCCGATGTCTGCGCGCGATATGCCGCTGGCCGTGACCACGGTTCCGTTGCGGATGACGAGATCCATCAGGTCTGCTCCTGTCAGTAGGCCAGCGCGTGCAGGCCGCTCGCAAGCGTGCGGATGCCGGCGACGATGTCGGGGATCGAGGAGAACTCCTCGGGCGTGTGGCTGCGTCCGTCCTTGGAGCGCACGAAGATCATGCAGACCTTGGCGATCCGCGCCATCTGCTGGCTGTCATGGCCCGCGCCGCTGGGCATGGTCATGAAGGGAATGCCCTGCGCGCGCGCTGCGCGCTGGAATGTCGCGATCAGCTCCGGATCGGAGAGGCAGGGCTCGTGGTCGAGCAGCGGCTCGATCGTGATCTCGAGATTGCGGCGCGCGGCGACCTCGCGCATCAGCGCCTCCTGCCGGGCATAGAGGACCGCGCGCTGCGCCGGATCGGGATGCCGCGTATCGACGGTGAACTGCACCCTGAGCGGCACGATCGCCGGAAAGTTGGGCTCGACGGCAATCCGGCCGACGGTGGTCACCGCGGGCCGGCCCATCCGGTGGGCGGTGTCGATGACGCCGCTGGCGATCTCGGCGAAGCCCGCCATCGGATCGCGGCGCATGTCCATCGGGAAGGCCCCGGCGTGGTTCGCCTCGCCGGTCAGGGTGATGCGGTAGTGGCGGATGCCGGTGATCGCATCGACGATCGCCACCGGCAGCCCGGCCTGCTCGAGGATCGGCCCCTGCTCGATGTGCAGCTCGACGAACGTGTCGATGTCGTTGCGCACCGCCTCGGGGATGCGCGCGGGATCGAGGCCGACCTCGCGCATGGCATCCGCCATGGTCTCGTCCTCATAGCCGCGCATCGCTTCGGCATCACCGGGCGCGATCCGCCCGGTGATCGCCCGCGAGCCCCAGAACTGGGTGGTCGGGAAGCGGCTCCCCTCCTCCTCGCAGAGCGCCACCGCCTCGAGGGTGCGGCGCGGGCGACCGAACTGCTCGTTGAGCGCTCGGATGGCAATGAGCCCGGCCAGCGCCCCCAGCGCGCCGTCGTAGCGGCCGCCCGGGCGCTGGCTGTCCATGTGCGAGCCGGAGACGATCGAGGGGCCGGGCTCGGTGCCGGCCAGCCTGCCCCAGACGTTGCCGACTGCGTCGCTGTAGGCCTCGAGCCCCGCCTCGGTGCACCAGGTGGAATAGCGATCCATCGCGCCGACCCATTCCGGCGAATAGACGGTGCGCCAGACGCCCGTCTCGCCCCAGGCGCCGAAGCGCGCCAGTTCCATGACCAGGCGCTCGACGAAGGCCTCGTCGATCTCGACGGAAATGGCGGCTGTCATGGGGAGACTCCGTTCTGTATACGGATTTCTGTTCTGTGTAAGGATTGCAGGCAGTGCCACTCTGCGTCAAGGGCCATACCGCAGACGCGAAGGCGGCCCCGTTGACACTCCAGAGGATTGAGGATCGGCTTGCAGGAAAGGTCAGACGGAGTTGGTATGCAGGAAGAAACCGGACCGGAACGGCAGCCCGAAGGCGAGCCGGGGCTTTATCGATCCCATCTGCGGCAGGACGGAAGCCGGTGGCAGCTCGTGGCGCAGGACCAGGCGCTGCCGCGCCCCGAAGCGCCCGGGATCGTCCCGGCGCTGGAGAATGCCGTCGCCATCCTCGACTACATCAACCGGACCCCGCCACATATCTCGACCCTGGCCGAGATATCGTCGACACTCGGGATATCGAAGAGCCATTGCCATAACATATTGAAGACACTGGTTCACTTCGGATGGATGAAGTTCGACACCCGCGCCAAGACCTATGAGCTCGGCTCGGGCCTCATCGCGATCGCCGCATCGATGCACGGCGCCCCGGTTCTCGAGCGGATCCGGTCGGAGCTGACGCGGCTCGTACTGCGAATCGGCGTACCCGCGGTCCTGGTGGAACCGCTGCCGGACGACACCTTCGTGGTGGTCGAAAAGTTCAACCTGCCGAACGCGATGGAAGTGTCCTTCCCACTCGGCCACCACTTCCCGCGCGATTCGACGGCGAACTCGCGCGCCTACCTCGCCTGGCAGAGCAACGAGCGAATCGATGCGTGGATGGCGAAATGGACGCCGGTCCGCTACACGAGCGCGACGCGGCTGAACCCCGACGAGGTCCGGCAGGAAATAGAAATGACCCGCCGGCGCGGATATTCGCGCAGCATGGGAGAATTCACCGAAGGCCTGATGGCCATGGGCATGCCGATATTCGACAGGCATGGCGAAGTTATGTATGTATTTACCGTTTCCGGACTTCTCGACAACATGTCTCCGCGCGAAGAAGCCATTTCATGTGAAATCATTAACGCCGCTGTTTCCATAAACAACGCGGTTCTGGGCCGGGTGCCGGTCGACTTCCCCCTAACCCGGACCCCGCTCCGGATCGGCTGATCCCGGCGGCACTGCCCGCCAAATGCCCAGAACGTGCCCTGCTGGCGACCAGATGCCGCCTAATGCCCCGATAGGTGCATCGGGCAGTTGACAGGTGCCGATCCCGCTTACAGGATCATGCCACATGAAGTACGCCGTTCCTCATACGAAACGGCTCCATGTGCCGCTACCGGCAAGTCCACAGGGGATAGGGGAAGACGAAAATGACCACGACAAGTCGCCGCACCGTTCTGAAGGGAACTGGCGCCCTGCTGATGGCGGGCGCGGTCGGGGCGCCTGCCCTCGTCCGCGCGCAGACCAAGACGCTGAGGATCGGCCATCTCGGCGTCATGAGCGGCCCGGAGGCCTCATGGGGGCTGGTCAATCGCTACTCGGCGATGGCGACGGCCGAGATGTACAACCGCCGCGGCGGCATAGAGATCGACGGCGAGATGTACCAGGTCGAGATCGTCTCAGTCGATGACCGCAACGACCCCCGCCTGACCGTCTCGGGCGCCGAGCGGCTGATGGGCGACGAAGGGCTGCGCTATGTCATCGGCCCGAACACCGACACGACCTCGACATCGGTCCGGCCGGTCGCCGAGAAATACGGGGCGTTCCATTTCCCCTACGCCTTCGACCGCTCGCTCTACACGCCGCCGGCCAACAACGCGATCCTCGGCATGATCGCGAGCTTCCAGACCGCGCCGGTGCTCTACCAGCTCGCCAAGGAGCAGCGCGGCGTCGAGAAGATCGCCTTCCTCGCCCGCAACGACACCGACGGCATCACCCAGCGCGACCAGGGTGTGGCCGCCGCCCAGGGACTCGGCCTCGAGATCCTCGCCCAGGACATGTACGAGTCGACCACCACCGACTTCTTCCCGGTGGTCGCGAACATCGTCTCGCTGGCGCCCGATCTCTTCGTCATGTCCGCCGTCGCGCCCGCGCACTGCCCGCAGATCATGCGCGCGGCCCGCGAGATGGGCTACACCGGCCTCTTCGCTGCGGAATCCGCGCAGGACATCAAGATCATCAACGAGGTCGCCGGCGAATACGGCGATGGGCTCATCTCGATCGGCGGCGCCTCCACCCCGGAGATCCGCAGCGAGTACATGGAAGAGTTCATCGAGGAGTACATCAAGCAGGCCGGCGAGTGGAACGACGAGGCGGGCACAAAGGCCTATGCTCTCGAAATCATCCTTGCCACGTTGCAGAAGACGGGCGCCGCCGGCATCGAGGACACCTCGCTCTTCCAGGCGGCGATCGAGGATTTCTCGATGATCAATCCGTTCCTCAAGGAAGAGACGCCGCTGACCTACGTCGGCATGGCCGACTTCGGCCAGCTCCGCCAGATCGGCGTGCCGATGGTGCTCACCGAGACCAAGGGCGGCGAGTTCACCACCTTCGCCGTCTCGAGCGTCGCCTCCTGACGACACGGGGGACGGGCAGCGCCCGTCCCCTTCCCCATCAGAACCCGGGGCCCGCATGGACCAGATCCTCGTCAACGGGGCGATTCTCGCCGCGAACTACGCGCTTATTGCACTCGGCATCACGATCATCTTCAGCATCATGAACGTGCTGAACTTTGCCCACGGACAGATGTTCATGCTCGGCGGCCTGCTGGTCTACTGGACCATGGTCGAGCTCGGCATGCCCTTCGTCGCAGGGCTCGTCCTCGCCACCGCGGCGGTCGGCGCCATCGGCATGTTCTTCGAGGTCTTCTTCTTCCGGCGCGTGATCCGTGTCGCGACGCGCGAGGAGAACACGATGCTGCTCGCGGTCGGCACCGCGCTCCTGCTCGAGAACGTGGCCCTCTCGCTCTTCGGCGAGAAGCAGCGCGGCATCCCCCCGATCGTCTCGGGCGTCTACCGGATCGGCGACGCCTTCCTGCCGGCCAACCGGGCGCTGGTCTTCGCGATCTCGATCTCGCTGATCGTGCTCGTCCTTCTGATCGTCAACTACACGCGGACCGGGCGCGCGATGCGCGCGCTTGCGCAGGACCGCACCGCCACCCTGCTGATGGGCGTCGATGTCCAGCGCATCTCGATGCTCGGCTTCGGGCTCGGGGCGGCGCTCGCGGGCATCGCCGGCGCGCTCCTCGTCACCGTCTCGGGGGTGAACGCGGGCATCGGCACGGCGATTTCGACCAAGGCCTTCATCATGATCATGATCGGCGGCGCCGGCGTGGTCTCCGGCGCGCTGCTCGGCGCGGTCGCGCTCGGCTTCATCGAGGCCTTCGGCTACGCCCTCTTCCCCGGCTCCGTCACCTACCTGCTGATCTTCACCGGCCTGATCCTGTTCCTGATGATCCGGCCACAGGGGATCATGGGCAAACCCTGGGGCTGATGCGGACATGGTAACGGAGAACAGCCCTATGGCCACAGCCACCGACGTCCCGGCCGCCCCGCCCGCAGGCACCGGCCGGGCCGCCGCCGCGAGGTTCCTCGCCGTCTTCATCCCGCTCGCCGTCGTGCTCCTGGGGGTGATCCCCTTCTTCTTCAGCGGCCGCTCCTACTGGCTCAACGTCTTCACCAATGCCTCGGTGCTCTCCTTCGCCAGCCTCGGCGTCTGGGTCACCTTCTCGATCGGGCGGGTGAACATCGCCCAGGGCGCCTTCGCGCTGATGGGCGGCTATGTGGTCGGCACCCTGACCACGGTGGGCGGGCTCTCCTTCTGGGTCAGCCTGCCGATCGCGGGGCTCGTCGCCGCGGCCTTCGGCTTCCTGATCGGATGGCCGCTCCTGCGGCTCCGGGGCATCTATTTCGCCATGGTCACGCTCAGCCTCACCGAGGTGATGCGGCTCTCGTTCATCAACTCCACAGCACTCGGCGGTCCCGCCAGCATCGTCTCGATCCCCAACCCGCCGGGGATCACCACCGCGCTCGGCTTCTACCTCTTCGGCGCCACCATGCTCCTCGTCGGATACGCCGCCGTCTGGCGGCTGCAGGCGAGCCGCATCGGCGGGGTCTTCCGCTCGATGCGCCAGAACGAGGAGCTCGCCGCCTCGATCGGCATCGACGTCGCGCGCTACCGGGTCATGGCCTTCACCATCTGCTGCTTCATGGGCGGCATCGCCGGCGGCGTCTTCGCCAGCCTCCAGCAGAACGTCTTCCCCCAGAGCTACACGGTCGCGGATTCGATCAACTTCATGCTCTACTGCTTCCTCGGCGGCCTCGAATTCGTGCTCGGCCCGATCGTCGGCACCTTCGCCCTCGTCCTCGCCTTCGAGCTCCTGCGCGCCATCCAGGAATACCAGGCGCTGCTCTACGGCGTGCTGATGATCGCGGTCATGCTGTTCCTGCCGAACGGGCTCCTCAGCCTCATGCCCATGCTGCGGCGCCTCATCGGAGGCCGCCGATGAGCCTGCTCGAGATCAACGGCCTGACCAAGAAGTTCGGCGGCCTGACCGCGGTCAACGACGTGAGCTTCTCGGTGGAGGAGGGGCAGATCTGCTCGGTGATCGGTCCGAACGGCGCCGGCAAGTCGACGCTCTTCAAGCTGATCGCCTCCTTCCTGAAACCGACCCAGGGCCAGGTGCGCTTCGACGGCCAGCAGGTGAGCGGCCTCAAGCCCCACAAGGTGGCGCGCATGGGCATCGTGCGCACCTTCCAGGAGACCACCGTCTTCAAGGAGATGACCGCGCTCGAGAACGTCGTCGTAGCCCATCAGCTCGGCCTCAAGGCCGGGCCGCTCGGCATCTTCTTCGGCACGCCCACCGCGCAGCACGACCACCGCCGCATCCGCGACAGCGCCGCCGAGATCCTCGACTACTGGTTCCGGCAGGATGATCTGCCCGATGCGCGCACGCTGGATATGTTCGCGCCGCTGTCTGCGCGGGGCCTGCGCCATGTCATGGCGACAAATAATGAGGTCCACCGGACGCGCTATATCGAAACGGATATGGGCTTTGGT
>CAZESN010000069.1:6466-12330 GCA_964514775.1 uncultured Rhodovulum sp.
GGCCGAGGCCGAGATAGTCGAGGATCTCGGCCTCGGCCATGTCAAGGAAGAGCTCGCCGTCAACCTGCCGCACGGCTACCTGCGCGCGCTCGGCATCGCGATCGCCATGGCGGCGCGACCGCGGCTCCTGCTGCTCGACGAGCCCTTCGCCGGCATGAACCCCGACGAGACCGACCGCGCGGTCGAGATGGTCGACGGCATCCGCCGGCGCGGGATCACCGTCCTGCTCGTCGAACACGACATGCGCGCGGTGATGCGGATCTCGGACCGGATCGTGGTGCTGAGCTTCGGCTCGAAGATCGCGGAGGGCGACCCCGGGAGCATCCGCGCCGACGAGGCGGTGATCGCGGCCTATCTCGGGGTGGACGACGAGGAGCTGGGGCATTGAGCACGCGCTATTTCGAGGCCCGCGGCCTGACCGTCTCCTACGACAAGGTGGCCGCCCTGCGCGACGTGTCGATCGGCTTCGACCAGGGCCAGATCGTGGCGCTGATCGGCGCGAACGGCGCCGGCAAGTCCACCACGCTCAAGGCCATCACCGGCCTCAAGCGCCCGGGCGCGGGCGAGATCTGGTACGAGGGCGCGCGCATCGACCGTCTGCCCCCGGGCAAGCTCGTCGAGCGCGGCATCGCCATGGTGCCCGAAGGCCGGCGGGTCTTTCCCTACATGAGCGTGCGCGACAACCTGATGATGGGCGCCTACACCCGCCGCGACAAGGCCGCCATCGCCAGCGACTATGAGCGGATCCTCAACCGCTTCCCGCGCCTGCGCGAGCGGCTGCGCCAGAACGCGGGCACGCTCTCGGGCGGCGAGCAGGAGATGCTGGTGATCGGCCGCGCACTGATGACCCGGCCGAAGCTCTTGCTGCTCGACGAACCCTCGCTCGGCCTCGCGCCGCTGGTGGTGCGCGACATCGCGCGGCTGATCCTCGAGATCAACCGCGAGGAAGGCGTGAGCGTGATCCTGGTCGAGCAGAACTCGCGGATGGCGCTCCGGATCAGCCAGTACGGCTACGTGCTCGAGACCGGCAGCATCGGGCTGGAGGGTCCCTCCGCCGACCTGCTCGACAATGCGCATGTGCGCGCCCTCTACCTCGGCGGCTGAGCCCGCCAGAATGACCGAAGGATAAGAAGAAATGACGAGGAAACTGAATCTCGCCGTCGCCCAGACCGGCCCGATCGCCCGCGCGGAAACCCGCGACCAGGTGGTCGCACGCCTTGTGGCGATGCTCGAGGAAGCGGCGGGGCGCGGATCGACCTTCGTGGTCTTTCCCGAGCTGACGCTGACCACCTTCTTCCCGCGCTGGCTCTTCGAGGACCAGGCCGAGATCGACGCCTGGTTCGAGAAGGAAATGCCGAACGCCGCGACCCGCCCGCTTTTCGACGCCGCGGCGCGTCTGGGGGTCGGCTTCAACATCGGCTACGCCGAGCTGGCCGAGGAAGACGGCCGCACCCGCCATTTCAACACCTCGATCGTCGTCAACCGCAAGGGCGAGATCGTCGGCAAGTACCGCAAGATCCACCTGCCCGGCCACTCGGAATACGAGGATTACCGCCCCTGGCAGCATCTGGAGAAGCGCTACTTCGAGCCCGGCAACCTCGGCTTCCCGGTCTATGACGTCGACGACACCAAGATCGGCATGTTCATCTGCAACGACCGCCGCTGGCCCGAGACCTGGCGGGTCATGGGGCTGAAGGGCGCCGAGCTGATCTGCGGCGGCTACAACACCCCCACCCATAACCCGCCGGTGCCCCAGCACGACCACCTGAACTCCTTCCACCACCTGCTCTCGATCCAGGCCGGCTCCTACCAGAACGGCGCCTGGGGCGCGGCGGCGGCCAAGGCCGGCATGGAGGAAGGCTCGATGCTGCTTGGCCATTCCTGCATCACCGCGCCCACCGGCGAGATCGTGGCCATGTCCTCGACGCTCGAGGACGAGGTGATCACCGCCGTCTGCGATCTCGACGCCTGCGCCCATATCCGGGGCGAGATCTTCAACTTCCGCAGGCACCGCCAGCCGCAGAACTACGGCATCATTTCCGAGCTCTACGACTGACCGGAAAGAAAGGGGAGGGAAAACCCATGAAGATCAAGGTGATCAATCCGAACACCACCTGGTCCATGACCGAGAAGATCGGCGACGCGGCCCGTGCGGTCGCAGCCCCGGGGACCGAGATCGTCGCAGTCTCGCCCGGCATGGGTCCCGTCTCCATCGAGGGCTTCTACGACGAGGCCTTCGCCGCCGTCGGCGTGATCGATGAGGTCCGCAAGGGCGAGGCCGAGGGCTTCGACGGCTATGTCATCGCCTGTTTCGGCGATCCCGGCCTCAATGCCGCGCGCGAGATCGCGCGCGGCCCCGTCATCGGCATCGCCGAGGCGGCGATGCATGCCGCGAGCCTGACCGGCACGGGCTTCTCCATCGTCTCGACGCTGGAGCGCTCGCGTCCGATCATGGAGCATCTGGTGCATGCCTACGGCATGCACCACCGCTGCCGCTCGATCCGCATGGCCGACATCCCCGTGCTCGCGCTCGAGGAGGAAGGCTCGAACGCCCAGGCCCGGGTGATCGAGGAATGCCGCCGCGCGATCGAGGAAGACCATGCCGACGCCGTGCTGCTCGGCTGCGGCGGCATGTCCGACCTGATGGCGAAGGTCACGCGCGAGATCGGGGCGCCGGCGATCGACGGCGTGTCGGCGGGCGTGAAGCTCGTCGAGGCGCTGGTCGGGCTCGGCCTCGGAACCTCGAAGCGCCAGGGCTACGCCCGGCCGCTCGCCAAGGAATACACCGGCTCGTTCTCCGGCTTCGCGCCGGCGTGACACCGGGAAGTTGCCTGTGGATAACTCAGGGCAGACTTCGGAAACCAATGATTTCAGAGGCTTGCTCCCGGTGACACTGTGTCACCGCCCGGCCTGAGGGAAGATACATGAAGACCATCGGCGTCGACGTGGGCGGCACTTTCACCGACCTCGTCTATTGCGACCTCGCCACCGGCGCGCTCGACATCCACAAGGTGGCGACCACGCCGGACGACCCCTCGCGCGGCGTGCTGCAGGGGGTGCTCGAGCTCTGCGAGGGCGTCGGCGTAGCGCCGGGCCAGATCGACTACGTCTTCCACGGCACCACCACCGCCACCAACGCCGTGCTCGAGCACAAGGGCGTGGACGCGGGCATGATCACCAACGAGGGCTTCCGCGACATCATCCACATCGGCCGCCACCAGCGGGTCCAGCACTATTCGATCCGCCAGGAACTGCCCTGGCAGGACCGCCCGCTGGTCAAGCGCCGCCACCGCAAGACCGTGCCCGGCCGTCTCGCGCCCCCCACGGGCGCCGAGATCGTCCCGCTCGACGAGGACGCGATCCGCGCCGCCGCCGAGGAGCTGAAGGCCGAGGGCGTCTCCTCCGTCGCGATCTGCTTCCTCTTCTCCTACCTCAACCCCGCCCACGAGGAGCGCGCCCGCGCCATCGTGGCCGAGGTGATGCCCGAGGCCTTCGTCACCACCTCCTCCTTCGTGGCGCCGCAGTTCCGCGAGTTCGAGCGCTTCACCACAGCCGCACTCGCCGCCTTCATCGGCCCCAAGGTCGGCGAATACATCGCCCGGCTGGAGAAGGCGCTGGCCGACGCCGGCGTATCGGGCGAGCTGCGCATCATGGCCTCGAACGGCGGCGTCGCCACCGCCAGCATGGTGGCCGAGAAGCCGACGCTGACCCTGCTCTCGGGCCTTGCCGCCGGCGTGCTCGGCGGCGCCTGGGTCGGCGAACAGCTCGGCCGCAACCGGATCATCACCTTCGACATCGGCGGCACCTCCGCCGATATCGGCCTGATCGTCGACGGCACCTATGCCGAGACCGATGCGCGCTCGTCGTCCATCGCGGGCTTCCCGCTCCTCTCGCCGATGATCGACATCCACACGATCGGCGCCGGCGGCGGCTCGATCGCCCATCTCGACCGCGGCGGCGCCTTCCGCGTCGGCCCGCGCAGCGCCGGCGCCGTGCCGGGCCCCGCCGCCTACGGCAAGGGCGGCACCGAGCCCACCGTCACCGACGCCAATCTCGTCCTCGGCCGGCTCGACGCCGACGACTTCCTCGGCGGCGGGATGACCCTCGACGCCGAGGCCGCGCGCACCGCCGTCCAGGGCCTCGCCGACACGCTCGGCATGACCCTGGAGGAGGCAGCCGAAGGCATCCTGACCGTCATCAACGCCAACATGGCCAATGCCATCCGCTCGCGCACCATTCAGAAGGGCATCGACCCCCGAGGCTTCGCACTGGCGGCCTTCGGCGGCGCAGGCCCGCTGCACGGGGCCGAGGTCGCCGCCATGCTCGGCGTGACCGAGGTGATCGTGCCGCCCTACCCCGGCATCACCTCCGCCATGGGCCTCCTGACCACGGACGTGAAATACGACGCCACCCGCACCCAGTTCCAGGTCTCGACCGGCGTCGATCTCGCGCGGCTGAATGCCGATCTCGAGGCCATGGAGGCCGATCTCGCAGCCCGCTTTGCCGCCGATCATATCGACGCCGCCGCCGTGCGCTTCGAGCGCGCGGGCGATCTGCGCTACGTCGGCCAGGGCTACGAGCTGCGCGTGTCGCTGCCGCTCGGCACCATCGACGCCACCAGCCTCGCGGCGGTCTGGGAGGAGTTCCACGCCCTCCATGCCGCCGAATACGGCCACGCCTTCCGCGCCAGCCCGATCGAGATCGTCAACGTCAAGGTCATCGGCATCGGCCAGATCGACAAGCTGAAGGCCCTGCGTCCGGTCAAGGGCGGCTCGCTCGACGAGGCGCGGCTGCGCAGCGGCGCCTGCGTCTTCCGCACAGGCGGCCAGCTCTCGAGCTTCGAGACGACCTTCTACGACCGCCGCCGCCTGCCCGTGGGCGAGCCCTTCCCCGGCCCCGCCATCGTGCTCCAGAGCGATTCCACCACCGTGATCCCGCCGGGCGCCACGGCCGAGGTCCATCCCACCGGCAGCATGATCATCACCCTGGGAGACCCGGCATGACCGCCTCCATCGACCCGATCACCGCGGCCGTCATCCAGGGCGCGCTCGAGAACATCGCCATCGAGATGGGCCACAAGCTCATGCGCATGAGCTACTCGAGCATCATCCGCGAATCCGAGGATTTCGGCGCGGCGCTGACCGATGCCGAGGGCAACCAGCTCTGCGAATGCAAGATGTCGACGCCGCTGCAGTCCGGGCCCATCCCGGGCTACATCCGCGGCATCAGACGCGCGATGGCCGCCCGCGGCGAGGAGATCCGCCCCGGTGACGTGATCCTGCACAACGATCCCTACGGCGGCGCCTCGCACGGGCCCGACATCTCGTTCACCGTGCCGATCTTCATCGAGGGCAAACTCGTCGCCTTCTCGGTGACCACGGCACACCATCTCGATATCGGCGCAGCCACACCGGGCAGCGCCGGCATCGTCGAGGCGGTCGACGCCTATGCCGAAGGCCTGCAGTTCAAGGCGATCAAGGTCGTGGACGAGGGCCGCACCAATGCGGCCGTCTGGACGATCCTGCGCGACAACATCCGCGCGCCCGATCTGGTGGTCGGCGACATGGAGGCGCAGATCAAGGCCGCCGAGATCGGTGCCGCCCGCTTCCTGGAACTGGCCGACCGCTACGGGATCGACGCGATCAACGCCGCCGCCGCCGACCTCATGGACTATTCCGAGCGGCTGATGCGCGACGCGATCCGCGCCGTGCCCGACGGGACCTATACGGCCGAAGGCGTCTACGACGGCTATTCGGACGACCCGAACCCGATGCGGCGCGACCTCGCCCTCAAGGTCGCGGTGACGGTCGCGGGCGACGAGATCACCGTCGATCTCACCGGCACCGCGCCGCAGGTCCCCGACC
>CAZESN010000070.1:0-4800 GCA_964514775.1 uncultured Rhodovulum sp.
TCTTTTCGTCGAGCTGCAACCGCCGCCAGCGATTGCGCAGCGCAATGGCGACCGCGCGCTTGGCATCGGCCTGGCCGATGATGAAGCGGTCGAGTTCGGAGACGATCTCGCGGGGGGTGAGGTCGGTCATGCCGGCAGGCTCTCCAGCGTGATGTTGCCGTTGGTGTAGACGCAGATCTCGGCGGCGATGGCCATGGCGCGGCGGGCGACCGCCTCGGCGTCGAGGTCGGTGTCCATCAGCGCGCGCGCCGCCGCCAGCGCGAAGTTGCCGCCCGATCCGATCGCGGCGACGTCGTGCTCGGGCTCGAGCACGTCGCCGGCGCCGGTGACGACCAGGAGGTCGTGGCCGTCGCTGACGATCAGCATCGCCTCGAGATTGCGCAGATACTTGTCGGTGCGCCAGTCCTTGGCAAGCTCGACGCAGGCCCGCGCGATCTGGCCGGGGGCGGCCTCGAGCTTCTTCTCGAGGCGCTCGAGCAGGGTGAAGGCATCCGCCGTCGAGCCGGCGAAGCCGACGAGCACCGGCTTGCCGCCGGGCTCGATCCGCCGGACCTTGCGCGCCGTGCCCTTGAGCACGGTCGGCCCGAGGCTGACCTGGCCGTCGCCGGCCACCACCACGCGCCCGCCCTTGCGGACGCCGATGATGGTCGTGCCGTGCCAGCCGGGGAATGTGCTGTCCTGTGCCATGGTCTCTCCCGTATCGCGACGGGGATATATGGGGTGGATGGCCGGGGCGCCAGTACTGCCTGGCCCATGATGAGACGCGACATTCAGGCGGGCGCGGGGGGTGACACGGCCGGTGGCACTGTGTCACCGCAGGTCAACATACTGATATGAAAAGAAATTGCCATTCTCGTTAACCCACCCGCAACCCTTTTTAACACTTGGGGCCCGCCTGCGGCGGCCGATCGCAAGATATGGGGCCCCGACGGCCGGGGCGGCCCCGACGGGACCAGATGCGGGGTAGGGATTCGGCCCGGCCGCCGGCCCGCGCTGCCGGGCGCGGCGATTGCGCGCGGCGGGGCGCCGGTCCTGCTGCCTTGACCGCGCCGTGGACGTGATCTTAGCTGGTCCGCAGAAAACAGGGAGCTTGGACATGAAGCGTTTTCTCGGCCCGGCCATGGTGGTTGCCGGCCTTGCAGCGGCGGGCCCGGCGCTCGCGCTCAACATCTGCGTCGAGGGTGCCTATCCGCCGTTCTCGGAAACCGCCCCCGACGGATCGGTCGTCGGCTTCGACATCGACATCACCCATGCGCTCTGCGAGGCGATGGGCGAGGACTGCACGCTGGTCAAGGTCGACTGGGACGGGATCATCCCCGCGCTGCTCGAGCGCAAGTGCGACGGCATCATCGCCTCGATGTCCGCGACCGAAGAGCGCCGCCAGGTCATCGACTTCTCGGAGAAGTACTACCAGACCCCGGCGATCTTCGCGGCCAAGGAAGGCGCCGACTTCACCGATTCGGTCGAGGACATGGCCAGCAAGACCGTGGGCGTGCAGCGCGGCACGATCCATCACGCCTATATGGACGCGCATTATCCGCAGACGAACCTCGCGCTCTATGCCACGCAGGACGAGGCCTATCTCGACCTGATCAGCGGGCGGATCGACGCGACCATCGCCGACAGCATCGCGCTGATCGACGGCTTCCTGAAGACGCCGCAGGGCGCGGGCTTTGCCCAGCTCGGCGGCACCCATGTCGATCCGGCGATCCACGGCTCGGGGCCCGGCGTGGGCGTGCGCCAGGCGGACACCGAGCTGCGCGACCGCTTCAGCCAGGCGATCCAGGACATCCGCGCCAGCGGCGTCTACGACGAGATCGCGGCGAAGTACTTCGACTTCAACATCTATGGCGACTGACATGGCGATCGGGCGGATCGCCTGACGGCAGCCCCGGGGGTGGAGCACCTCGTCCGCTACGCGCCGCTGCTGGCCAGCGGCGCCCTCGTCACCATCGCGCTCGCGGTCCTGTCGCTGGCGCTCGCCACCGTGCTCGGCGCGCTCGGCGCGCTGGGCCGGGTGCGCGGCGGTGTCGGCGGGGCGGCGGCGCTCGCCTATACGACCGTGGTCCGGGGCGTTCCGGATCTGGTGATGCTGCTGCTCGTCTTCTTCGGCGGGCAGCGGCTGGTGAACGTGACCCTCAACGCCATCGGCGCGCCCCCGGTCAGCCTCTCGGCCTTCTGGGCCGGGGTGATCGCCATCGGCTTCATCTATGGCGCCTATCTCGCCGAGACCTTCCGCGGCGCCTACTTGACCGTGCCGCGCGGGCAGGTGGAGGCCGCGCGCGCGCTCGGCCTGCGCGGGCCGGTGCTGCTCTGGAAGGTGGTGGTGCCGCAGCTCGTCCGCTTCGCGCTGCCGGGCTATGCGAATGTCTGGCAGGTGCTGGTGAAGTCGACCGCCGTCGTCTCGGTGATCGGGCTCGAGGACCTGGTCGGCCTCGCCAATGATGCGGGCAAGACCGTGCGCGAGCCCTTCGTCTTCTTCGTGGCGGTGCTCGCGGTCTATCTCCTGATCACCTGGGTCTCGACCATGATCTTCGAACGGCTGGAGGCACGCCATGCGCGTTGATCTGGTGCTCGCTCACTGGCACCTCTTCGCGCAGGGCGTCTGGATGACGCTCCAGCTCACCGCCATCGCCGTCGCCGTCGGCTTCGTGATCGCGCTGCCGGCGGGCATCGCCCGGGCGCGGCGGGTGCCCTGGGTGTCGCCGGCGATCAACGGGTACGTGTACCTCTTCCGGGGCACGCCGCTGCTTGTGCAGACCTATCTCGTCTACTATGGCCTGTCGCAGTTCGACTGGATCCGTGCGAGCTGGGCATGGGCCTTCCTGCGCGATCCCTGGTGGTGTGCGGTGATCGCCTTTTCGCTCAATTCCGGCGCCTACGGGACCGAGATCGTCCGGGGCGCGATCGAGACCACACCGAAGGGCGAGGTCGAGGCGGCACGGGCGCTCGGCCTTTCGCCCTGGCTGATCGACCGGCTGGTGGTGGTCCCGTCGGCGCTGCGGCGGGCACTGCCGCAATACGGCAACGAGGTGGTCTTCATGCTGCACGGATCGGTGGTGGCGAGCGTCATCACGCTTCAGGACATCCTCGGGGTGGGGCGGACGCTGAACGCGCGCTTCTACCTCGCCTATGAGGGGATCCTGACCGCGGCCGTGCTCTACATGGCGATCACCTTCCTGCTGGTGATGGTCTTCCGCCGGCTCGAGGCGCGGTATCTGCGCCATCTGCTGCCGCGCGCGGGGGCGGTGTCGTGAGCGAGGAGGTCGTGCGCGAGGATCAGGCGGGCGCGGATCAGGCGGGCGGGGGGCGGCCGGTCGTCCGGCTGCGGCCCAACGTGGCGCCGCAGCCGCTGCGCCGGGGCGATGCGCCCTGGCTCTATGCCGATCAGGTGGTGCTCGACCGGCGCACGCGGGCGATCCCGGCGGGCAGCGTCGTCGAGGTTCAGGACAGCGAGCGTGCGGCGCTGGCGCTGGCCGCCTTCAACCCCGCCTCTAAGATCCCGGTCCGGGTGCTCGATCTCGATCCCGGCGCCGAGGTCGGGCGCGACTGGTTCGCGGCGCGGCTTTCCCGGGCGCTCAGCCTGCGCGAGGCCATGTTCGATGCGCCCTTCTACCGGCTGGTCCATGCCGAGGCGGACGGGCTGCCCGGCGTCGTCATCGACCGGTTCGGGGAGGCCGCGGTGATCCAGCCGAACGCGGCCTGGGCGGATGCGCGGCTCGATGAGCTGGTGCCGGCGCTCTGCGAGGTGACCGGGGTCGGGACGGTGGTGGTGAACGGCAGCGGCCGGGCGCGGGCGCTCGAGGGGCTGGCCGAGGAGACGCGGGTCGTCGCCGGCGGGCTCGACGGGCCGGTGGCGGTTCCGATGAACGGGGCGACCTATTTCGCCGATCTGATCGGCGGGCAGAAGACCGGGCTCTATTTCGACCAGCGGCCGAACCACGCCTTCGCCGCGCGGCTGGCGCGGGGGCGGTCGGTGATCGACGTGTTCGCCCATGTCGGCGGCTTCGGCCTCGCGGCACTCGCGGCCGGGGCGCGGTCGGTTCTGGCGGTCGATGGCTCGCAGCCGGCGCTCGATCTCGCGGCGCGGGGTGCCGGGGCGGGGGGCGTGGCCGAGCGGTTCGCGGCGCGGCGGGGGGATGCCTTCGACGTGTTGGCGGGACTCGGCGCGGAAGGCGCGGCCTTCGGCGTGGTGGTCTGCGACCCTCCGGCCTTCGCGCCGAGCAAGGGGGCGCTCGAGGCGGGCCTGCGGGCCTATGAGCGCGTCGCCCGGCTGGCCGCGCCGCTGGTCGAGCCCGGAGGGTTCCTGGTGCTCTGCTCGTGCAGCCACGCAGCGGATCTGGCGAAGTTCCGCGCCGCCTCCCTGCGCGGGATCGGCCGGGCGGGGCGGCGGGCGCAGATCCTGCACACGGGCGGCGCCGGGCCCGACCATCCGGTGCATCCGGGGCTGGCGGAGACCGCCTATCTCAAGGCGCTCTTCCTGCGGCTCGACGGGTGAAGGCAGCCCTCGACGCCTGCGTGCTGATGCCCACGGTGATGCGCGAGATGCTGCTCGGCGCGGCGTCGGACGGGGTGTTCGCGCCGGTCTGGTCGGTGCGGATCCTCGAGGAATGGGCGCGCGCCACCCGCCGGCTGCCCGAGGGCGCCGAGGCCGTCGCGCGGGCGGAGATCGCGGCGATGCGCGCGGCCTGGCCGGAGGCGGAGGTGGCACCCCTGCCGGAATTCGTCGCGACGCTGTCGCTGCCGGATCCCGACGACCGGCACGTGCTCGCGGCGGCGATCGACGGCGGGGCGGAGGTG
>CAZESN010000070.1:4810-12168 GCA_964514775.1 uncultured Rhodovulum sp.
CTGCTGGTGGCGATCGCGTTGATCGCCGCCGCGGTGCTGGTCACCTCGAACCGCCGCGACTTTCCGGCGCGGACGCTGGCGCGGCACGGGATCCTGCCGTGCGACGCGGACGGCTTTCTCTGCGATCTGGCGGCGGAGGGGCACGATCTGGCCGCGGTCGCCGGGCGGGTCCGGGCGCGGGCCGAGGCGATCTCCGGCCGCGCGCAGCCGCTGCGCCCGCTCCTCAAGCGCGCCGGACTGGCGCGACTTGGCCGGGTGCTGGAACGCGAGGGGAACGGCTGAGGCCCATGCGGCGTTGACCCGGTACATCCGTCATTGAGAAGGAGCACATGACATGAACTGGGATCAGATTTCCGGCAAGTGGAAAGAGTACAAGGGCAAGGTCAAGCAGCAGTGGGGCGATCTCACCGACGACGACCTCGACAAGATCGAGGGGCGTCGCGAGGAGATCGCCGGACTGATCCAGCAGCGCTACGGCAAGACGAAGGAAGATGCCGAACGCGCGGTCGACGACTGGATGGCGAGGCAGTAAGAAAGCCCCTGTGAATCAACTGAGTGGAGCCGGGTCGTGGCGGTGACGCCCTGAGGGCTTCGGCCGGAAACAAGCGGGATTTTGCGCACCGGCCGGAGTCTTCTGGCCGGTGTATTGTTAGATGCCTATATTCGAGATCCATAAGGACACCCCCAGCCGGGCCACATCGAAGCAGGGAGGCAGGGTGGCGAAACGCAACCGGGAGGAAGCGTCGGATCCGGGTCAAGGCTCAGCCGACGTTGACGACGACTGGATATCCGGACACCTGCGCAGGGTTCGGGACGATATTCTGCGCGAAGAAATACCGGAGCGTATGCGCAACCTCGCCGATCAGCTCGATCGGCTCGATGAACCGGAGGAGGAGGATCCACCGTGACCATCGGGTTCAAAAAGGAAGATCTCGTCGCCGCCATTCCCATGCTCCGCGCCTTCGCGCGCTCACTCAGCGGCAACCGCGACCGTGCCGACGACCTCGTTCAGGAGACACTCGTCAAGGCCATCGCGCATCGGGAAAAATTCAGGTCGGGCACCAACCTCCACGCCTGGCTGGTGACCATTCTGCGCAACCAGTACTATTCCGAGGGCCGCCGGCGCCGCCGCGAGGTGCCCGATCCCGACGGCACCGAGGCCGCGCGCCTCGCGACCGGACCGCATCACGACGGGACGCTCGCCTTCGAGGACTTCCTCTGCGCGCTCCAGATCCTGCCCGAGGACCAGCGCGAGGCGCTTCTGCTCATCGGCGTCAGCGATTTCAGCTACGAGCAGGCCGCCGAGATCCTCGGCGCGCCGGTCGGCACGGTGAAGAGCCGTGTCTCACGCGCCCGGGCCCGTCTCGAGGCGCTCGTGAGCGGCGGGGGCGAGGACTTCCACCGCGGTGACGCGGCCGCGATCGCGCGGTCCTATCAGCAGATCGACTGGGCGCTGTCCCTGTCGGCCTGACCTCGTTCCGGTTGCGCCGGCGGGTTTGTGCGGTTCCCCGCGCACCCCGGCGCAACCGAGGAACCGGACCCCGGCAGGGGCGTTTTCCTCCCGTAACCCAAGGGCAGATGCCTTCCCGGACAGGAAGGCTCCCGCACCGGCCCGCGCCGGACGGGACAGGTCCGCCCGCAGCAGAAGGAGCTCGACATGCTCAAGACATTTCTTGCCTCGACCGCCGTTGCCGGCCTTCTCGTCGCCACCTCCGCAACGGCGCAGGAACCGCCCGCCACCGACATCATTCCGGCGCCGGGCGAGCAGCAGATGGACGCCCCGGCGCTCGGGATGGAGCCGGCCGTTCCCCCGGCGGACGGGATGGGCGAGACCTTCGTCGAGGACTGGAGCCCGATCGGCATCGAGACCGTTTCGGCCGAGGAGCTGATCGGCTCCGACATCCGCAGCACCATGGATGACGCCCAGGTCGCCACCGTCGGCGACGTCGTGCTCGCGGCGGACGGCTCAGTCGACGGCATCGTCGCCGAGTTCGGCGGCTTCCTCGGCTTCGGCCGGTCGCAGGCGCTGATCGGTCTCGACCAGGTCGAGGTGTTCCGTGACGCCGATGGCCGGACGATGCTGCGCACCAGCCTGACCCAGGATGCCCTCGCGGCGCTGCCCGACTACGAGGGCTGACGACACTCCCACCGTTCCCTCCCACCGTTCCTTCCGAGTGGCAACTGCCGGCGCGGGCAACCGCGCCGGCCTTTTCATGCGCATCATAGCGGGGACTTTCCTCCGTCCCCACCCCCGCTATGATGCGCGCGGGAGGCCGACATGGATATCGCCGCACCAGATCAGATCCCGGAAACCGCGCTCGGCTGGCTGCGGTCCGGCCGCCGTGTCGCGCTCGCGACCGTCGTCGAGACCTGGGGATCGGCGCCGCGGCCGAGGGGCTCGCAGCTCGCGGTGACCGACGAGGCCGGGATGGCGGGCTCGGTGTCGGGGGGCTGCGTCGAGGGGGCGGTGGTCGCCGAGGCGCTCGAGGCGATGGAGGACGGAAGGCCGCGCCTGCTGACCTACGGGGTCTCGGATGCCGAGGCCTTTGCCGTCGGCCTCGCCTGCGGCGGCACGATCCGGGTGATGGTCGAGCCGGTCGGCCTCGGCGACGGGCCGGGGGCTGCCGAGCTCGAGGCGCTGGTCGAAGCGCGGGCCGCGCGCCGGCCGGTGGCCTGGGCCGTGAAGCCCGGGACCTGGGAGCGGCGGCTCGTCGACGGGCCGCAGGACCCGCTCTGGTCCGAGGCCGAGACCTTTATGCATGCCGACCGGTCGGGCTTCGCCGGCGACTGGTTCCTCGGCATCCACAATCCGCCGCTGCGCATGGCCGTGGTGGGCGCGGTCCATATCGCCCAGGCGCTGGTGCCGATGGCGCGGCTCGCCGGCTACGACGTGGCGGTGGTCGACCCGCGCGAGGCCTTCGCCAGTGCGGCGCGGTTCCCGGACACCCGGCTTCTGCACGACTGGCCCGATGCGGCGCTGGCGGAGTTCGGCCTCGATGCCCGGACCGCGCTCGTCACCCTCACCCACGATCCCAAGCTCGACGATCCCGCGATCATGACGGCGCTGCGCGCGCCGGTCTTCTATCTCGGCTGCCTGGGGTCGGGGCGCACGCACGCGAAGCGCGTCGATCGTCTGGCGGCGGCCGGCTTCTCGCCCGCCGAGATCGCGCGCATCCACGCCCCCGTCGGCGCCGACATCGGCGCGCGGTCGCCGGCCGAGATCGCGGTGTCGATCCTCGCGCAGGTGACCGAGCGGCTGCGCCGCCCCGAGACCCGGCCCTGACATGCGCTTCGGTCCGGTTCCGGTGGCCGAGGCCGAGGGAGCCGTGCTCGCCCATTCACTCACCGCGGGCGGGTTGCGGCTGAAGAAGGGGCGCAGGCTGTCGGGGGCCGAGATCGCCTTGCTCGCGGAGGCCGGGGTCGGGGATGTGATCGTCGCCCGGCTCGACCCGGACGATCTGGGCGAGGATGCGGCGGCCGAGGCGGTCGCCGCCGGGCTGGTGCCGGATCCGGAAGCCGCCGGGATCGCGGTCTCGGCGCCGTTCACCGGCCGGGTCAATCTCTTCGCCGAGGCGGCGGGGCTCGTGCGGGTGGACCGGGGCGCGGTCGATGCGCTGAACGCGGTGGATCCGGCGATCACGCTCGCGACCCTCGCCGACTGGGCCCGGGTGGCGCCGCGGCAGATGGTCGGGACCGTCAAGATCATTCCCTACGGCGTGCCCCGGGCGGCGGTGGCGCGCGCGATCGGCGCGGTGGGTGCGGGGGCGGTGCGGGTCGCCCCGTTCCGGCCGCGCCGCGCCAGCCTGATCCTGACGCGGACCCGGGGGCTGAAGGAGAGCCTCATCGCCAAGGGCCGGGAGGCGATCGCCACCCGGCTGGCGGCGCTCGGCTCCGGCCTCGCGGCCGAGCCGGCGGTGGTGCCCCATGAGACCGGGGCGGTCGCGGCGGCGCTGGCGGAGGCCGGCGGCGACCTGGTGCTGGTGCTCGGCGGCTCGGCGACCTCCGACATCGACGACGTCTGCCCGGCGGCGGTGATCGCGGCGGGGGGGACGGTCGAGCGGTTCGGCATGCCGGTCGATCCGGGGAACCTGCTGTTCATCGGGAGGTTGGAGGGGCGGCCGGTGGTCGGGCTGCCCGGCTGCGTGCGGGCGCCGGCGCTGAACGGGGCGGACTGGGTGCTCGAGCGGCTCGCGGCGGGCATCGCCGTCACCGGGGATGATATCGCCGGCATGGGGGTGGGCGGGCTTCTCAAGGAGATCCCGACCCGGACCCAGCCCCGGGCAGGCGCCGCGCCGGGACCGGCGCCGGCGCGGCCGCGGGTGGCGGCGATCCTGCTCGCCGCGGGTGCGGGGCGGCGGATGCGCGGGCGCGACAAGCTGCTCGAGCCGCTGGCGGATGGCCGGCCGCTCCTGCGTCACGCGGCCGAGGCGGCGCGGGTGAGCCAGGCGGGCGAGGTGGTCGCGGTGCTGCCGCCCGCTGCGGCCGGCCGCGCGGTGGCGCTGGCGGGCACGGGCGTGCGGATCGTCGAGGCGCCGGACTGGGCCGAGGGCATGGCCGCGTCGCTGCGGGCGGGTCTGAGCGCGATCCCAGCCGAAACCGACGCGGTGGTGGTGCTGCTCGCCGACATGCCGGAGGTGTCGGCGCGCGACATCGACCGGCTGATCGCGGCCTTCGACCCGACCGAGGGGCGCGAGATCTGCCGGGCGGTGACGGTGGACGGCGTGCCGGGGCATCCGGTGCTGTTCGGGCGGCGGTTCTTCGAATCGCTCGCCGGCCTGCGCGGGGACCGGGGGGCGCGCGAGCTGCTGCTCGAGGCGGCCGAGTTCGTCACCGACGTCACCACCGGTGGCCGCGCCGCGGTGATCGACCTCGACACGCCGGAGGCCTGGGCGGCCTGGCGCGCGGGGGGCCCGGGATGAGGCCGGAGTGTGCCCGGCACGGGGTGGGCACGCGTGCCCATTTTTCAGCTTATTGATATAAAACGGCTATTCCGAGAGGGTAACCATCAGGAAAGCTCTGTTAACGCGCGCAGGCGCGCCCGGTCGTGCCCGATCCGCCGGGGCCTCGTATCAGAGGCCGTCGGCGACCCGGCCGAGATAGCGGCCGTATTCGGTCTTCATGTAGGGCTCGGCCAGCGCGCGCAGGGCGGCGGTGTCGATCCAGCCCTGGGCGTGGGCGATCTCCTCGGGGCAGCCGACCTTGAGGTTCTGGCGCTCCTCGATGGTGCGTACGAAGTTGCCGGCGTCGAGCAGGCTCGCATGGGTCCCGGTGTCGAGCCAGGCATAGCCGCGCCCCATGCGCTCGACGCGCAGGAGGCCGTCGGTCAGGTACTGGTTCAGGAGATCGGTGATCTCGAGCTCGCCCCGGTCGCTCGGCTTCACGCGGGCGGCGCGGGTCGGCGCGGTGCCGTCGAGGACGTAGAGGCCGGTGACGGCGAAGTTCGACTTCGGCGCCTTGGGCTTTTCCTCGATCGACAGGACCTTGCCCTCGCGATCGAAGGCGACGACGCCGTAGCGCTCGGGATCCGAGACCTGGTAGCCGAAGACGGTGCCGCCCTCGGGCCGGGCGCCGGCGGCGTTCAGCAGATCCGGCAGGCCGTGGCCGAAGAAGATGTTGTCGCCGAGCACCATGGTCGAGGCCGCACCGGCCAGGAACTCCTCGGCGAGGATATAGGCCTGGGCGAGTCCCTCGGGCTTCGGCTGGGCGATATAGGTGAGCTCCATCCCCCACTGGCTGCCGTCGCCGAGCAGGCGGCGGAACTGGTCCTGGTCGGCGGGCGTGGTGATAATCGCGATCTCGCGCAGGCCGGCGAGCATCAGCGCCGAGAGCGGATAGTAGATCATCGGCTTGTCGTAGAGCGGCAGGAGCTGCTTCGACAGCGAATGGGTGATCGGATAGAGCCGAGTGCCGGAGCCGCCGGCCAGGATGATGCCCTTGCGGGCCGGGGTGTTGCTCATGTCAGCTCTCCGATGACCTCGAGGAGGCGCGGCCGCCAGTCGGGCTGGTCGATGCCGTAGGCCTCGCGGATGCGGGTGCAGTCGAGGACCGAGTTCTTCGGCCGCTCCGCCGGCACCGGATAGGCGCTCGACGGGATACGTTCGATCGAGGGGGCCGGCCCGCCGCGCGCGGCGAAGATCGCTTCGGCGAAATCGGCCCAGGTGACGGCCGGCGCGCCGGCGAAATGGAAGATGCCGGGCGTGCCGCGCCCCGCGGCCAGCGTCCCGGCCATCGTCAGGAGCGCGCCGGCGATGTCGGCGGCCGCGGTCGGCCCGCCGCGCTGGTCGTCGACGATGCGCAGGTGCGGCCGCTCGGCCCCGAGCCGCAGCATGGTCTTCACGAAGTTGCCGCCATGGGCCGAGAAGACCCAGGCGGTGCGCAGGATGGCCGCGTTGCCACCCGCCGCCATCACCGCCCGCTCACCGGCGAGCTTGGTCGCGCCGTAGGTGCTGAGCGGCGCGGTCGCGTCGTCCTCGCGCCAGGGCCGGCCGGGGCTGCCGTCAAAGACGTAGTCGGTCGAGACATGCACGAAGGGAAGGCCGCGCGCCGCCGCCGCGCGGGCCATCGCGCCGGGCGCCTCCGCATTGATCGCATGGGCAAGGTCCGGCTCGGTCTCGGCGCGGTCGACGGCCGTGTGGGCGGCGGCGTTGATCACCGCATCGACCTCGGCCCCGGCGACGGCGGCCGCACAGGCGTCCGGGTCGGAGAGATCGGCCCGGTCGCGGCCGAGGGCGAGGAGCGTCACGCCGCGCGCCTCGGCGCCGCGCGCAAGCTCGCGGGCCACCTGGCCCGTCGTGCCGAAGACGAGGACGCGCATCAGCCCTTGGCCTGCTTCAGCCCGATCCGTGTCATCTCGTGGCCGCGTTCCTGGATCGCGCGCCACCAGGGCTCGTTGTCGAGATACCAGGCGACGGTCTGGCGCAGCCCCTGGTCGAGGGTCACCGAGGGCTCCCAGCCGAGCTCGGCGCGGATCTTGGAGGCATCGATCGCATAGCGGAAATCGTGGCCGGGGCGGTCGGTGACATGGGTGATCAGCCGGTCGTGCGGCGCGCCCCCGGGGCGCAGCTCGTCGAGGATCGCGCAGATCGCGCGCACGATGTCGATGTTCTTCGCCTCGGCATTGCCGCCGATGTTGTAGCTCTCGCCGAGCCGCCCGCGCTGGACCACGGCCAGAAGCGCGGTGGCGTGGTCCTCGACATAGAGCCAGTCGCGGACGTTCTCGCCGCGGCCGTAGACCGGGATCTCGCGGCCCGCGAGGGCGTTGAGGATCACCACCGGGATCAGCTTCTCGGGGAAGTGGAACGGCCCGTAGTTGTTCGAGCAGTTCGACATGACCACCGGCAGGCCGTAGGTCTCGCCCC
>CAZESN010000071.1:0-12142 GCA_964514775.1 uncultured Rhodovulum sp.
GCCCGCGCATGACCGTGGGCCAGATCGTCGCCGAGGGGCTCGCCGTTCACGGGCTCGAGGGCGAGGCGGAGGCGCGGGTGGCGGCGATCCTGCGCGAGGTGGGGCTCGATCCGGCCACCGCCGACCGCTATCCGCACGAGTTCTCGGGCGGCCAGCGCCAGCGGATCGCGATCGCGCG
This sequence comes from uncultured Rhodovulum sp., assembly GCA_964514775.1. Lineage (GTDB taxonomy): Bacteria > Pseudomonadota > Alphaproteobacteria > Rhodobacterales > Rhodobacteraceae > Amaricoccus. The sequence goes on from CAZESN010000071.1 coordinate 179, forward strand.
GGCGATGATTCTGCAACCGAAGCTTGTGGTGCTCGACGAGCCGACCTCGGCGCTCGACATGACGGTTCAGGTGCAGATCGTGGAGTTGTTGCGCGGCCTGCAGGCGCGGTACGGGCTCGCCTATATCTTCATCAGCCACGACCTGCGGGTGGTGCGGGCGCTGTCGCACAAGGTGGTGGTGATGCAGAACGGCGACGTGGTCGAGGCGGGCGAGAGCCGGCAGATCTTCGAGGCGCCGCAGACCGAGTACACCCGGACCCTGCTCGCGGCGGCCTTCGACCTGGAGCTGGCGGCCGAGTGAGGCCGGCGGGGCGGTGTCGTTCCCCGCGCGGCTCTCGCGGCCGGGTGCTGTCGGGGGCGGGCCGGTCCGGGCGCCTGCTGCCATCGTCGTGGCGGAGGACTATATAGAGCCCGTGACACACCGCCAGCCGGAGGAGCAAGGATGAGCACCGACAAGATCACCAGGACGGACGCCGAGTGGCGGGCGCAGCTTTCGGACCTCGCCTACCATGTCACCCGTCGCAAGGGCACCGAGCGGCCCTTCACCGGCGACAATTTCCCGAAGGCACCGGGCACCTTCCAGTGCGCGAGCTGCGGCGCGCCGCTCTTCGACGCGGCGACCAAGTATGACAGCGGCAGCGGCTGGCCGAGCTTCTATGCCCCGGTGGCGCCCGGCGTGGTCGAGGAGCACGAGGACAGCTCGCATCTGATGCGCCGCGTCGAGATCACCTGCGCGCGCTGCGACGCGCATCTGGGGCATGTCTTCCCCGACGGGCCGCAGCCCACGGGCCTGCGCTACTGCATGAACGGCGTGGCGCTGAGCTTCGAGCCGAAGGACGGCGACTGAGCGGGGCGCGCAGGCGCGCTCCCGCGCGCCTGTCACTGCACGAACTGCTCGGCGTCGAGGTTCAGGAGGTTGCCGAAGAGCTGCTCGAGCACGCCCATCGTGCGCCCGCCGGTATCGGTCGTGCGGGTGGTGAGCGCCACGATGCGGCCGTGCTCGAGCCCGTAGCGCGAGACGTCGCGCACCACGCCGTTGCCGTCGAAATGCACCGCCAGCACCGTCCGGTCGGTCACCCGGGGCGGGTTGTAGGTGAGGTGCTCGACGGTGCTCTGGACGTAGTACCAGGACGAATCGGCGACGAGCCCGCTCGAGGAGGGGCGACCGAGCGCGGCTTCGACATCGCTGCGCATGTCGACGCCCGGCGTGATCTGGGCGACATCCGTCTCGGAGGGCACATAGCCGTGAACCTGCACGGTGGGCGCGCAGCCGGCAGCCGCGAGCCCGGTGCAAAGGGCCAAGCCCAGCCATGTAAGGCGCAGTGATCTCGGGGGCATCCGGTCTCGGCCTCTCCCTTTCCGCTTGCTCACCTACCCCGCGCATGGTCTAAGTTCAAGGAACTTGGGACCCGATGCCGGTCCGCCCGGGACCGATGGACCGAAGATGGCCGACACCCCCTCCGCCGCGCCGGACAGACCGGAATTCTCGCATGTGGTCGAGCTTGCCGCGCTGCATGGCGCGGTCGATTTCGACATCGCCCCCGATCCGGCCGAGATCGCCGCGCTCGCCCGGCTGATGGAGCTCACGGCATTGCGCAAGATGCGGCTCACCGGCCGTCTCGTGCCCCTGGATGCCGAGGGCTGGCAGTTCGAGGGAAAGCTCGGCGCCACCGTGGTCCAGCCCTGCGTGGTGACGCTCGAGCCGGTGACGACCCGCATCGACCAGCCGGTCCGCCGCCGCTACCTGCCCGTCAGCGGAGCGGCAGCGGGGGCGGGGGAGTCCGGCGAGGTCGGCATCGACGAGGACGACGAGATCGAGCCGCTGGCCGAGCGCATCGACCTGGGGCTTCTGGCGACCGAGGCGCTGGCGCTCGCGCTGCCGGCCTATCCGCGCAAGGAGGGCGCCACCCTGCGCGGGGCGGATGCGGACGAGGCGGCGGAGGACGATGTGGTGAAGCCTTTCGCGGCCCTTTCGGCGCTGCGCGACAAGCTCGGCGGCGGCTCATGAGAATCCGGCGAAGGGGGCTTGCGCCCGTCCGCGCAATCGCTATTTTCCGCGCTTCGTTCGCCGGCCCGATTCCGGGGTGTGCGTGACATGCCGCGCCGCGTCTGCTACGTCGCCGGGGCTGACAGCAGGATGATCCGGGCCAGCAGCCCGCAGGAGACCGAGGTCGAGACATGGCCGTTCCAAAGAGCAAGGTCACGCGCGCCAAGCGCGGCATGCGCCGTTCCCATGACGGGCTGGTTGCCGAGAACCCCAACGATTGCCCGAACTGCGGCGAGCTGCGCCGCCCGCATCACGTCTGCGGTGCCTGCGGGCATTACGACGGCCGCGAGGTCGTCGCCCAGGCTGAGACGGTCGATCTCGACGACGAAGCGGCCTAAGTCCAGCCCGCGCAAGGTTGGTCCGGCATGACGACCGAGACAGACCAGACCGCTCCGCTGCTGGCCGATGCCCCGTCGGGTGACGGCGATGTGGTGCTTTCCATCGACGCGATGGGAGGCGACCGCGGCGTCGCGCATGTGATCCGGGGCATGGGCAAGGCGCTCAAGGCCAATCCCCGCCTGCGATTCATCGTGCATGGCGATTCCGAGGCGCTGTCGCGCAGCCTGAAGCCGCGCAGCGCGCTGGCCCGGCGTATCGACATCCGCCATGCCGACGGCGTCATCGCCATGGACGAGAAGCCGTCCCGCGCGCTCCGCCGGGCCGAGGGCTCGAGCATGTGGAACGCGCTCGAGACGGTGAAGTCGGGCGAATCGACCGTCGCCATCTCCTGCGGCAACACCGGGGCGCTGATGGCGCTGGCCATGCTCGCCCTGCGCAAGGCGCCGGGGGTCAACCGCCCCGCCATCGCGGTCCTGTTTCCCTCCATCAATCCCGCCGGCTACAACGTCATGCTCGACGGCGGCGCCGATGTGCGCGCCGATGCCGAGGACCTGCTGCGCTTCGCGCTGATGGGTTCGTCCTATGCGCGCAACGCGCTGGGGCTCGAGCGCCCGCGGGTCGGGCTGCTGAACGTCGGCACCGAGGAGCACAAGGGCAGCCCCGAGCTTCACGAGGCGGCAAGCCTTGTCTCGGCGGCGGCGGCGACGGGGGATTTCGACTATATCGGCTATGTCGAGGGCAGCGACCTGCCCTCGGGGCGCGTCGACGTCGTGGTGACCGACGGGTTCACCGGCAATGTCGCGCTGAAGACCGCCGAGGGCACCGCCGGCCTGATCCGCGGCCTGCTGAAGGAGGCCTTCGCCTTCTCGCCGCTGTCGCGGATCGGCGCGCTCTTCGCGCTGACCTCGCTGCGGCGCCTGCAGATGCGCATCGACCCGCGCCGCTCGAACGGCGGGGTCTTCCTCGGCCTCAACGGCACCGTCATCAAGAGCCACGGCTCGGCCGACGCCACGGCGATCTCGGCCGCGATCGGGCTCGGCTACAAGCTCGCCGAGAAGGGCTTCGCCCAGCGGCTCGCGGCGCGTGTGGCGGGCGGCGTTCCCGAGATCGGCCGGGCCCCCCTCCAGGAAGGGACGGCGACATGAGCCTTTTCCGCGCGGTTCCGCGCGGCTGCGGCCACTACCTCCCCGAGCGGGTCGTCGAGAATGCCGAGTTCGAGCGCACGCTCGACACCACCGACGAGTGGATCCGCACCCGCACCGGCATCGAGCGCCGGCATTTCGCCGCCGACGGCGAGACGACCTCCGACCTCGCCATCGCCGCGGCGCGCGCCGCCCTCGCGGACGGCGGGCTGACCGGGGCCGACATCGACGCGATCGTGCTCGCGACGGCGACGCCCGACAACACCTTCCCGGCGACGGCGGTCAAGGTGCAGCGGGCGATCGGGATGGCGGGCGGCTTTGCCTTCGACATCCAGGCGGTCTGCGCGGGCTTCGTCTTCGCGCTCGCCCAGGCGGATGCGATGATCCGGGCGGGCACGGCGCGGCGGGTGATGGTGATCGGGGCGGAGACCTTCTCGCGGATCCTCGATTTCACCGACCGCGCCACCTGCGTGCTCTTCGGCGACGGCGCCGGGGCGCTGATCCTCGAGGCGGCCGAGGGCGAGGGCAGCTCCGCCGACCGCGGCATCCTCGCCACCGACCTCAATTCGGACGGGCGCTACACCGACCTTCTCTATGTGGACGGCGGGCCGTCGACCACCGGCACGGCCGGTCTGGTGCGCATGTCCGGCCAGGAGGTCTTCAAGCATGCGGTCGTCAAGCTGGCGCAGACCGGCGCCGCGTCGCTGGCGCGCGCGGGGCTGACCACCGCCGACATCGACTGGCTGGTGCCGCATCAGGCGAACCTGCGGATCATGACCATGACCGCGCACAAGCTCGGCATCCCGATGGAGCGCGTGGTCGTCACTGTGCAGGGCCACGGCAACACCTCGGCGGCCTCGATCCCGCTCGCGCTCTCGGTCGCGAATGCGGACGGCCGGCTGCGGCGCGGCGACGTCGTGCTGATGGAGGCGATCGGCGGCGGGCTGGCCTGGGGCTCGGCGGTCATGCGCTGGTAGGATGGGCTTTCGCCCGCCGGTTCAAGGCGTTGTTATTGACTCGCTTTCACCATTGCCCCTAGGGTCTTGCGACACAGACGAAAAAAGGGGGGACGGTCATGAGTGAGAAGACCCTGACTCGCATGGAACTGAGCGAGGCCGTCTTCCGCGCCGTCGGATTGTCGCGGAACGAATCGGCCGAGCTGGTCGAGGCCGTGCTCAACCACATGTCCGACGCGCTGGTGCGCGGCGAGACGGTGAAGATCTCGTCCTTCGGCACGTTCAGCGTGCGCTCGAAGTCGGCGCGGGTCGGCCGCAATCCCAAGACCGGCGAGGAGGTTCCGATCGAGCCGCGCCGGGTGCTGACCTTCCGTCCGTCGCATATCATGAAGGAACGCGTGGACAGCGGGAACAAGCGCTAGCGCGGGAGGCCGTGGCCGGGATGGACAACAAGTCGCCAGAAGCGTTCCGGACGATCAGCGAGGTTGCCGAGACCCTGGACGTTCCGCCGCATGTGCTGCGGTTCTGGGAGACGCGCTTTGCCCAGGTGAAGCCGGTCAAGCGCGGCGGCGGGCGGCGGTATTACCGGCCGGAGGACATCCGTCTGCTGCGCGGCATCCGCAGCCTGCTCTACGACGACGGGATGACGATCAAGGGCGTGCAGAAGATCCTGCGCGAGCGCGGCATCCGTCATGTGATCGGCCTCGGCACGCTGGCCGAGGAGGACGAGGCGGAGGTCGCGGCCGCGCCGGTGGCCCCGGTCGTGGCGCCCGAGGCACCGCCTGCCGCCGCGCCGGCGGCCCGGCCGTCGCGGGGGGGCGAGCCGGCGGCGGCTGCGGCTGCGGCGCCGCAGGGCGAGCTGTTCGCGGATGGCCGGAGGGCGGCGGCGGGCCGGGCGACGAGCCTTGCCGAGCTGGTCGAGGCCTCGCCCGCGCTCGTCGAGCAGGACGACCGGCCGCCCCGTGTGACGGACAAGGCGGCGCTGCGCGACCTGCTGGTGCGGCTCGAGGCGCTGCGGGTCCTGATGATGGCCGAGCCCCGCGCCTGAGGCCGCGGTTTGTCCTTGCCCTTGCCGAGGCCGCAGCTATAAAGCGCCTCGTGTCGGGCTATAGCGCAGTCTGGTAGCGCGTTCGACTGGGGGTCGAAAGGTCGTGAGTTCGAATCTCGCTAGCCCGACCAAATCCCCATCCGGAGACAAGAGCCGCCCCGGGGTCATTCCGTCCCAGGGGATCGCCGCCATGTGCGCGGCGGGGCAGATCCGTGCCGCGGCACCGCTCGCCGACGGCCAGATCCAGCCCGCGAGCCTCGACCTGCGCCTCGGGACCGAGGCGGTGCGGCTGCGTGCCTCCTTCCTCCCCGGCGAGGCCCCGCTCGGGGCGCGGCTGGCCGAATTCGAGATGCACCGCATCGATCTGCGCCCCGGCGCGGTGCTGGAGAAGGGCTGCGTCTATCTCGTGGAGCTCTCCGAGGCGCTGGCGCTGTCCGGCGACGTCTCGGCGGTGGCCAATGCCAAGAGCTCGACCGGGCGGCTCGACCTCTTCACCCGGCTGATCACCGACCGCGGCACCGAGTTCGACCGGATCGAGGCGGGCTATGCCGGGCCGCTCTATGCCGAGATCTCGCCGCGGTCCTTCTCGGTGCTGGTGCGCCCGGGGATGCGGCTCAACCAGATCCGCTTCCGGCGCGGCGACGCGCGCCTCGATGACGCGGCACTGACCCTCCTCGACCGCGAGGCTCGGCTCGTCGACGGGACGGCCCGGATCGAGAACGGCCTCGCCTTCTCGGTCGACCTCGAGTCGCGGGCGGGCGGGCTCGTCGGCTACCGGGCGAAGCCGCATACCGGGCTGATCGACCTCGATCGGATCGGCCAGTACGACCCCGCCGACTTCTGGGAGCCGGTCACCGCCGGCCGGGGCGGGATCATCCTCGATCCCGGCGCCTTCTACATCCTGGTGAGCCGCGAGGCGGTGCATGTGCCGCCCGACTATGCCGCCGAGATGGCGCCCTATCTCGCCATGGTCGGCGAGTTCCGCGTGCATTACGCTGGCTTCTTCGACCCGGGCTTCGGCCACGGGCCGGCGGGCGGGCAGGGGGCGCGCGGGGTTCTGGAGGTCCGCTGCCACGAGGCGCCCTTTGCCCTCGATCACGGCCAGATCGTCGGCAGGCTCGTCTACGAGCGCATGGCCGAGCGCCCGGAGATCCTCTACGGCCGCGATCTCGGCTCGAACTACCAGGGCCAGGGGCTAAAGCTTTCCAAGCACTTCCGCGACGCCTGATCGGCGCTGTAGCGCCCCGGGACCAAAACGGCTATCAGGGGCGCAGCACAGCGCCACGGAGCCTTCCAGCATGACGACGCCGGCACGGATCGTCACCCTTCTGCTCGGTATCGTCCTGATGGCTGGCTGCACGCCGCGCGGCCATGTGGTGATGGCGCCCAAGGCCGGGACCGTCGGCACCATCCACCCGATCCTCGTCGCCACCACCCGCTATCCGAGCGACGCCACCGCCGAGATCTTCGCGCGGGACCGGTCGGAGACGCTCGGCTTCGCCCGGTTCGACGTCTCGGTTCCCCCGGAGCGCGAGAAGGGGACGGTGACTTTTCCCCGGGGCACGCGCGCGGATCCCGCCACGGATTTCCTGACCGTCTCGGCGGGCCGGCTCCCCGACCGGGCCGCGTTCATCGCCGCGGTGAACGCGCATCTGGCGGGCAAGGACGCGCGCAGTCGCGAGGCGATCGTCTTCGTCCACGGGTTCAACACCAACTTTCCCGAGGGGCTCTACCGCCAGGCGCAGATGCGCCACGACTTCCAGACGCCGGGCCTTTCCGTCCACTATTCCTGGCCCTCGGCGGCGAATCTGATGGCCTACGGACAGGACCGCGAGAGCGCGCTCTTCGCCCGCGACGGGCTCGACGAGCTGCTCACCCTGCTCGCCCGGACCGACGTGTCGCGCATCCTCGTGGTCGGCCATTCCATGGGCGCGCTCATCGTCATGGACACGATGCGCCAGATGGCGATGCGCGGCGCGCCGGAGGTCTTCGGCAAGGTCGGGGCGATCCTCCTGATGGCGCCGGATCTCGACATCGGCGTCTTCCGCACACAGGTCCGTCCGCTGGTCGCCGAGGACGTGCCGATCTACATCTTCGCCTCGAGCGGCGACCGGGCGCTGCGCTGGTCCTCGCGCCTGCGCGGCCAGCCCGAGCGGCTCGGCTCGATCCGCGACCTCGGCGGGGTGTCGGACCTGCCGATCGTGGTGATCGACATCAGCAATGTCGAGGCGACGGCCGATCCGCTCGGCCATTTCAAGGTGGCCACCTCGCCGTCGATGATCGCGCTGATCAGCGGCATGGGCGAGGTCGGCATCGAGATGTTCCGGGACGAGGCGCGGCAGCCCAACGTCTTCGCCACGACGATCAATGTCGTCCATGACATGACCGAGGTGGTGCTCCTGCCGCTCGCCGAGTGAGGCGGCGCGGCAGGAGGGCGCTCAGGCCGCCGGGGCCGTGCGCTGCTCCGTCGGCCAGAGGAGCAGGGCGGCGACGGTCGCCGCCGCCGCCGCCAGCCCCAGCGTGAGGAAGGTGGCGCGGATGCCGGCCTCGACCCCGAGCCAGCCGGCCGCCGGATAGGCGAGCATCAGCGCGGCGTTGGTGATCGAGAACTGGGCGGCGAAGAGGGGCTGCAGGTCCTCGGGCCGCGCGGTCCGGCGGATCAGGTAGGACGCGGGCGTCAGCGTGACCGAGACGCCGAGCCCGAGCAGGAACCACACGAGCACCAGGGCGTAGAGGGTCGAGGCGAGGGTCCCGGCCATGAGCGCCGCGGTGATCAGGGCCGCGCCGGCGAGCATCATCGTCCGCTCCGACACGCTGCGCAGCAGGCCGGGCATGGTCAGCGCCCCGGTGATCGCCCCGCCGCCGAAGATCGCGAAGGCGATGGCGACGGCGGTCCGGCCGAGGTCGAAGACGCCCTGCACCAGCGCCACGGTATTGACCATGACCATGGCGGTGGCGATCGCGGCGGCGACATCGAGGGCGACGAGCCCGCGCAGGCCGGGCGTGCGCAGGAGCAGCTTCGGCCCGTGCAGCACCTTGGTCACGATCCCCGGGCGCGGCCCGCGCGCCGTGCGCGGCTCCGGCAGCCGGGCGCCGCGGACGAGCGCGGCCGAGGCGAGGAAGACCCCGGTGACGAGCGCGAAGATGCCGGCGGTCGAGAGGACGAGCACGAGGCCCGCGGCGAAGAGGGGGCTCGCGGAGGTCTCGAGCTCCGAGGCGATGCGCGAGCGCGCGAGGGATTTCGTGTAGTCCTCGTCGCTGCCGAGCAGGTAGGGCACCACCGCCAGATAGACGAGGGTGAAGGTCGCCGAGGCGAGGGCGAAGACGAAGACGAGGGCCGTCGCCTGCCACATCTCGCTGACGAAGGGCATGAGCACGAGGCAGCCGGCGCGGATCAGGTCGAGGGCGATCAGCAGCGGTTTGCGGGGCAGGCGGTCGGTCAGCGCCGCCGCCACCGGCGCCGCGGCGACATAGGCGAACATCTTGAGCGACAGGGCCGCGCCGAGCGCCGCGCCCGAATCGTCCCCGGTGAGGTCGAAGGCGAGGAGCGCCAGGGCCACGGTGGCGATGCCGGTCCCGAAGAGCGCCAGCACATAGGCAAAGAAGAGCCTGTAGTAGCTGCGCTTGTCGCTGATCCCGGTCCAGGCGAGCGGCGCCCCTCCCGGGGCGCCGTCGTTGCGCGACTCAGGCATCGGCGATGGCGCGGTCGTCCGCGCCGCCCGGGGCGGGCGGGCGGCCGCCGTAGATCGTGACGTAGAGCGTCGGCAGGAACACCAGCGTCAGCAGTGTCGCGATGAAGAGCCCGCCCATGATGGCGAAGGCCATCGGCCCCCAGAACAGGGTGGGCGCGATCGGCAGCAGGCCGAGCACCGTCGAGAGCGCGGTCAGCATGAGCGGGCGCAGGCGGGCGCTCGCTGCCGTGACCGCGGCCTCCCAGACCGAAAGCCCGTTGATGCGCTGCTCGTCGGTGATCTGGGTGATCAGGATCACCGCGTTCTTGGCGATCATCCCGATCAGCGCGAGGATGCCGAGGATGGCCACGAAGCCCAGCGGCCGGTCGAAGAGCAGGAGCGCCCCCACGACCCCGATCAGCCCGAGCGGCAGCAGCACCACCACGATCGCCACCGTCCGGAAGCTCTGGAGCTGGACCATCAGCAGCGTCAGCATCAGGAAGATCATCAGCGGGATCACCGCGAAGACCGCCGCCTGGCTTTCGGCCGAGGTCTCGGCGGTGCCGCCGAGCTCGATCCAGTAGCCGTGCGGCAGGTCGGCGTTCAGCGCCGCGACGTCGTCGGCGATGGCGGCCACGACCGTCTCGGGGAGCTCGTACCCCTCGACGGCCGCGAGCACCGTCAGCGTCGGCATCCGGTCGCGCCGCCAGACCAGCGGCTGTTCCTGGCCGTAGCTGAAGTTCGCGAACTGGCCGAGCGCCACCGTGCGCCCGCCGGGCACCGGCACCTGCAGGGTCGAGAGCGTGTCGAGCGAGACCCGGTTCTCGTCCGCCGCCCGCGCCACCACGTTGACGAGATAGATGTGGTCGCGCAGCTGCGTGACCGTCGCTCCCGAGACGGCGGTGTTGAGGATGTCGGCGATCTGGGCGCTGGTCAGGCCGAGGCGGCGCGCCTGATCCTGGTCGACGTCGATGCGCAGCTCGCGCGCCGGCTCGATCCAGTCGAAATGCACGCGCATCGCGGCCGGATGCGCGGCGATGACCTCGGCGAGCCGCATCGCCTGGGTGCGCAGCACGTCGGTGTCGGGACCGCTCAGGCGGTACTGGAGCGGCCAGCCGATGGGGGGCCCGAGCTCGAGCGGGCTGACGCGGCTGACCGCCTCGGGGAAGGCCTCCTCAAGGAAGTCCGAGAGTTCCTTCTCGAGCTTCATGCGCGCGTCGAGGTCGGTCGCCATGACCACGATCTGCGAGTGGTGGTCGGAGGGCGGCAGGATGGCGAGCGGCAGGTAGAAGCGGATGACGTTGCGCCCGACATAGGCGGTCCAGAAGTCGACCTTGTCGTTGGTGGCGAGCCAGTCCTCGATCCTGCGGACCGCGTCCTCGCTGGCAAAGATCGAGCTCGACCGCGGCAGCTGGAAGTCGACCATGACCTCGTTGCGGTCCGACGGCGGGAAGAACTGCCGGTTGACGTGGCCGAGGCCGACGATCGCCACGGCGAAGAGGGCGACGGTCACCGCGATGGTGATCCACTTCATCCGCATCGCCCAGTGCAGGAACCGCCCGTAGACGCGCAGGATGACGCCGGGCTTTTCCGGTGCCGCGTTCGCCGGCGGCTTCAGCAGGACCGACCCGAGGATCGGCGTGAAGAGCACGGCGACGAACCACGACGAGATCAGCGCGATCGCCACGACCTGGAAGAGCGAGATCGTGTACTCGCCGGCCTGGCTCTCGGCAAAGCCGATGGGCACGAAGCCGGCGATGGTGATGAGCGTGCCGGTCAGCATCGGCGCCGCCAGCGTGCGATAGGCGAAGGTGCCCGCCTTCTCGATCGTGTCGCCGACCGCGAGCCGGCGCAGCATCGCGTCGACCGTAGTCATGGCGTCGTCGACCAGCAGCGCCAGCGCGATGATCAGCGCCCCGAGCGAGACCCGGTGCAGGTCGATCCCCATCACGTCCATGACGAGGAAGACGGTGGCCAGCGTCACCGGGATGGCGATGGCCACCACCGCGCCCGGGCGCACGCCGAGCGTGAGGAAGCTGACGACGAGGATGATCGCGATCGCCTGGTAGAGCGAGGTGGTGAAGTCGCCGATCGCGGTGGTGACCACCGCCGGCTGGTTCGAGATCAGCTTCGCCTCGATGCCGATGGGCAGGTCGGCGACGATGCCGCGCATCGCCCGGTCGACATTGGCGCCGAGCTCGAGGATGTCGCCGCCCTCGGCCATCGAGATGGCGAGCGCGATCGACCGCTCGCCATTGACGCGCAGGATCGAGGTGGGCGGATCGATGAAGCCGCGGTGCACGGTGGCGACATCGCCGAGGCGGATGGTGCGCCCGCCGGCGACGAGCGTCGTCTCGAGCACGTCCGCCTCGGTCTCGAAGGCGCCCGAGACGCGGAGCACGAGGTTCTCGAGCCCGGTGTTGATCGTGCCCGAGGGCCGCACCACGTTCTGGGCCGCGATGGCGGCGAAGATCTGGCTGTAGTCGAGGCCCATCGCCGCGACCCGGTCGGGCTGGAACTCGATGTAGATCCGCTCGTCCTGGACGCCGATCCACTCGATCTTGTTGATGCCCTCGACCTCGCTCAGCAGCCGCGAGCGCACCTCGTCCACGTTGTCGCGCAGCTCGCGATCGGTGAAACCGTCGGGGGTGAAGGCGTAGATGATGCCGAAGACATCACCGAAGTCGTCGTTGAAGAACGGCCCCTGCACGCCCTGCGGCAGGGTGTGGCGGATGTCGCCGATGCCGTTGCGCACCTCCTG
>CAZESN010000072.1:0-12021 GCA_964514775.1 uncultured Rhodovulum sp.
AGCAAACGTCAGATCGTAGCTTCCGTCACTGTCCGATTTCCGGGGAGTAGCTCAGGAAGCTCAAGAGTTAGTACAAGGTGTGCGTGGTAATACCACGCTCACCTTGCCGGGGGGATGTCCCATCCCCCGCGGACCCCCCTAGGGCAACGCTCCGCCGTTGCATCAGGCCGGGAGACTGCCGCTCTCCCTGGACCCATCGCGCAAGGGGGCTTCCGCGCCCATCTTTGCAAACCCACGGCCAGAGGCTTTCGCGCCCCTGGACCCACGACCGGGCTTTCGCGCCCGGACCACGACCCGCCCGCGCGGAATAGCGCGGCGGAGCTGACGCTCAAAGGGAGCCTTCGGCGCTCCCTTTGGAAACCCATCGATCAGGGGATGGCGCTCCCCTGAACCCTCGTCCGGCACGGCGCTGAAGCTGTAGACCGTCCGGATCATGCCGATGGGCGCGCGAGGAATTCGCGCGGTCGCTGATCAATCAGCGCGGCTAGTGATGCGGCATGACGACGACGCGCGAGCCTCCGATCTCGTACCGGCCCCCGGCGAAGCTCCGGGAGGAGTTCCGCGCGCGCGTGGAGCGCTCGGGCCTGTCGACGTCCGGCTACATCACGCAGTGCGTCTTCGCCGGCGACGGACCACGGGCCGCGCGGGGCGCGCCGGTCGATCGTCAGCTGATCGCGCGTCTTCTTGCCGAGACGGCTGCGCTGAACGACCGGCTGCGGTCGCTCGATGATTGCGGCGATCCGGCACTGCTGGCCGAAGCCGTGGGCGACCTGCGCGAAATCCGCGCCGCGTGTCTGCTGGCCCTGGGGCGGAAACTGTGATCCCCAAGGCAAGCCAGCGCGGTCTCGGCCAGGACCTTGCCACCCACCTGCTGAACGCGGTCGACAACGAGTTCGTCGAGGTGGCCGATGTGCGCGGGGCGGTGGCGGGCGACCTGCACGGCGCGTTCGCGGAATGGGAGGCGATCGGATCGGCCCTCACCAAATCCCGCAACTACCTCTACAGCCTCTCGATCAACCCGCATGTGGTGAACGGGCCACTGACCCGCGCCCAGTACGAGGACTATGCCGGGCGGGTCGAGAAGGCCCTGGGCCTGACCGGCCAGCCGCGCGCCTTGGTGTTTCATATCAAGGACGGACGCGAGCACTGTCATGTCGTCTGGTCGCGCACCGATGCGCGGGCCGGGCGCGCGATCCATCTCGCCTTCGATCATCAGAAGCTGATGATGGTGACGCGGGAGTTCGCCCGCGATCACGGCCTCAAGCTGCCGCCAGGCTACGAGCGCAACGCGCGCGAGCAGGAGGCGAACCGGCGCCGTCAGCTCTCCCTCTATGAGAAGGACCAAGAGCGCCAGACCGGGATCGCCAAAGAGCAGCGCATGGCCGACGTCACCGAGGCCTGGCGGCGCAGCGACAACGCCAAGGCCTTCGTCCGGGCGCTCGAGGAGCGGGGCTATATCCTCTGCGCCGGCGACAAGCGCCCCTACGTGCTGGTCGACCTGTACGGGCAGATGAACGCCCTGCCGAAGTTGATCGCCGATAAGGCCGTGCGCACGAAGGACATCGTCGCCTTCCTCGAGAAAGACTTCCCACCGGAGTCCCTGCCGACGGTCGACGAGGCGCGGGCGCTGGCCGCGCAGCACCGTCAGGCGCAGGAGGATTTTGCCCGGTCGCAGCGCGAGGCCGGCAAGCTGGATGCGCTCAAACAGGCGCAGGCCGAGCGCCGGAGGCAGGCCGTCGCCGACCGGGCGGCCCTCGCGGCCGGGCAGAAGATCGAGAGTTTCACCCTGGCCGAGGCACAACGCCTGCAGCGGCTCGCGCTCAAGCGCGCCTATGTCAGAGAGCTGCGCCGCGTCCATGACGCGCGGAAAGAAGCGCGGCCGACCGGGCTCGCCGCGTTCCTCGGGCGCGTGACCGGCGTCAATCTCGTCATCCGGCAGGTTCAGCGCTACCGGGATACTAAGCGGTGGGAGGCTTATCGAACCGAGCGCGGGGCACTTGTTGACCGTCAGCGCGCGGACGCTGCGACGCAGGCGCAGCGCCACAAGCTGCAGGCCTTCGACGCTGACCGAGCGATCCGCGCGCTCGACCAGGTCGACCAACGCGAACTCAAGAGCTTCGAGACCAAACAGGTTCGGGCCGAGCGCGAGAAACAGCGCGGGGACAAAGGCCAGATGCCGTCGCTCGGGCTGGAGCTCAAACCGCGCGGCCGAAGCGACGTGCCGCACAAGGCGGAACATCGCTATCGCAAGCGCGATCACGCCAAGGACGAGCCGCCTTTGGAAGCGCGGTTGCCCGAGGAGTCCAAGTCCGCGCCGGTCGTCAGCGTCGGCGCCGCGTTCAACGAGGCGGCTGCGAAGAAGACCGACAAGACGGACGGCCGCCAGTCAGGGGCGGGCGAAACGCCGCGCGGTTTGCGCGGGGAGCCGGTGGAAGTGACGCGGATAAATCCCGACCCTGTGCGGTCAGTGGACCCGGCGCCGGTGCCCGATGCGCCGGAGCCGCATTGGACCGAGCTGCCCCTGTCCGACACCTCCCATCGCGCCGCACGCGAGCAGGAGGCTGAGCGGGACGATGGTGATGATCGCTTCCGGCCATCGCGTGGAACGCGGCGCGGGGAGCGGACCCGGGAGCGGGATCGCGACCGCGATGACTTCGAGCGGGAGCGCTGACGCGGATTCGGCGCGGAAGAAACCGGCCGGGAGATGTGACGCTCAGGCGGACCGCAGTTATTTACGATGGAGATCAACATGGAGCGCGACCATCCGTCGTCCGTGCGCGACGCCTATTGGCAGGAGGATCTGGTGGGACGCTTTGCGCTCTATGAAGAACGTCAGGAGCGGGCCGTCGTCGATCTTAGTCAGAATTCCGTCACCGTTCACTACGAGGGCGCCCTCTCGGCCGATCTCACGGTGCCCGACTATGTCTGCGTCTTCCGTGAGGCCGAGGAGCGTCTCGGCCTGCCGCGCGTCGATGATGTCAGGGGCTTGGACGCATCGCCCGATCCGGAAATGCGGCGCGACAGTGAGCGCGAAACCGATCTCGCTCGCCAGACGCGCACCCCGGACTAGTGGGCGCGTGCCTATGCCGCGCGTGCCTATCACCTGCTCAGTCTCAATGGCGTCGACCGCGAGTTGAACGGCGCTGAGAGGCAGGCCGGTCAACGCCTCGCTGCGATCGTCGCCGCGCTGGATGGTAAAGACGCGGATGCCCGCCTCGATGTTCGCGCCCAACTCGAGCAGGCGCATGCCCTGCTCGCGGATGGGATCGAGGATCAGCGCTATGGCAGCGCGTCACTGGCCTGTGAAAAGGCGCTCGCCGTCGTCGCGTACGAAGAGGACCGAAAGGTGATGATCGAAGCGCCGGAGGAAGAGGCGGTGCGTCGAGGGGAACAGCCGCTATTAGCGAGTGAAGCGATGACTGAGCGCGGCGACGATGCAGAGGGCGATTGGCGGTTTCAGCCGTCGCGCGCCATGAGAGAAACGTTCGAGGCGGACCAAGATCGTGGGGTTGAGCGTGACTTCAGTCAGGAGCGTTAGGTGACAAAGCGTATATCACCAAGTATTATTGGGCGATCGCTAGATAGGGTAGAATATAGTAATGATAGATGATATTGCGCATGATCTTCCCCTTGAGAAGAGATGCATTTTTTGCGGAAGATCGCCGGGCTCTAAAAACAAGGAGCACGTCATTCCGAGATGGTTGATAAGCCTGACTGGCGATCCCAAGCGTATCTGGCATTTAGGTGTGAGGTATGATGTCGCAGGGAAGCCAAATCGCCAATTCTCCGCGGATCAATTTCAATTCCCAGCCTGTGAAGAATGCAATTCCAGTTACTCCGACCTTGAAGGCCGCTCGAGTACCAGCGTCCAGAAGCTTCTGGGGAACGAGAGCCTCACGGCGAGGGAGTGGGACGATCTCATGGACTGGTTCGATAAGGTAAGGGTCGGACTTTTCCTGGGCAACATGATGCTCAACAAGAGTCTGCCAAACCCCAGTCCGAAATTTCACATAAGTCAACGAATTGGGATCAAGGATCGCTGTACGTTAGTTTATCCATTGGACCCAGAAACGAAAGGCCTGCGCATCTGTGGCGGTGGTGACCCTGTATTCTTTCATATGCCAACCTCCTTTATCCTATCAATAAATCACCTACTATTCATGAACCTGTCGTCCGACTTTCTTCTAGCGCCGCGCATGGGCTTTCCCTACCCTGGTGAGATAGAGACGATCGGCGTTAGGACGCGTGTAGATGGATTTCGGGCGACGTTTCGGCCCAAGGTCCCTTTCGTGCGTTTTGGCTTTTATCCAGCAATACTCGGTGTGTATCAAACGATATTGATGGCCGACCAGTTGCGTGATGAAGTTCACTGCGAACTCATTGAGAGTGAGTATGTGCGCTCGAAGCTACTAACTGACAGCAAAACCAAAACTTTGCCATGCGTGATCGAAGGCGGAAGGGCACGGTTCTTGCAGTCTTCCGATATTGTTGCGCAATCAGAGCTGAGAGCGTCATATAGAAAGACCTATGATGAGTACGGTCTAAGATTTTTTCGATACAGGCATAGCGAATTAGATAGGTGCCTTTCAATTGAGCAGAAGTCATCGAGCCCGCTCATTCGGCAGATGATGAAATTTAACGGCTACGCCATCGATCAAGTCAAATCCGGTACTCACATGCTTGAGAGACCCAACTAGGTTTTCTTCATCTGCTGCCGGAACGCACCGCCCTTTCGACGGGGCCTTCTCCGGACATGCGCGACGTGTTTGGAGCGGGTTGGTGCATTTATCGGGGTTCCGCTTGCAGTGAGGATGCTTACACACTAACAGCGCTCAATCAGCGCCCCTCATCCATGACCGCGCGTCTCAAGTGCGATCAGACGCCGTAGAGGCCGGCCTCGGTATGGAGAAAGCCATGACAGACACGATCGACCGCAGCGAACTGCTTGCCCTGACGACGGAGATTGTTTCAGCGCATGTCGGCAACAATGCCGTCCAAGGCGGCGACGTCGCCGCGCTGATCCAGACCGTTTTCGATACGCTTAGCGGGCTGGGCTCCGAGGAAGCGGCGCCGACGGCGCTCGTCCCGGCCGTGCCAATCAAACGGTCCGTCACCGACGACTACATCATCTGTCTCGAGGACGGCAAAAAGCTGAAGATGCTCAAGCGCCACCTGATGACGGCGTACAACATGACGCCCGAAGAGTACCGGGCGAGGTGGGGGCTTAAGCCCGACTACCCCATGGTCGCGCCAAACTATGCCCTTAAGCGCCAGGAACTTGCCAAAAAGATCGGGCTAGGGCGCAAGCCGCGAGTGGTCGAGCCGGCGCCGGCGCCGAAGCCTGCCGCCCGAAAGCCGCGCGCGAAGAAGGCGGCGGCGTAGGCGTCGACAAACCTCGCTATACCAAGGATACGACCGCTAGCGGGGATTTCGAGTGTAGGCAATCATGGCGTCTATCAAGGCGTCATTGCCTGTCTCAGAATCAGGGAGCTCCTCGCTAGGATTGAAGATGACCTTGACTATGTAGGAGGCCAGCTCGTAGCCGGGGTCTTCAGGTTCGCCCCCAAAAAGTGCGTGACATTTGCCAAGACGCTCTGACGCATGGGGATGTGTAGTCGACCCTCGCCGCACGCTATCGATTAGTCCAATCCACGTTAGTGCCGTCGCCACCGCCAGGATGCGAAGTCCGCGCTGTTCCTCCTCATTCAGCTTTTCGAATATCCAACTGACTGCCCAACGATCGGCTTCCTCCTCCTGTTGGCGAATAACGTATTCGGATGTTGTTTCCTCATGCCGCAGGTGCACGTGTGCGATTTCGTGCAGAATGATCCAGCTCGCGCCAGCGAGGAATAGATTGTTCCCCGCACCGTACGGGGTATTGATCGGTGCTTCCACATCCGGGACAGGAAGTTCCATGGGCCAGGCAAATGATTGGTCTCTTATCAATCCTTTGGCTGCATCGATTAGTGCAAGGGCGTTCGCTACAGCACTATTGGGACTTGAATCCAGGGTCGTTTTGCCTGCGCGCATCGATGCTGCCGCTTCGGCCGAAATCGTCATGCAGGCCTGGGCGGTTGCCCAAAGACTCAGTAGGGCTGCGAATGATGCCTTGATCTCCTTGGATTGAGGGTAGGCATGAAAATTCGCTCGGACAGCCTCGAACCTCATGATCCATGGATGGCCGCCAAACACCTCACTGTTGAGCTCGTTCGCTCGCTCCGGAGCAATGAGAAATGGTGTTGATAGAAGGTCATTGCAGAAGTCTCGGATTAATCGTTCAGCGTCGTCCATCGCTATCTCGTTGCACATTTTTGATTGGCAGCGCCTGCAAATGGCCGTCGACGGCGGCCACTGCCACTGCAGTGAGCGGCAGGTGGTCCTTCTCCATCTCCCACGTTGACAGGAAGCGATCGACTGTGTCCTTGGCGACCGCTATAGCGGGATGCTCAGGGAGGCCGGCCTTGCTGACGAGGCGTTTCAACTCGTCGGTCGTGAAGTCCTCGAAGCGCTTTTTACGCGCAAACCGGAGCGCGAAGTTGTCGTCGGGCAGGTAGGCGATGGTCGAGACCAGGTCGTAAGCCGGGGAGAGTAGCGGCGTGCGGCGGTCGGGGTAGATCAGCGACCAGTTTTTGAGGTGCATGTCGGCGTTGCCGATCAGCACGTTGAACACGATGCGGCGTACCAACTCGTCGGCGCTGCGCTGGTCGCTCTCCACGCCGAGCACATAGGCAATGTTGCGAAGGCTGCCCTTGTATTTGTCGTCCGGCCAGGCGCCAAACACCTGCGCGAAATCCTCGATATGGACGGGGCCATCCTCTACGCGGTCGAAGCGCTTGATGGCGAAGGCCTGACCCTTGAGCGTGCCGATGCCCTCAGGCATGCCGTCGATCGCGTCGACGTCGACTAGATTGAACTCCGGGACGTCGATACCAACGTGACGGGCGAGCGTCATCATGGCGAACTCGTTCTCGGGCACGCCCTCGAAACGCTGCGAGGGCAGCTTGACGATCCAGGACCCGCCAACGCCGTGGGCCGGGATCGTCAGCCCGGCATTGCGACCCTCGTGCTTGAGAGCCGAGAATTTTAGTTGCACGCCGGCAAGAGAGAAGCGCAGGGCATTGGCGCGGTCGCTGCGGCGCGCGCGTCCTTCCGCCGCTTCCGGCGGCCAGGCTTCGCCGTCGGCGGGCGTGATTGTGAGGGCGCCGGGCAGGTCGCGGCCGAGCGCCCACAGCAGGTAGAACTCGCGCTCTTCGTGGACGCCCGCATGTTCGGCGAGATAGGTGCGCAAGGGGCCTTCAGGAAGCAGGTTCGCGAAGAACGGCGCGACCCGACGGCGGGTCGGGGGGAGATCGGTGATGAGGTTACCGAAGCTGTCCTTGAAGGAGAGGCTCAAGGTCGGGCGCTGCGTGTTATCGACGTATCGTTCGTTGAAGGCAAAGATCGATCGCTCGTCGCCGACATAAGTCAGCGTGCCGATCGTCTCGCCGTAGAGATTGACGTTGAGGACCGAGACGTCAGGCATCGTCGTCTTCCTCGTCGAGCTGGTAAGCGGGGTGGGGAGCGGACTGCTGACGAGCGTGCGCCATGCGATTGCGAATCGTGCGGAGAGTTTCGGTCGCACCATGCACGGCTTTTTCTGATCGCGGGTTTGCTACTTCCCCGCTTTCGACGAGTTTCAGAAGTGCCTGGAGGGCATCCTGCGTCGCCGGAATATCCGAAGGGGGAATCTTGATAAGCTGCAGGAAATGGATCGCGTCTTGCAGGCGATCGAACCTCTTGGTGGCAGTGCCCCTATCAAAGGCGGGCAGCCGTTCGGCGAGGCGGCGGAGGTCGTCGGTGATGCGGGCCTGAGCCTCGTCATGGCTCGAAGGGGCAACAGTGCGCACGATGCTGTCGACAGCGGGGATTGCTCTGCGGGGCACCAAGCGGAGTTCGAGCTCTAGAACGCGGGCGAGTTCGGTAAGGCTCGAGAGCTGCAAATCGACCTGGCCGCTCTCTATCTTGGAGATATGGCTTTGCGGCATGCCCACAAGCTGGCTCAGCGTACGTTGGCTCAGGCCTTTCTGCTCGCGGGCCTCTCTGAGGGCCTCTATGATCTTGCCGTCGGTCGCCATTTGATCTGCTTTCACATATCGATGGATAGTCTCGATATGCTTCAATATATCAACTCGGGGATGTCCTATCAAGTTCTCGATATGCTAAAGCATATCGGGAACGACCGATGATATGTTAACGCAGATTGAAACTGGGTTTGAGAAGGGGCTGAAAGGCGCAGTCTGGCTGGGTAGATAAGCACATCCACAAACCTGTCCGCGGACAGCGGACGGATAAAGTAGGGGCGCGTCCGCCTTCCCCCTTCGCTAAACTTCGACGGATGTACCGGCGGACCGGGCTCTAGCCTGCGGCCCGAGCCGGAACCGTCTCGGCCCATCCGGGTGACGATCCCTCGCGCTGATGAGTCACACCGAAGCCTACTCCAGAGTCCAGCGAGCGATCGCTTGCCGACTGCGCTTATACACGCCACTATCTCCCGAAAGCAGCCGCCGAAGATAGTGAACACAATAATGGCGGTGCGGAGGGAAAAATGAGTTTGAGTATCAATAAAACGTATAGCGCAATTCGTGATGCGGCACGCGCGCGCCACTTTATTACATATGGTGAATTGGCCGAAGCGAGCGGGGTTGAATGGAAGAAAGCGCGCCGTCCGTTGCCGCACCAGCTGGGACGACTCGTCGAAATTGCGCATGAGCGCGGCTGGCCGATGCTCTCCGCCATCGTCGTTAACAAGGGTCAGGTCGAAACCGGCGCTCTTGAAGGCGAGTCTTTGTCCGGATTTCTCGCGGCGGCGAAAATGGTGGGTCTGGAGGTGGACGATCCCCAGGCCTTCCTCAAAGATCAACAACAGGCGGTTTTTGAGTGGGCTGCCACCGCGCCCCAGGAACTAGGCGTCGTCGAGGACGCCACGGCGAAAGAGGCGGGCGGGCCGCGGTTCGTTCATTATTTTGAACCGGTTCTTGATGCCCTGCGTGCCGCGGGCGGTGAGGCCAGCCCCGACGCTGTGTTCGCGTGGCTCAAGCAGCATGTGAAGGTTCCCCCTGACGAAGCGGAGGGGCTTACCAAGAGTGGTCAGGTGCGGTTTGAGAATAAGGTCGGGTGGGCGCGCTTCTATCTGGCGAAGGCAGGCCTGATCGACGGCAGCAAGCGCGGCGTTTGGGTGCTGACGCCCGAAGGCCAGAACACGAACCTGGATCACGCACAGGCACTCGCCTTGTTCCACGACGTTCGTAAACGCTTCAAGACGTCAGACGATGACGAAGAGGCCGCGCCGGAGACCGTTTCCGGACAAGAGCTCTTTGACGATCCGGCCCGGCGTTTCTGGTTTGTCGGGGCTGCGTGGAAAGAGGGAGATCAGACCGAGCGCTTCCTTCAGGATGGAATCTGGCAGAACGGGTATGACGACAAATTCGCCGAGCATGTCGCCCGGATGCGGCCCGGTGACCGGATCGCCATCAAGGCCTCTTTCGTCCAGAAATACGAGTTACCCTTCGATAACCGGGGCAAACCCGTGTCGTGCATGCGGCTCAAGGCCATTGGTACGATCAACGAGAGCACGACCGACGGGAAGACCGTCAAGGTCGCATGGGAGCGCCTCAATCCGCCGCGCGACTGGTTCTTCTACACCTACCGCGTAACTGTGGTGGAGGCTGACCCCAAGGAGGACTTTGCGCGCCGGCTGATCGTGTTCGCCTTCGCTGATGGTAAGCAGGACTATGATTTTTGGATATCGGTCCCATACTTCGCAAAAAAGTACGGACCCACTGCAGCTCCTGCCACTTTGGAGCCTTTCCTGGAGCCTGACGAGCCCGAGACCGAGGAAGAAGCAGCGGCCCCGACTTACACGGTCGACCAGATCGCCGGAGAGGGTTGCTTTCTGCCTTTAAACACCCTGAACCAGATCGTCAGCAGGGTTCAGTCCAAGAAAAACCTCGTCCTGCAAGGCCCTCCGGGTACGGGGAAGACGTGGCTTGCCAAGCGCCTCGCTTACGCCCTGATCGGATCAAAGGACCCCAAGGTCACGCGCGATCGCCTGCGTGTGGTTCAGTTTCACCCCTCGCTGTCCTACGAGGACTTCGTTCGCGGCTGGCGCCCGTCCGGAGCGGGAAAGCTGGACCTTGTCGACGGAACCTTTCTGGAGATCGTGGAGGCCGCCAAGGCCGAACCGGACCGTCCGTTCGTGCTGGTCATCGAGGAAATCAATCGGGGCAATCCGGCGCAGATTTTCGGCGAGCTGCTCACCCTGCTTGAGGACACCAAGCGCATACGCGAAGAGGCCATGGAGCTTGCTTATCGGCGCGAGGTCGGAGAGCGGGTGTTCATTCCGAAGAACCTCCACATCATCGGGACAATGAATGTCGCCGACCGCTCGTTGGCCCTCGTCGACCTTGCGCTGCGCCGGCGCTTCGCCTTCGTAAGTCTCGAGCCCCAGCTCAATGAACTGTGGCGCAGCTGGTGCACAGAGCGGTGCCAGATCGCGCCGGAGATAGTGGCCCTGATCGAGGAGCGGCTGGGTGCTCTGAACGCCGAGATAGGCGGGGACCGATCGCTCGGCCCGCAATACAGGATCGGGCACAGCTACGTCACGCCGCAGCCCGATACGTCGACGGGCGATGCCCGTGCGTGGTTCGCCGAGATCGGCCGAACCGAAATCGTCCCGCTCCTTGAGGAATACTGGTTCGACGCGCCGGACAAGGTGAAGTCCGCAGCACAGAAGCTGTTGGAAGGTCTGTGACATGCAGGTCGGACTGGCCGAGCGCGCCGTGGATCAGGACCGCCTCATAGGGCGTATCCCGGTACGCAACATATGGCTGCTGTTCCTCTACGCATCCAATCTCGTCCGCTTCTCCGGCCAGCACGCGGCGGAAGTTGAAGAGTCGCCGGATTTTCCGTCCCTGATCGCGAGGCTACTCTGCTTTGCCGTCGACCGGCGCCTTCGCCGCAACCTGAGCCGAGGCTACCAGCGGCGCGAGGCGATCCTTCCGCGAGTCCGCGGGCGGATTGACCTGCTGGGGACCTTCACTGGTGATCTCCTCAGCAAGGGGTTGATCGCCTGCCGGTTCGAGGAGTTCACGTTCGACACGCCACGCAATCGGCTCGTGCGTGCCGCGTTGGACGCTGTCGCTAACCGGGTCGATGATCCGTTGCTGGCGCACGACTGCCGCCGCTTGGCGGGCGACCTGGGGCGGCAGGGGGTTGGCGGTCTCAAGCCGTCCCGCGCCGAGCTCGCGACAGAGCGGATTGGTCGGCATGATGCCGAAGACCTCCTTATGGTGACGCTCGCCCGTCTGGTGTTCGATCTCGTCCTGCCGACCGAGGACGCTGGCGGGCACATGCTGACCCGCGCCGAGAAGGACGAAATTCTGGCGCGCAACCTCTTCGAAAAGGCGGTTGGGAATTTCTATGCGGTCGAACTGCCGCCGCTCGGTTGGAAGGTAACGCAGGGAAAGTGGCTGGACTGGCAGATTGAAGAGGCGTCAGCTGGCATCGCCGCTCTTTTCCCGGGGATGGCGACAGACATCATGCTGGAGCATCCGGGACAGGCGCGGCGCATCATCATCGACACGAAGTTCACCTCCATCCTGCGGCGTTCGCAGCACCGGGAGGCCGTGCTCAGGAGCGGGTACATTTATCAACTCTATGCCTACCTGCGGAGCCAGGAGCGGCCTGAGGATCACTTATCGCGATCGGCGGAAGGCATGCTGCTTCACCCCACCGTGGACGGCGAGGTCGACGAGTTCGTTCGCATCCAGGGGCATGAGATGAGGTTTGTGACGATCGATCTGACGCTGCCGCCCAGTGACATCATTCGCAGGTTACGCGCCTTGCCGCAGGGGCAGGGGCCACTAGCCAGCCAGTAGCCTCCCTGTCCGAAGTCATCCCGCCGCAAGTGCCTGTTTGCGCACGTTTGATGATCTACTCCCCGATCCTTGGACAGATTTCCGGCTGATTTAAGCTACCGCCTGC
>CAZESN010000073.1:0-12016 GCA_964514775.1 uncultured Rhodovulum sp.
AGGAGGCCTATGACGCCTGGCTCGACTGGGCGATCGACGAATACGGCGGCACCCGTCCCGAAGCCGTCGCTTCCGCGAACTGAAGATGCGACGATGACCGACACGGCCTGGAACACGACGGCGGAACGCGCGAGGGAACCTGAGTTCGGCGACTATGTCGAGCTGCTGAAGCCCCGCGTGATGCGCCTCGTCGTGTTCACGGCCCTGGTCGGTCTCGTCTGCGCGCCCGGCGCGGTGCATCCGGTCATCGCCTTCGCGTCGATCCTCTGCATCGCGGTCGGGGCCGGTGCCGCCGGCGCCCTCAACATGTGGATCGATCACGACATCGACGTGGTGATGCAGCGCACCGCCGGCCGCCCGATCCCCTCGGGCCGCCTCGACCGCGACGAGGCGCTGGCGGTCGGGCTCACCCTCTCGGTCTTCTCGGTGGTGATGCTGGCGCTCTTCGCAAACCCGGTCGCGGCCGGGCTCCTCGCCTTCACCATCTTCTTCTACACCGTCATCTACTCGATCTGGCTCAAGCGCCGCACCCCCCAGAACATCGTGATCGGCGGCGCCTCGGGCGCCCTGCCCCCGATGATCGGCTGGGCTGTGGTGACCGGCGGCGTGTCGGTCGAGAGCGTCCTGATGTTCCTGCTCATCTTCCTCTGGACGCCGCCGCATTTCTGGGCTCTGGCGCTCTTTCGCAACGACGACTACAGCCGCGCGGGCGTGCCGATGCTGCCGGTGACCTCGGGCGAGCGCGTCACCCGCAACCATATCCTCGCCTATTCGCTGATCCTGGTGCCCGCGGCGCTCGCCCCGGCCTTCACCTCGATCGGCGGCCCGGTCTATCTCGCCGGCGCGGTGCTCCTCAGCCTGATGCTGCTGAAGGATGCGCTCGCCATCTGGCTGCGCGACCCGGAGATGGCAGGCGCCGACGGATACCGCGTCGAGAAGCGCTTCTTCGGCTTCTCGATCGTCTATCTCTTCGTGCTCTTCATGCTGATGCTGGTCGAGGCCCTGCTCGGCGCGACCGGCTTCCCGATGGCCGGCTGGCCGACCCTGGTCTGAGGACATGGCGATGCGACCCGACAGTCACGAGATCTTCGGCCGGCGGCGCAGCCGCAACCTCGGCGTCGGCCTCGTGCTCGGCGCCTTCGTGGTGCTGGTCTTCGCCGTCACCCTGGTCAAGCTGACCGAGGGCCAGCCGATGCAGGCCTTCGACCACAAGATCCGCCCCGCCATCCTGCCGGAGAACGGAGGAACGCCGCAATGAAGGGCAATGCCAACCAGCATATGGCGCTGCGCCTCGGAGGGCTCGTCGTCGTCATGGTCGGGCTCAGCTTCGCGGCGGTGCCCTTCTACGACTGGTTCTGCCGCGTGACCGGGTTCGGAGGCGTGACCAATGTCGCCGAAGCCGCCCCCGACGAGGTCCTCGACCGCACGATCACCGTCCGCTTCGACGCCAACACCGCGCCCGGCGTGCCCTGGCGCTTCCGGCCGATGACCCGCACCGTGGACGTGCGCATCGGCGAGACCGTGCTCATCTTCTACGAAGCCGAGAGCCTCTCCGAGGAGCCGACCGCCGGCAGCGCCAGCTTCAACGTCGCCCCCTATTTGGCCGGCAGCTACTTCGCCAAGATCGCCTGCTTCTGCTTCGAGATGCAGGTGCTCGAGCCGGGCGAGCGGGTCGAGATGCCGGTGACCTTCTTCGTCGACCCCGCGATCGTCGACGATCCGCAGGCGGGCCTGCTGAAGCAGATCACGCTCTCCTACACGATGCACCCGGCGGAGCTTCCCGACGCGGAGGCCGCCGCCCTGCCGCTTTCATCCCAGTTTGCCGCTGCAATGCCCGCCCGGGCCACGACCGACCAGTAGAGGACAATCCATGGCCGGCTACAAGAACCACGACTACCACATCCTGCCCCCGAGCATCTGGCCCTTCGTGGGCGCGGTCGCCGCGTTCACGATGCTGTTCGGCGCGGTCCTCTATTTCCACGGCTCCGGGCCGTGGGTCATGCTCATCGGCTTCGCGCTGACGCTTTACACCATGTACTGCTGGTGGTCGAACGTCGTGCACGAGGGACAGACCGGTGACCACACGCCGGTCGTCCAGATCGGCCTGCGCTACGGGATCATGCTCTTCATCATCTCTGAGGTCATGTTCTTCTCGGCCTGGTTCTGGTCGTTCTTCAAGCATGCCCTCTACCCGATGGCCGCCATCGACAACACCTGGCCGCCTCCCGGCATCGAGACCTTCGACCCCTGGCACCTGCCGCTGATCAACACGCTGATCCTGCTCTGCTCGGGCTGTGCTGCGACCTGGGCGCATCATGCGATCGCCCATGAGAACAACCGCGACCACCTGAAGTACGGCCTCTGGATCGCCGTGGTCCTCGGCGTGATCTTCACGATCTTCCAGGCCTACGAATACTCCCACGCTCACTTCGGCTTCGCCGGGAACATCTACGGTGCCAACTTCTTCATGGCGACCGGCTTCCACGGCTTCCACGTGATCATCGGCACCATCTTCCTCGCCGTCTGCCTGATCCGCGCCTATGCCGGGCACTTCACGCCGGAGCAGCACGTCGGCTTCGAGGCCGCCGCCTGGTACTGGCACTTCGTTGACGTGGTGTGGCTCTTCCTCTTCGCCGCGATCTACGTGTGGGGCGGCTGACCGGAGCGCTCCTCCTCGGGGGGCTCGGCACCGCCGTGCTCCTCGGCCTCGGCACCTGGCAGGTCCAGCGCCTGGCCTGGAAGGAGGGGGTCCTCGAACTGATCGAGGCCCGCATGAACGAGGCGCTGCCTGCCCTGCCGGCAGCGCCCGACCCGGAGGCGCACCGCTACCTCCGCACTCACCTGACCGGCACCATCGAGGCGGGCGAGCTGCATGTGCTCGGCGCGCTGAACGGCCCGGGCTACCGGATCATCGCCCCCCTCGCGCTCATTGACGGCCGCCGCATCCTGCTCGACCGCGGCTTCGTGCCCGAGCGGGAAAAGACCGCGCCCCGCCCGACCGGTCCGGTCGAGGTCGACGGCAACCTGCTCTGGCCCGACGAGACCGACAGCTTCACCCCCGCCCCGAACCTTGATCGCAACATCTGGTTCGCCCGTGACGTGGACAGCATGGCCGAGGCCCTGGCCACCGAGCCCGTGCTCGTCGTCGCCCGCGCGCTGTCGCTCCCCGGCACCACGCCCTATCCGGTGATGGTCGACATCCCGAACAATCACCGCAACTACGCCATTACCTGGTTCCTGCTGGCCGCTGCCTGGGCAATGATGACAGGCTATCTGGTTTGGCGTATCAAGCACCGCACCGACTGAACGGAAGCGTGAAATGCACTATGTCTCCACCCGCGGCACCGCCCCGCGGCTCGGCTTCGAGGACGCGATGCTCACCGGCCTCGCGCGCGACGGCGGCCTCTACGTCCCCGAGACCTGGCCCACCCTGACCGAGGCGGAGATCGCTTCCCTCGCCGGCCTCCCCTACGAGGAAGTGGCCTTCCGGGTCATGTGCCCCTTCATCGGCGACGCCTTCACCGACGACGCGTTCCGCGCCATCCTCGCCCGCGCCTACGCGGGCTTCGGCCATGTCGCGCGCTGCCCGCTGGTGCAGACCGGCCCGAACGACTGGCTGCTCGAGCTCTTCCACGGGCCGACCCTCGCCTTCAAGGACGTGGCGATGCAGCTCATCGGCGAGCTCTTCGCGGCGAGCCTCAAGCGCTCGGGCCGTCGCATTACCATCGTCGGCGCCACCAGCGGCGACACCGGCTCGGCCGCGATCGAGGCCTTCCGCGGCAAGGACGGCGTCGAGGTCTTCATCCTCTACCCGCACGGCCGCGTCTCCGAGGTCCAGCGCCGCCAGATGACGACGCCCGCCGAGGCGAACGTCCATGCCCTCGCCATCGACGGCGACTTCGACGCCGCCCAGGCGCGGGTCAAGGACATGTTCAACGACCACGCCTTCCGTGACGCGGTCGGCCTTGCCGGCGTGAACTCGATCAACTGGGCGCGGGTGCTGGCGCAGGCCGTCTACTATTTCACCGCCGCCGTGGCCCTCGGTGCCCCGCACCGCAAGGTGAGTTTCACCGTGCCGACCGGCAACTTCGGAGACGTCTTCGCGGGCTATGTGGCCAAGCGCATGGGCCTGCCGATCGACCGGCTGGTGATCGCCACCAACCGCAACGACATCCTGCACCGCACGCTCCAGACGGGTTCCTACGTCAAGGAAGGCGTCACCCCCACCATCAGCCCGTCGATGGACATCCAGGTCAGCTCGAATTTCGAGCGGCTGCTCTTCGACCTCTACGACCGCGAGGGCCCGGCGGTCACGGCGGTGATGGACGAGCTCAACCGCACCGGCCGGTTTGCTCTTTCCCAGGGCGCGCTCGACCGGCTGCGGACCGAGTTCGACAGCGCCGCCGCCTCCGAGGACGAGACCCGCGAGGCGATCCGCGCCATCCGCGAGGCGACCGGCGAGGTGATCTGCCCCCATACCGCCACCGGCGTCCATGCCGCGCGCCAGCGCCGGGGCGATCCCTCGGTGCCGATGGTGGTGCTCGCCACCGCCCACCCCGCCAAGTTCCCCGACGCGGTCGAGGAGGCCTGCGGCATCCGCCCCGCCCTGCCCCCGCGCATGGCCGACCTCATGACCCGCCCCGAGCGCATCACCCGCGTGCCCGACGATCTGGCCGCGATCGAGGCGGTCGTCGGCGGCGAGGCGGTCGCATGACACCGGTTGAGATCGGTAATGAAGGTTTCCCAATGGTTAACTTGTCCTGGATTATCTTTTGAGATCAACCGCATGACAAGATTCGCACGCGTGCGAATCTGTGCCCTCGCACACCCCGGAGACGCCGCATGACCGTCCAGGTCCACCGCCTTGCCAACGGCCTGCGCATCGCGGTCGAGCCCATGCCCGGGCTCCATTCCGCCTCGATCGGCTTCTACGTGACCGCCGGCGGCCGCCACGAGCGCGTCGAGCAGAACGGCATCGCCCATTTCCTCGAGCACATGGCCTTCAAGGGCACGCCGACCCGCACCGCCCAAGCGATCGCCGAGGAGATCGAGGACGTCGGCGGCTATATCAACGCCTATACCGGCAAGGAGATGACCGCCTACTACGCCCGGGTGCTCGGCGCGGACGTCGAACGTGCCCTCGACCTGCTGGGCGACATCGTCCTCAACCCGCTCTTCACTGAGGCCGACATCGAGGTCGAGCGCGGCGTGATCCTCCAGGAGATCGGCCAGGCCCTCGACACCCCCGACGACATCATCTTCGACTGGCTCCAGGAGACCGCCTACCCCGACCAGCCCTTCGGCCGGACGATCCTCGGCCCCTCCGAGCGGGTGGCGGGTTTCGGCCGCACCGACCTCTCGACCTTCGTCGGCGAACACTACGGCCCCGACCAGATCATCCTCGCCGCCGCCGGTGCCGTCGACCCCGACCGCATCCTGCGCGCCGCCGAGCGCCTGATGGAAGGCCGCAGCGCCGGCCCCCGCCTCCAGATGCCGGCCGCGCGCTTCCAGGGCGGCGAGCGCCGCGAGACCCGCGACCTCGAACAGGTCCACATCACCCTCGGCTTCGAGGGCCCGGCCGTGCGCGCCGAGGCCGCCTATGCCGCCCAGCTCTATTCGATCGCGCTCGGCGGCGGCATGTCCTCGCGGCTCTTCCAGGAGATCCGCGAGCGCCGCGGCCTCTGCTACACGATCTTCTCCCAGGCCGGCGCCTATGCCGACACCGGCCTCGTCACCCTCTACGCCGGCACCGGCCCCGAGCAGATCCGCGAGCTCGCCGAGGTCACCGTCGACGAGATCCGCCGCGCCTCCGGGGGGCTCGACGCCGCCGAGATCGCCCGCGCACGCGCCCAGATGAAGGCGGGCCTGCTGATGGGCCTCGAGAGCCCCTCGTCCCGGGCCGAGCGTCTGGCACGGATGCTTGCGGTCTGGGACCGGGTGCCCCCGCTCGACGAGACCATCGCCCGGATCGACGCCGTGACCGCCGAAGACCTGCGCGCTTTCGGCGAGTCGCTCACCGGCGGCGCCGGCCCGGCCCTCGCCCTGCTCGGGCCGGTCGCGAACGCGCCCGCGCGCGACGCCCTGGCGAGGCGGCTGGCGGCCTGAGGCGCGCGGGGTGCTGAGCTTCCGCCGCAACGCACCGCCGCCGATCGAGACGGAGCGCCTCGTCCTGCGCCTGCCCGAGATGACCGACCACCCCGCCTGGTCGAAGCTGCGCCGCGAGGGCGAGGGGTTCCTGCGCGACTGGGAGCCGAGCTGGTCGCCCGATCACCTCGCCCGCAAGACCTTCCGCAACCGGGTCTACTGGGCCTGGCGCTCCCGCGACGAGGGACGGGCGCTGGCGGTCTTCCTGATCCGCCGCGCCGACCGGCAGCTCCTCGGCGCCATCACCCTCGACCACATCCGCCGCGGCCCCGCCCAGTCGGCGACGGTCGGCTACTGGATCGGCGAGGCATTCGCGCGGCAGGGCTACATGTCCGAGGCCCTCCAGGCCATCGTCCACCACGCCTTCACCACCCTCGACCTCAGCCGCATCGAGGCGGCCTGCCTGCCCGAGAACACCCCGTCGCGGGGCCTGCTGGAGCGCTCCGGCTTCGACTACGAGGGCATCGCCCGCCGCTACCTCCAGATCAACGGCCGCTGGCGCGACCACGTGCTCTACGCCAACCTGCGCAGCGACCGCCGCGGAACCCGCCCCCCGGAGCCCCTTCCATGACCGCACCGCTCAACCCCGCCGACGACGCCGTCCTCGCCCGCCTCACGGACGCGCTCGGCCCCGCCGGCATCCGCCCGCCGGAGCCGCGCGACCTCGAGGAGCCGCGCGGCCGCTATCACGGCCAGGCCGCGGCCGTGCTCCGCCCGGCCAGCACCGCCGAGGTCGCGGCGGCGGTTCGGATCTGCGCGGATGCGCGGGTCGGGATCATTCCCCGCTCTGGCGGCACCGGCCTCGTCGGCGGCCAGATCCAGGAGACCGGTCCTGCCCCGGTGCTCCTTTCCTTCGAGCGGATGAACCGGATCCGCGAGACCGACGCCACCGGCAACGTGCTCGTCGCCGAGGCCGGCGTGATCCTCGCCACGGTCCAGGAGGCGGCCCGCGCCGCCGGGCGCCTGTTTCCGCTTTCCCTCGCCTCCGAGGGCTCGGCCCAGATCGGCGGCCTGCTCGGGACCAACGCCGGCGGCATCGGCGTGCTGCGCTACGGCAATGCCCGCGACCTCTGCCTCGGCATCGAGGCGGTGCTCGCCGACGGCACGGTCGTGAACGGGCTGAGCCCGCTGGTGAAGGACAACCTCGGCTACGACATCCGCAACCTGCTGATCGGCTCCGAGGGCACCCTCGGCCTGATCACCGCCGCCAGCCTCCGGCTCCACCCCCTGCCCGAGGAGACCGCGACCGCCTGGATCGGCGTCCGCGACCCCTCGGCGGCCCTCGCCCTGCTCGCCCGCCTGCGCGCGGGGCTCGGGAACACCCTCTCGGCCTTCGAGCTGATCCACGCCCAGAGCCTCGCGCTCATCGCCGAGACCCTGCCCGACCGCCCGGTCCCCGCGCCGGTGGGCGCCGACTGGATCGTGCTGACCGAGGCCGCGGACGCGCGCGCGAGCCGCCTGCCCGCGCGGCTCGAGGAGATCCTCGGCGAGGCCCTTGCCGAGGAGGCCGTCCGCGATGCGCTGATCGCCCAGAACGAGGCGCAGCGCGCGGTCTTCTGGGGGGTGCGCGAGACGATCCCCGAGGCGAACCGCCTGACCGGCGCCATCGCGAGCCATGACGTGTCGCTGCCGCTCTCCCGGCTCCCGGGCTTCATCGAGGCGGCCGGCCGGGCGATCGCCGCGATCGACCCGGAGGTGCGGATCAACTGCTTCGGCCATCTCGGCGACGGCAACCTGCACTACAACGCCTTCCCCGCACGGGGGCGCAGCCGCGACGCCTATGCGGGGATCCGGGCGAGACTCACCCGCACCGTGCATGACTTGGTGGCAGCGTTCGGCGGGTCGGTCGCGGCCGAGCATGGCGTCGGCCGGCTGAAGGTCGATGATCTGGAGCGCTACATCGATCCGGGCAAGCTCGCGGCGATGCGGGCGGTGAAGCGCGCCCTCGATCCGCAGGGCATCCTCAATCCTGGCGCGGTCCTGGCGCGCCCGAACTGATACCGCTTCCGGGTAATCCCTTCGGGAAAGATCGCACCCTTTTCCCCTGGCACGGTTTGACCGTTGGTAAATCGTGACGCGCCTGCCTGCCTTCGGCAGGCGCGTCACGATCCCCCTGTCGGACACACCCTCCATACAGGAAGTGGACCGCCTACGGACTTACGCCCTCCAGCCGTTGACCGGGGCGAGGCAGTGCCTCGCCCCGGTCCCAGGAAGATGCGCGACAAAACCCAGTTTCCGGCCGGGCCATCCCTGCGTCAGACCGCATCGAAGCAGGTCCGCAAACGACATGCGCCCTCTTCCTGGGGGGAGGGAAGAGGGCGCGCTATCCAGACTTGGGGGTCTGTGGTCGTGCAAGCAGCTGTCCGTGTGGACATCTCATGTCTCGCCCAGAACGGTTACCGGAAGATTAACAGTCGTAGAAAATTTCAACTAAAAGGCGATCATTCGGGACGCGGCCGCCGCATGGTGAAGACTTCCGAAACGGCGGCATAATCGTGGTAGCCGAGGCGGGCGAGCGGCTGGTAGCGGGTGACGTCGACGCGGCCGTCCCGGATGACCGCATCATCAATATGGATCCCGACCACCTCGCCGATGATGAGGATGTTCGCCTCTCCCGGCAGGGTCACGGCCTGCCAGAGCCGGCATTCGAGCGCCGCAGGCGCCGCGGCGACCCTGGGCGGGGCGACGACGCTCGAGGGGGCCCTGGCCAGTCCTGCGAGCTCGAACTCGTCGACATCGGGCGCACAGGCGGCTGAGGAGGCGTTCATCGCGTCCTTCAGCGCCAGCGGCACGATGTTGCAGACGAACTCGCCGGTAGCGAGGATATTGGCCGCGCTGTCCTTGGATCCGTCCGCGACCTCCCGTCGGCCGGCGCTCGAGAAGAGCACCATCGGCGGCGTGTCGGCGACGGCGTTGAAGAAGCTGTAGGGGGCGAGGTTCGGGCGGCCGCCTGCGTCGAGGGTGGAGATCCAGCCGATCGGGCGGGGGGCGACCAGGGCCTTGAAGGGATTGTGGGCAAGGCCGTGCGGATCCAGTCCCGGTCGGTAGAACATGCCCGAGCCCCTCGCGATTGCGGCTTTTCCCGCACCCTAGGGACATGCTAGGCGGGTGTCGAGCGGGCGGCTGCGCCCTTTTTCCTGCCAAATGCCCGCCCATGTTCCGGATCCTCAGGGAAACACCCGCTGACAGCCAGGAGGTCGAGTACCTCTACGACCTCGCCTTCGCGCCGGGTCGCACGGCGCTGTCGTCCTATCGGCTTCGCCAGGACGTGGACCCGGTGGCGGCGCTCTGCCTGCTGGCGCGGGACGAATACGACACGATTGCCGGCGCGATCCGCTACTGGCCGATCCGGATCGGCGAAGGCGGGCCGGCGGCGCTGCTGCTCGGGCCGGTGGCGGTCCATCCCACCCGTCAGGGCGAGGGGCTCGGGGCACTGCTGATCGGGGAAAGCCTAGACCGGGCGCGCGATCTCGGCTGGACGCGGGTGGTGCTGGTGGGGGACGAGCCCTATTATCGGCGCTTCGGCTTCACCCGGGCGGCGGCCGAAGGGCTCGACTATCCGCCGCCGACGAACCCCGACCGCCTGCTCGCCCGGGCGCTCGACCCCGGCGCCTTCGACGGCGTCACCGGGATGGTGACCCGCTGGACACCGGGCGAGACGCCCGCCGCCTGACCGGTTTGGACAAGGATCGAGCCGGGGGAGTGTGCCCGGCACGGGGTGGGCACGCGTGCCCATTTTTCAACATATTGATATGAAAGGGCTATTCCGGACCGCTAACCATTAGGAAAACTCTGTTAACATGCGCGGGCACGCCCGGTCGGACCCGATCCGATCAGACGGCGGCCGTATGAGGGGGCCTCAAGCGGGGTTCCTGCGCTCAGTCCCGCGACCGTGCCTCCCGCCTCAGGGAAGCAGGCCCTCGAGATGCAGCCATCCCTCGAGCGCCGGGCGGACGCTGGTATTGCCGGCGGCGCGCGTGCGGGCGATGAGGGTGCGCACCTCCTCGAGATCGACCTGACGCAGGAGCGCCTTGACCGGGCCGATCGAGGCCGGGCGCATCGAGAGTGTCCGAAGGCCGATGGCGGCCAGCGCCAGCGCCTCGGTCGGGCGGCCGGCATCCTCGCCGCAGAACGACAGCGGCGTGTCGTGCTCGGCGCAGCGCTCGATGATCAGCCCCATGAAATCGAGGAAGCTGGTGCTGAGCATGTCGTAGCGGCGCCGGACCATCTCGTTCTCGCGGTCGGCCGCGAAGAAGAACTGCTTGAGATCGTTGCCCCCGATCGAAAGGAAATCGACCTCGTCGAAGAAGCGGGGCGCGGCGAAGGCGAGGCTCGGGGTCTCGAGCATCGCGCCGATCCGGATCGAGGCCGGAACGGTATGGCCGAGCGCCTGCTCGCGGGCCAGCATCATCATCAGAAGTTCGCGGGCCGCGTCGAATTCGGCCGGGTCGGCGACGAAGGGGAACATGATCGACAGCGCCCGGCCACGCGCGCCGCGCAGAAGCGCCTGGATCTGCATGCGCAGGATGCCGGGGCGGTCGAGGCCGACCCGGATCGCCCGCCAGCCGAGCGCCGGGTTCGGCTCGTCGCTGCGCTTCATGTAGGGCAGGACCTTGTCCGAGCCGATGTCGAGGGTGCGGAAGACCACCGGCTTCTCGCCGGCCGAATCGAGGATCCGGGCGTAGAGCGAGGCAAGGTCGGCGCGCTTGGGCACCGTCGCCCGGATCAGGAACTGGAGCTCGGTGCGGAAAAGCCCGACGCCGAGGGCGCCGCATTTCGGCAGGCTCGGCAGGTCGGCCATCAGGCCCGCGTTCATGTGGAGCGCGATCGTCGTGTCGTCGCGGGTGGTCGCGGGCTGGTCGCGCAGGGCGGCATAGGCCTGCTGGGCCTCGGCCAGCATCTCGATCTTCTCGTCGAAGGCCTTGGCGACGTTTTCCTCGGGGCGCAGATGCACGACGCCCTGATCACCGTCGACGAGGATCCGGTCGCCGTTGCGCGCCTCGCGCGTGATCCGGTCCGCCTGGATGATCAGCGGGATCGCCAGCGCCCGCGCGACGATGGCGGCATGGCTGCCGACCGAGCCCTCCTCGAGCACGACCCCGCGGATGCGCCGGCCATAGTCGAGGAGCTCGCCCGGGCCGACGTTGCGCGCGACGAGGATCGCATCCTCGGGCAGTTCGCGCGCCCCCGCCGCGGCCCCGCCGCCGAGCAGACGCAGGAGCCGGTTCGAGAGGTCGTCGAGATCGTGCAGGCGCTCGCGCAGGTAGGGATCACCCACCCGGCTCATGCGCGCGCGGGTGGCGGATTGCTCCTTCTCGACGGCGACCTCGGCGGCGAGGCCGCTCTCGATCGAGGCCTCCATCCGCCGCACCCAGCCCTTGTCATAGGCGAACATCCGGTAGGCGTTGAGCACGTCGCGGTGCTCGCCCGAGGCGGTGAGGTAGTCGGCGGCCAGCATCTCGTCGACCTCGGCGCGCAGGGCCTCGATCGCGCTGTGCAGGCGGATGATCTCGCGGTCGGGATCATCGCTGATCGGCTGGCTGACGAGCACCTGGGGCTCGTGGAGCACCACATGGCCCGCGGCGACCCCGTCCTGGCCGATCAGGCCGCGCACGTAGAACGGCAGATGATGGCGCTGGGCGATCTCCATGGCGCCGGGGCCGACGAAGACCCCGAGCTCGGCCATCTCGGCGATGACCATCGCGACCACCTCGAGCGCGTAGATCTCGTCGTCGGTGTATTCGCGCGCCTCGCGGTTCTGGACGACGAGCACGCCGAGCACCTCGCCGAGGCGCTGGATCGGGACGCCGAGAAAGCTCGAATAGAGCTCCTCGCCGGTCTCGGGCAGGAAGCGGAAGCCGTGGGTATGGGC
>CAZESN010000074.1:0-5405 GCA_964514775.1 uncultured Rhodovulum sp.
GGCGGCGCGGCAGGAGCGCGACGCCTATGATCCCTATTTCGACCATCTGGTGCTGATCGACCGGGATCCCGGCATCGGGGATCCGCTCGACCGGGTGGTCGGGGTCTACCGGCTGATGCGCTCCGAGGCGGCGGCTGCGGGGATCGGGTTCTACGGCGCCGCGGAATACGATCTCGCGCCGATCACCCGCTCGGGCCGGGCCTCGGTCGAGCTCGGGCGCTCCTGCGTCGCGGCCGGGCACCGGGGCGGGCCGGGGATGCATCTTTTGTGGAACGGGCTCGCCGAATACGTGCTCGAGCGCGGGATCGAGATCCTGTTCGGGGTGGCGAGCTTTCACGGCACCGATCCCGCGCCGCTGGCCGAGCCGCTGGCCTATCTGCACCACAACCATCTCGCGCCGCCGGACCTGCGGGCGCGGGCGCGGGCGGAGCAGTTCCTCGACATGGACCGGATGCCGGCCGGGGCCGTCGACCGCGCCCGGGCGCTGAAGGCGATCCCGCCGCTGATCCGGGCCTATCTGCGGCTCGGGGGGTTCGTCGGCGAGGGCGCCTGGGTCGATCACGGCTTCAACACGATCGACGTGCTGGTGGTGATGGACACGACCCGGATGACCGAGCGCTACCGGGACTTCTACACCCGCCTGCGCGGGCAGGCCGGGTGAGGGGCGCCCCCCCCTCCCCGGGCCTGCGCGAGCGGCTGCGGCTCGGGTTCCGCGGGGTGGCCGCCGCCGGGCTTCTGGCGGGGTTCTTCGCGGTCTTCCTGCTCCTCCACGGGCTCGACCGGATCGCCGAGCGGATCGCCGGCCGGCCGGTCACCCGGATGGGGCCGCGGGTGGTGCAGGTCTGGGCGGCGACGGCGCTGCCGCTTCTGGGGCTTGCCTATGCGGCGCGCGGCACCCCCATGGCGGGCGGCGGCGCCTTCGTCGCCAATCACACGAGCTGGATCGACATCGTGGCGCTCCAGCGGGCCGCGGCGCCGTTCCTGGTGTCGAAGGCGGAGGTGCGCGACTGGCCGGGGATCGGGCTGATCGGGCGGGCGATCGGGACGATGTTCGTCGACCGGCGGCCGGCGGCTGCCAAGCGGCAGGAGGCCGAGCTCCGCACCCGGCTGGCGCGGGGCGACCGGATGGCGCTCTTCCCCGAGGGGACCTCGACGGACGGGCGCGGCATGCTACCGTTCAAGTCGTCGCTCTTCGGGGTTTTCCTCGCCCCCGAGCTCGATGGCCGCGTCGCCGTCCAGCCGGTGACGATCACCTATCACCCCCGCGCCGGCCTGCCGGCGGATTTCTATGCCTGGTGGGGCGACATGGATTTCGCGCCGCATCTGCTGGCGGTGCTGGCCAGATCGACCGGCGGGCGGGTCGAGCTCACCTTCCATCCGGCCCTGAGCGTCGCCGGGGCCGGGGACCGCAAGGCGCTGGCCGGCGCGGCGGAGGCCGCGGTGCGGGCGGGGTTCAAAGAAGCGCCCGCCCCGGCCGCGCAGGACGGGGCCTGAGTTTAGGGGCCTGAGTTACGGGGGGCTGAATTGCGGGAGCCGAGTTCCGGGGCCTGAGCTACGCCGCCCGGCGCGCGGCCTCCATCCGGTGGAGATAGTCGACGATCAGCCGCGCCCATTCGCTGCTGTGCACCGTCCGCGCCAGCCCGGCGCGCGCCTCCGCCGCGGCCTCCACCGGCAGGACCGTGCCGCTGCGCGCCGCGATGAGCTCGTCGAGGAAATCCGCGCCGAACTCGGGATGGGGCTGGAGGGAGAGCGCGTCCGGCGCCTCGACGTCGCCGTAGACGAGCGCCGCATAGCCGCAATGCCCCGACCGGGCCAGCACCGTCGCCGTGGGCGGCAGCTCGACCACCTGGTCCTGGTGCAGCGCGTTCATCGAGAACCGGTCGGGGACATGGTCGAGCCAGCCCGGGCGCGCCACCAGCTGATAGTCCTGGACCCCGAGCCCCCAGCCCCGGTCGGACTTCACCGCCCGCCCGCCGAGCGCCTCGGCTAGGATCTGGTGGCCGAAGCAGATGCCGACCACCGGCACCCTGGCCGCCACGCAGGCGCGCAGGAAGTCCTTGAGCGGCGCGATCCACGGCAGGTCGTCGTAGACCCCGTGGCGCGATCCGGTCACCAGCCAGGCATCGGCCTCGGCGGGCGAGGCCGGCATCTCGCCCGAGACGACGCTGACCGTGACGAATTCGAGCGCGGGATCGACGGCGCCGAGCAGCGCCGCGAACATCGCCGGGTAGTCGCCGTGCCGGGACTTGAGGTCGGGCTGGACCTCGCCCGTCTCCAGAATGCCGATCTTCATGGTCTCGCTCGCGCGGATGTTTCTCCGTCATCCGTGAAATCACAGCTGCCGCGCACATGCAATCTGGCCGGCCCGCGCGCAACGAATCCGGGTATCGTGCGTTACTGCCTTCGAGCCCGCGTGATTCGTGTTCCCGCGGGCGGCATCGATTGACCGAGTGAAAGGACAGGACATGGCCGAAGCCAGAAAGACCGACAGCGACACCGATCTCACCAAGCTCGCCGACGAGATGAAGGCCGAGATGGCGGCGCTGCGCGACGATATCTCGAAGCGGGGCGCCGCCATGGCCCGGTCCGGCCGCGCCCATGCGGAATCGCTCAAGGACGCCGCCGCCTCGGCCGCGCGCAAGGGCTATGCCCGCGGCGAGGAGACGCTCGAGGACGTGCTCGCCGAGATCGAGTCGCTCGAGGACGAGCTTGCCGAGGCGACGCGGCGCCGGCCGTTCGCGGCGCTCGGGCTGGCCGCGCTGGTCGGCTTTCTCGCCGGCGTCCTCTTCCGGCGCTGAGCATGATGCGCATGCTCGGCTCGCTCGGCCGTCTCGCCGAGGCGCGGGTTCGCGACGCCGGACGGCGGGCCGGGCTGCGGGCCGGCCTTGCCGCCGGGGCGGCCCTGGCGGGCCTGCTGGTGGTCGGCTTCCTGCTCGCGGCGGCGACGGTGGCGCTGGCCGAGCGGCTGGGCCTCGTCAACGCGCTGCTCGTCATGGCGGGCGGCGCGTTCGTCGTGGCGCTGATCCTGATGCTGACGATGCGTATCCAGGCCCGGCGCGACCGCCGCGCCGCCGCGATCCGCTCGGAGCTCGACAGCCGGCTCCTGCGCGCGGCAGCGCTCTCGATGGTGCCGACCCGCACGCCCTCGCGGCCGGTGGTCGGGCTCGGCCTCGTGGCGCTCGGGGCGCTGCTGGTGCTGATGCGCGGCAAGGGCGGCGACGACAGGACGTGACGGCGGCGCGGTCGTCCGGCGACAGGCGGGGGCGGGACAGGCGGCGGCCGGCGCCGCCCCGCCCCTCAGCCGCGCTCGCGCAGGAGCCGGGCCTTCTGGCGGTCCCAGTCGCGCTTGGCCTCGGTGGCGCGCTTGTCCGCCATCTTCTTACCCTTGGCGATGCCGAGCGAGAGCTTGGCGCGCCCGCGATCGTTGAAATAGAGGCTGAGCGGGACCAGCGTCATGCCCTGGCGCGAGGTGCCCTGCCAGAGGCGGGCGAGCTCGCGGCGGTTGACGAGGAGCTTGCGCCGGCGCCGCTCCTCGTGGCCGAAGGTCTTCGCCTGGGCATAGGCGGGGATATAGGCGTTGATCAGCCAGAGCTCGCCGTCCTCGACCGAGGCGTAGCTCTCGGCGATATTGGCCTTGCCCTGGCGCAGCGACTTCACCTCGGAGCCCTCGAGCACGAGGCCGACTTCGAGATCGTCCTCGATGAAGTAGTCGTGCCGGGCCCGCCGGTTCTCGGCGACGATCTTCCGCGGGCGCTGTGGTTCCTTGGCCATGATCCCGCCCCTCTATCGTCGCGCCGGAGGGCTGTCCAGCGGGCGGCGCCGGTGCGCAGCTTTCATCACAGGTAGTCCGGAGGGCATGCCATGAACACGGTTCTCATCACCAGCGCCAGTCGCGGCATCGGCCGCGAGCTCGCGCGGCAGTACGGGGCCGCCGGCTGGCGGGTCATCGCCGCCTGCCGGCATCCCGAGGCAGTGGCCGAGGAATTGCGCGGCTTCGGCAGCGAGGTGCGCCCGATCGCGATGGACGTGACCGACCTCGCCTCGGTCGAGGCGGTGGCGCGCGAGGACGACGGGCCGGTCGACGTGCTGCTGAACACCGCCGGCATCATGGGCCAGACCGACGACGGGCCGGGCGACGTGAGCTATCTCGAATGGGCGCGGGTGCTCGACGTGAACACCCTGGGACCGGTGCGGGTGCTCGACGCCTTCACCGACCGGCTGGCGGCGAGCGGCAACGGCCGGGCCGTGACCCTGACGAGCGGGATGGGTTCGATCGGCGACGCGGCCTCGGGGACGGCGATGATGTACCGGACCTCGAAGGCGGCGGTGAACATGGCGATGCGGGCGCGGGCGTTCCAGCTCGAGGCGCGCGGGATCCTGGTCGCGGTGATCAATCCCGGCTGGGTGCGCACGGACATGGGCGGCGAGGGTGCCCTGATCTCGGCCGAGGAAAGCGCGGCCGGCATCCGGCAGGTGGTCGAGGATCTCGGCCCGGAGCAGGCGGGTACGTTCCTCAGCTGGGACGGCAGCACCTATCCCTGGTAGCGGGCGGGCACGGGGGGCGTGCCGGGACTGGATCAGGCGAGGCATTGCCTCGCCCCGGTCCACGGTTGGAGCGCGTGAGCGCGGAGGCCGTTCTCTTCCTCAATGGAGGTCACTGACGATCGGGATCGTGGCGCGCCTGCCTGGCGGGCGCGGAACGCGCCTGCCGGGGGCAGGCAGGCGCGTCACGATTTGCCACGGGTCAAATCGTGCAAAAGAGAAAGGCCCCGGGAACCGGCGGAGACGCGATCAGTTGATCAGGCCGGCGTGGCGCATTGCCCCGCGCATCCGCTCGCGCGTGGCTTCCTCGAGCGGAACCATCGGCAGGCGCAGCTCGTCGCTGCACTTGCCGAGAACCGAGAGCGCGAATTTGATCGGCGCCGGGTTGGGCTCGGCGAAGGTCGCGCGGTGGAGCGGGATGAGCCGGTCCTGGAGCTCGAGCGCGCGCGCGAAGTCGCCGGCGAGGCTCGCCTCCTGGAACTCGGCGCAGAGCTTCGGCGCGACATTCGCCACCACGCTGATGCACCCGACCCCGCCATGGGCGTTGAAGCCGAGCGCCGTCGCGTCCTCGCCCGAGAGCTGGACGAAGTCGCGCCCGCAGGCGGCGCGCTGGTCCGAGACCCGGCCGACGTCGCCCGTCGCGTCCTTGACCCCGATGATCCGCGGCAGCTTGGCGAGCTCGCCCATCGTCGCCGGCGTCATGTCGACGATCGACCGGCCGGGGATGTTGTAGATGATGATCGGCAGGTCCACCGCGTCGTGGAGCGCGCGGTAATGCTCGTAGAGCCCGCGCTGGTTGGGCTTGTTGTAGTAGGGCGTGACCACCAGCGCCGCGTCGGCGCCGACCTTCTTGGCGAAGCGCA
>CAZESN010000074.1:5415-11863 GCA_964514775.1 uncultured Rhodovulum sp.
CGCACCGCCTCGGCCGTGCTGTTCGAGCCCGCGCCGGCGATGACCGGGATGCGGCCGCGCGCGGTGCGCACCACGATCTCGACGCAGTGCTCGTGCTCCTCGTGGCTCAGCGTCGGCGTCTCGCCGGTGGTGCCGACCGGCACCAGGCCGTGGCTGCCCTCGTCGATATGCCACTCCACGAGATCGACCAGCGCTTTCTCGTCCACCTTGCCGTCGCGGAAGGGGGTGACGAGCGCGGGGATCGATCCTCGAAACATGGGGTGCCTCCGATGGGGCGGGCTGTGGATGGGGGCCAAAAGAGCCGCGCGGAACCTAGTCGGGAAGATCACCCGCCGCAAGCGGGGGATTGCTGACGCGGCACACACGCTATGGTATATCGGGCGGTGACGGGACCGTCCTCCAGAGGCTCACACATGCATCCGGGCGCAAGCATCGCCACCGCCTTCACCGTCGCGGTCTGGCTCGCCCTCGGGCAGTCGGACGCGGCCCAGACCCCGGCCCCCAAGGCACGGGCCGTTCCGGTCGTCGAGGCGCCGCCCGGGCGCGCGCCGGCGGCCCCCCTGCCCGAGGCGCCGGCGCGGGTCGTCGACACGCCCGCGGGGCATCTCGCGCTGGCGCTGGCGGCGGCGCGGTCGGGCGACTGGGCGGGCGCGGAGGCGGCCGGTCAGGACGGCGGCGACCTCGCTGCCGAGATCGTCCTGTGGCTGCGGCTGCGCGACGGGGCGGGCGAATGGCGGGAATACCGCGACTTCCTCGCCCGCAATCCCGACTGGCCGGCGGGCGACATCCTGCGCCGGGCGGCCGAGCGGCGGATGCCGATGGCCCTGCCCTCGCGGCAGGTCTTTGCCTTCTTCGGCGGCGCGAAGCCCCAGACCGGGGTGGGCGCGCTGCGGCTTGCCGCGGCGCTGGCGGCCTCGGGGCGGGCCGGCGCGGCCGAGGCCGAGGTGGCGCGGGCCTGGCGGGAGATGTCGCTCAGTGATGCCGAGCAGCGCGCCTTCCGCGAGCGCTGGGGCGCGGCGATCGCCCCCCATCACGTCGCGCGGCTCGACAACCTGCTCTGGCGCGGCTGGATGGCCGAGGCCGAGGCGATGCTGCCGCTGGTCGGCGAGGACTGGCAGAAGCTCGCCCGCGCCCGGATCATGACCCGGCGCGACGCCGAGGGGCTGGCGGCGGCGATCAGTGCCGTGCCGGCGGCGCTGCGGGACGATCCGGGGCTCGCCTTTGAGCGCTATCGCTACCGGGTCGAGAAGGGCCGCTGGGACGAGGCGGAGGATTACCTGCGCGAGATGTCGCGCTCACGCGAGGCGCTCGGCCGGCCGGAGATGTGGATGGAGCGCCGCGCCAACCTGGCGCGCCAGGCGCTCCGGCGCGGCGAGGTCGAGGAAGCCTATGCGCTCGCCGCGCAGAGCTTCGGTGAGGGCGGCGCGGCCTATGCCGATGCGGAATGGCTGGCGGGGTTCATCGCGCTGACCCGGCTCGACGATCCCGACAGGGCGGTCGCGCATTTCGAGCGGTTCCGCGACGTGGTGGCGACGCCGATCAGCCTCGGGCGAGCCGGCTACTGGCTGGGTCTCGCGCATGAGGCCCGCGGCGACAGCGCGGCGGCGCGCGCGGCCCTCGAGGCGGCGGCGGCCCATCAGACGAGCTTCTACGGCCAGCTCTCGGCCGAGCGCGCCGGGCACGGCTCGGACGCGACGCTGGTGGGGGGCACGACGGGCGACTGGCGGGGCGCCGCGTTCATGGAGGCGAGCGTCGTCCGCGCGGCAGAGCTCCTCGCCGAGGCGGGGGACGACACGCGCGCGCTCCAGTTCCTGCGCCATGCCGCGGCCGGGCTCGCCCCTCCCGAGCGCGCGGCGCTCGGCCAGATGGCGATCGACACCGGCCGGCCGCATGTGGGGGTGCGCATCGCCAAGGACGCGGCGGCGGCGGGGGTCATCCTGCCCGACCAGTACTATCCGCTGCATGCGATCGCGGGCCGGGACTGGCCGGTGCCGACCGAGTTCGCGCTCGCCATCGCCCGGCAGGAATCGGAGCTCAACCCGGTGGTGGTCAGCAGCGCCGGCGCGCGCGGGCTGATGCAGCTCATGCCCGCCACCGCCCGGCAGATGGCCGAGGCCGAGGGCGTTGATTTCACCCTCGAGAGGCTGACAGAGGACCCCGAATACAACGCCCGCCTCGGGACCGCCTATCTCGCGCAGATGCTGCGCCGCTACGGGGGGTCGTACATCCTCGCGGCGGCGGCCTACAACGCCGGCCCCGGGCGGGTCGACGAATGGCTGGCGGCCTACGGCGATCCGCGCACGGACGGGGTGGATGCGGTGACCTGGATCGAGATGATCCCCTTCACCGAGACCCGCAACTACGTGATGCGGGTGCTCGAGGGGCTGCATGTCTACCGAGCGCGGCTGAGCGGCGAGGCGGCGGCGCTGCGGCTCCATGCGGACATCGGCCTGTCGGCGGGGTGAGGGCAGGCGCGTGGCCGGAGGCAGGCGCCGGCATCCCCGCCGCTGACGGGGGTGCCCGGCCTCAGCTCGCGGCGCCGGCGGGGCCGCCCGTCTGGAGCCGCGCCTGCCGGAGCAGCGTGTAGATGCCCGCCGTGAGGATCAGCCCGGCCCCGGCCAGGGTCCCGCCATCGAGCACCTCGCCGAAGAGGAAGACCCCGAGGATCGTGGCGAAGAGGAGCTGGAAGTAGCTGAAGGGCTGGACCGTGCCGGCCTCGGCCAGCTCGTAGACCCGGATCAGCAGGAAATGCCCGAGCGCGCCGGTGACGCAGAGCGCGAACATCCACGTCCAGTCGGCCGCCCCCTGCATCGGCGTCCAGAAGAACGGCACGATCAGCGTCATCACCACCGCCCCGACCACCCCGGTGTAGAAGAAGCTCGTCTCGCTGGTGTCGAGCCGGGCCGCCCGGCGCGTCAGCAGGGCATAGAGCGCGAACATCAGGGCCGCGACGAAGGGGATCAGCGCCTCGGGGCTGAAGACGCGCACGCCGGGCCGCAGGATCACCAGCACGCCGACCAGTCCCACCACGATCGCCAGCGCCCGCCGCCAGCCGATGTATTCGCCGAGCACCGGCCCCGCGAGCGCGGCCACCAGCAGCGGATAGATCGCGAAGATCGCATGCGACTCGATCAGGCCGAGCGCGACGAAGGCCGCCACCATCACCACGATCTCGGCGGCGAGCAGCACGCCGCGAAAGACCTGGAGGACCGGCTGGCGGGTGCGCGCCACCCGCGCCACGCCGCCACCCCGCGCCGCGGACACCGCCACGACGAAGGCCGCGAAGAACCAGTAGCGGATCGCGACCACGGTGATCACGTCGTACTTGCCGGCGAGATAGCGCGAGATCCCGTCCTGGGCGGCGAAAACCACGGCGGCGAGGATCATCAGCGCAATGCCGAGCCGGGGATTCTCGCGATTCGGGAGACTGTCCATGCGCCCTGCGTGCTCGAAAGCCGGCACGAGTACAAGGGAGCATCTGACGGATCGTTTGAAGCGACATCTA
This sequence comes from uncultured Rhodovulum sp., assembly GCA_964514775.1. Lineage (GTDB taxonomy): Bacteria > Pseudomonadota > Alphaproteobacteria > Rhodobacterales > Rhodobacteraceae > Amaricoccus. The sequence continues at coordinate 8,921 of CAZESN010000074.1, forward strand.
GCGGCAGGCGGCGGGCCGATGGCCATATCGTGGGGATACCGGTTGACTCGGCTCGCCTCTCCCGCGATCCTGCCGGGCCAAGTTCCCGGAGGCCCCGGCCCTTGCACTTTACCCGCCTGCGTCTCGTCGGCTTCAAGAGCTTCGTCGATCCCACCGAGCTCGTCATCGCGCCGGGCCTGACCGGCGTGGTCGGGCCGAACGGCTGCGGCAAGTCGAACCTGCTCGAGGCGCTGCGCTGGGTGATGGGCGAGAGCCGGCCGACCGCGATGCGTGGCGAGGGCATGGAGGACGTGATCTTCGCGGGCTCCTCGGCGCGGCCGGCGCGCAACCATGCCGAGGTCACGCTCACCATCGACAATCACGACCGCCTCGCCCCGCCCGCCTTCAACGCGGAGCCGGCGATCGAGGTGATCCGGCGCATCACCCGCGACGCGGGCTCGGCCTACCGCGTGAACGGCAAGGAGGCGCGGGCGCGCGACGTGTCGATGCTGTTCGCCGATGCCTCGACCGGCGCGCAGTCGCCGGCGCTGGTGCGGCAGGGGCAGATCTCGGAGCTGATCAACGCCCGGCCCAAGGCCCGGCGGCGGATCCTCGAGGAGGCGGCCGGGATCTCGGGGCTCTACCAGCGCCGGCACGAGGCCGAGCTGAAGCTGCGCGCGACCGAGACCAATCTGGGCCGGGTGGGCGACGTGATCGAGGCGCTGGACGCGCAGCTCGGCACGCTGGCGCGCCAGGCCCGGCAGGCGGCGCGCTACCGCGAGATCGCCGACGCGCTGCGCCGGGCGGAGGCGCTGCTCCTGTGGCGGCACTGGCACGACGCCGAGGTCGCCCGCATCGCCGCGGCCGAGGCGCTGACCGCGGCGCTGCGCACCGCCGGCGCGGCGGAGGCCGAGGCCGCGCGCACCGCGCGACTGCGCGCCGAGGCAGAGGAGCGCCTGCCCGCGCTGCGCGAGGAGGATGCGATCGCGGCGGCCGTGCTCCAGCGCGCTGTCATCGAGCGCGACCGGCTCGACGGCGAGGCCGAGGCGGCGGGGCGCCGCATCGTCGAGCTAGAGGCCCGTCGCGCGCAGATCGAGGCCGACCGCACCCGCGAGGCGGCGCTCGACCGCGATGCCGCCGAGGTCATGGCCCGGCTGGCCGAGGAACGGCTCGGGATCGAGGCCGAGGGCGACGGGCATGCGGCGGCGCTCGAGGACGCCCGGGCCGCGGCGGAGGCGGCGGCCGAGGCGCTGCGCGCGGCCGAGGACGCGTTCGAGCGCCGCGCCGAGGAGGCCGCGCGGCTTCTGGCCGAGCATCAGGCGGCGGAGCGCAGCCGCGCCGAGGCGCGCCGGCGGGCCGAGGAAGCCGACCGGGCCGCCGCCCAGGCCGCCGCCGCGCTGAGCGCGGCCGAGGCCGAGATGGGCGGGGCGGTTTCCGCGCGCGAAGCCGCCCGGGACGCGGGATCGGAGACCCTGGCGCTGGCCGAGGAGGCGGAGGCGGCGCTGGCCGAGGCCGAGGAAGCGGCCTCGGCGGCGCGCGCCGCGGAGGCGGAGCTGCGGGCCACCGCCGCGGAGGCCGAGGGGGCCGCCAAGGCGCTGTCGGCCGAGGCGGCCGGGCTCGAGAAGCTGCTCGCCTCCGGGGCGGGGGCCGAGGACCAGGTGCTCGACCGGATCCGGGTCGCCCCGGGGTTCGAGGCCGCCCTGGGTGCGGCGCTGGCCGACGACCTGACCCGGCCGGTGCGCGCGGCCGGGGAGGCCGGCGGCGGCTGGCATCCGCTCGCGGTCGAGGAACCCATGCCCGCCCTGCCCGGCGGCGTGGCGCCGCTCTCGCCCGAGGTCACCGCGCCGCCCGAGCTTGCCCGCCGGCTCGCGGCGATCGGGGTGGTGGATGCGGCCGACGGCCCGCGGCTTCAGGCAGAACTCCGGCCCGGCCAGCGGCTGGTCAGCCGGGCGGGCGATCTCTGGCGCTGGGACGGGTTCACGCTCATCGCCGGCGCGTCCGAATCGGCGGCCGCGCTGCGGCTGCGCCAGCGCAACCGGCTGGCGGAGCTGCGCGCGGCGCTGGAAGAGGCCGAGGCGACGCTGGCCTCGGCCCGGGCCGAACTGGCCGCCGCGGCCGGCGCGCGCGCCGCCGCCGGCCAGGCCGAGGAAACCGCGCGCCGCGCCCGCAAGGCGGCGGAGCAGGCGGCGGCCGAGGCCGCCCGCACGCTCGCCCGGGCCGAATCCGCCGTCGAGGCCCAGGAGGCCCGGGTCGGCACGCTGCGCGCCGCCACCCGCCGCCGCTCGGACGAGGCCGAAGCCGCCCGTGCCGAGCTGGCGGAGGCCGAGGCGGCCGGGGCCGGGCTCGAGGATCCCGCCGAGGCGCGCGCGGCGGTCGAGGCCGAGCGGGTGCGGGTCGAGGCCGCGCGGATCGCGACCATGACCCGCAGGACGGCGGCCGAGGAGCTCGACCGGGCCGGCAAGGCCCGGGACCGCCGCCTCGACGAGATCACCCGCGAGGCCGAGAGCTGGCGCGGGCGGCAGGCGAGCGCGGGCGGCAGGCTCGCCGATCTGGAGCGGCGCGGGGCCGAGACCGCGGAGGCGCTCGAGGCGGCGCAGGCCCTGCCCGAGGAGATCGCGGTGCGGCGCGAGGGGCTGACCCTGGCGCTCGAGGAGGCCGAGGCGCGCCGGCGCGCGGCGGCCGATGCGCTGGCCGTGGCCGAGACCGCCATGCGCGAGAGCGACGCCGCCGGCCGCGCCGCCGAGCGCGCCGCCGGCGAGGCGCGCGAGGCCCGGGCCCGGGCCGAAGCGGTGGCGGAAGCCGCCGGGGGCCGGAGCGCGGAAGCCGCCGAGCGGCTGTCGGCGGAGCTCGAGACCAAGCCGGGCGCGGTGCCCACCACCTACGGCGTCGCGGCCGAGGACGTGCCGGCGGCGGCGGCGCTCGACGGCGAGGTCGACCGGCTGCGCCGCCAGCGCGACGGGCTGG
>CAZESN010000075.1:0-207 GCA_964514775.1 uncultured Rhodovulum sp.
CAATTCACCAACGTCCAGAGCCAGCAGCTCATGCCGCGCCCTAGGCACCTGACCTGGGAGGAGAGCGCCTGCTACACGCTCACCCTCGCCACCGCCTACCGCATGCTCTTCGGCCACGCGCCGCACGAGCTGCGGCCGGGACAGAACGTGCTGGTCTGGGGCGCCTCGGGCGGGCTCGGCTCCTTCGCGATCCAGCTCATCAACACC
>CAZESN010000075.1:217-1619 GCA_964514775.1 uncultured Rhodovulum sp.
CAAGCGCGACTTCGTGCTCAGCCTCGGGGCGAAGGGCGTGATCAACCGCAAGGAGTTCAACTGCTGGGGGCAGATGCCGACCGTCAACAGCGACGACTACCGGACCTGGCTCGGCGAGGCGCGCCGGTTCGGCAAGGCGATCTGGGACATCACCGGCAAGGGCGTGAACGTCGACATGGTGTTCGAGCACCCGGGGGAATCGACTTTCCCCGTTTCGGTCTTCGTGGTGAAGAAGGGCGGCATGGTCGTGATCTGCGCCGGCACCACCGGGTACAACCTGACGATGGACGCGCGTTACCTGTGGATGAACCAGAAGCGGGTCCAGGGCAGCCACTTCGCCAACCTCCGCCAGGCGAGTGCTGCGAACCAGCTGATGCTCGAGCGGCGACTCGATCCATGCATGTCCGAGGTCTTTCCCTGGGCACAGATTCCGGGCGCGCATGTGAAAATGCGGCGCAACGAGCACAAGCCCGGCAACATGGCCGTGCTGGTCAGCGCGCCGGTAACGGGGCTGCGGACCTTCGCCGACACTATCGAGGCGAGCCAGACTCGCCTATGAGACTACCCTGCGCGGTGGTTCGAGAATCACCTCTCAACTAGCGGAAGATCTCCCTTTGGTTGAGAGGCCCCCTGAAATTTCAATACTTTAAGGACTAGCGCCCCCACCATTTCGGGGGTGTCAGAATTGGCGAATTTAGTGACGGCCCCACTCGTGCTATTAACCATTTCGGAAATGGGAAATACCGGCACAGGGGACGGGCATGAAGGCGTACTGGGTCATTGATATTCTTAAAGATATCCGGCAGTTTTCGGAGAAGAATGGCATGATGGCGCTTGCCGAAGAGCTCGACGACGCAATCTTCGTCGCCGCGAGCGAGATCGGCGCGCAGCTCGCCTGCTCGGGAACTGCCGACCTTGGAAACGCCGGACGGACTAGAAGCGCTACTGGAACGACTGCAGACCACGAAGTCCATTGAGGAGCTTCAGGTCTGGGCGCATGAGTTGCGCGATCAGCTCGGCGTCACCCATGTCGTTTACCACACCGTCACGCTGAAGGGAGAACAGGTCGGCGCCTTCACCTACAGCCTCGAATGGGCGCGGCGCTATGTCGAGAAGGACTACCGCAGCATCGACCCCGTGGTCCTCGGCACGCAGCGGCGGTTCCATCCGATGGACTGGAAGACCCTCGACTGGTCGAGCCCCCAGGCCCGCGAGTTCATGCGCGACGCAATCGCGGCAGGGGTCGGCAACCAGGGCTGGGCAGTACCGATCTGGGGACCACAGGGGGAGGCCGCCCTTTTCGTGGTGAACCACACGGCAAGCGACGACGAATGGGCCACCTTCATCGCGAGATGGGGCCGCGACATTCTCCTGGTGTCCCACCTGATGGTGCATCAGGTGG
>CAZESN010000075.1:1629-11647 GCA_964514775.1 uncultured Rhodovulum sp.
GTGGGACACCAGGAGAATGTCGCGGCCCCATCTCGCGATGAAGGTGGCCCACCTGATGCACCAGCAGGCGATGCGGATCCTTAACAAGCAGACGGAGGAGCCGAGCACCGAGCTGTCACCGCGGGAACGCGAAGCCCTGACCCAGCTCAGCCTCGGCCAGAGCCGCGCCGAAGTGGCCGATGCGCTGCATATCTCGGAGAACACGCTGCGCGCCTATATCGACTCGGCCCGCCACAAGCTCGGTGCGCTGAACGTCACCCACGCGGTCGCACTGGCGCTGGCGCGTGGCATCATCGTCCCCAAAGGGGTGTTGCCTAAATACTAGAGCAGCGCACGCTCGGCCTTTATTAATCTGGATGTACGAATACTGACCTCCGACAAGACGGCAGGAGGACAAGATGATCCGTTACATCTACGCTGATCAACTATCTCAGTATCCTGTTCTCGCAGAATCCATGTTCAAAGACCGCGCGGCGCAGTTCAAGCATCGGCTTGACTGGGAAGTTAACGTCGATGATCAGGGCTGGGAGGTCGACCAGTACGACGCGCTCAACCCGCTTTACGTGATCTACGAGACGGCGACCGGCAAACACGGCGGCTCGATCCGCATCATGCCGACGGTTGGCCGGATCATGACCAACGAGCACTTCCTGCACCTGACCGGGGGGGTGCGCATCGCCAGCCCGTTCATCTGGGAATGCACCCGCTTCTGTCTTTCGCCCGATTCCGGGTCCGGCGTCGCCGCCGCGCTGCTCGGGGCGGGGCTCGAGCTTGGCCTGCGCTTCGGGCTCGAGCAGGCCGTGGGCGTGGTATACGCCAAGACCATTCCGATCTATCGCCGCATCGGCTGGGTGCCCGACGTCATCGGCACCGACGACGGTGGTCGCGATGCGATCAGCATCGGCCTCTGGAACATCTCCGAGGAATCCCGCGCCGAGCTCTGCCGCCGCTCGGGGATCCAGCCGGGCCTCCTCGCGGGCTGGTTCGACGCCAGCTTCAACGCCCGCGTGCCGGAGATGGCCGCCGCCTGACGCTGGTCGCCAGCCGCCCCAGCCGCTAGAGAAGCGATCGGCAGGCGCGCGATGCGCGCGCGGCAGATCGGGCGGCGATGGAATTCTCGACGGATCAGGACCGGGCATGGCAGCGCGCCACCGCACTGCTGCGCAATGCCGGCGTCGACATCGACGCCGGCGCGATCCTGCCCGAGGGCACGCCGCAGCCGACGCTCGCCATCACCGGCAAGGCCGGATCAGGCAAGACACTGCTCCTCGCCGAGCTGGTCCGGGCGCTGACCGCCACCGGGGTCGAGCCCGTTTCCACCGATTACGAAAGCCGCCGCGCCCGGACCCGGCGGACCCTGGCGGTCCTGGCCCCCACCAACAAGGCCGCGAGCGTCCTGCGCGGTCGGGGCGTCCCCGCGACCACGATCCATCGCATCCTATACACGCCGCTCTATGCCCCCGAATACGAGGCCATCGCCGAATGGCTGACCGGCAAGGCCGAGCGGCCGCGGATCGCGGACATCGACGACGCGGCCCTCGATCGCGCCGAGGCCTCGTACCGACAGCATTCCTCGATCCCCGGAGCACTGGCGAGCGCCGGCCTGCGCGGCTCGGACTTCATCCGCGGCTGGAAGCGGCGCGAGGATCCGCTCGACATCGGGCTGATCGACGAGGCCTCGATGCTCGACGCAAAACAGTACGAGGACCTGCGCGAGATCTTCGGCACGCTGATCCTCTTCGGTGATCCAGCCCAGCTCGCGCCCGTAGGCACCAGCGGTGCCATGGTCTTCGAGACCCTCCCCGAAGACTCGCGCCTCCATCTGTCGCGGGTCCACCGGCAGGCGGCCGACAATCCGATCCTCGACCTTGCCCATGCCCTCGGCGATCCGGAGGTCGGCTTCGAGCGGTTCGAGCGGCTGGTCGAGGCCGCCGCCGCCCGCGATTCGCGGGTGGTGATCGCGCCCCGGGTCGATGCCGGCGCGATGGCCCGGGCCCCGGTGCTGGTCTGGCGCAATGCGACGCGGGTCCGGCTGATCCACGCCTTCCGCCTCGCCCATGGCGCGCCGCCGGATGCGCTCCTGCCCGGCGAGCCGCTGATCTGCGACGGGATCGAGCTGCCGCTCAAGCACCGCAAGCGGCGCATGGACCTCGAGGCCCGTGGCCTCGTGAAGGGCGCGCAGGCGATCTACCTCGGTCCGGGCGGCAGGCCGGGCTTTGCGCGCATCCACCTCCTCGGTGCGGAGGATCCCCGATTCGGCGTGGCCAGCATCATCCAGATCGAGATGCCGGACGAGGAGGAGCCTCTCCTCGCCAGCGCCGCCGGGATGGGTGCCGTGTTCCTGCACGGGGCTGCGGTGACGATCCACAAGGCCCAGGGCTCGCAGTGGCCGCAGGTGCAGGTGTTCGCCCCCGACCTCTATGCCGCCGCGCGCTCGGGGCGGAGCGAGGCCGGCCTGCCGGTCTGGAAGCGGCTTGCCTATGTCGCGATCACCCGTGCCGAGGAACGGCTGGTCTGGGTCACACGCTACGCGCTGGCGCGGCCGGCAGAACCGCTCGGGGTCGACGACCTGCGCGATGGGGCCGCGCCACTGACACTGGCGGCGGAAGAGTCCGACTGAGGGTCAGCGCCGCCGGGGACGGGAGGCCGAAATCACCTTGAAGCTGCGGTCCTCAGCGATCCGCTCCGAGACGACGAAACCCGCACCGATCTCGGCCTCGTAGGGAAGCTGGCGATTCGCCACGAGCAGGAGTTGGCCCGAAGGCTTGAGGATCCGGGCCGCCGCCGCGATGAAGGCCCGGCCTATCGACGGATCGGCACCGCGACCCTGATGGAAGGGCGGATTCGAAATCACCGCATCGAACGGCCCGTCCCCCCGGCCAAGCCCGGTCACATCCGACCAGTGGAAGGCAGCACGCGGATCGGTCACATTGAGCTGCGCGGCGTCGAGCGCGCGGCTTTCGGCCTCGAAGAGGTCGAGAGCCGAAATCTCGGGACAGGCCGCGAGTGCCGCCTGAGCGAGCCAGCCCCACCCGGCACCGAGATCCGCGACCCGGCCGCGCAGCCGCCCCTTGAGCACGCCCGCGAGCATCCGGCTGCCGGGATCGGAATGCTCGGGCGAAAAGAGCCCGGGCGCGGTGACGAACCCCTCGGCATTGCGCGCGGGCGCGGCAGCGGCGGCCCAGTCGGCGACGGCGTCGGGAAGAACTTCCGGCCTGCGCAGCCAGACCACCCGGCCATGCGCCTTCACGAAGGTGCCCTCGACCGGGATCACGGCCGCGACCGTGCGCACGAGGCTGTCGACCCCGTCAGTCTTGGCCCCGTTGATCGCGAGCCAGCCCCCCGGCGGCAGCAGCGCAAGCCCCCGCGCCACCTCGCCGAGGCTCTCCGCGCGGCTGCGGGTCAGATTGACCACCACCATCGCGGCCGGCCCCACGGCACGGGCGGCCACGGCCACACCTGCCGACAGGAGCGCATCGTGGGCAGGACGGAAGCTCTGCTCGCAGATCAGCCGGTCGGCGGGAATCGCATCGAGGAACCCCGACGGCGCAGCTCGTATGACGAGTACATTGCCGGCATCCGGCAGAGGCAATTCCCCACCCGCGAGGGCGAGAGCAAGACGATCTGGATCAGCCATCGAGCCGGGCGGACGCCCTATTCCTTTTCCATTGTGCACTGCAGCGGATGCTGGTTGCGCCGGGCGTAGTCCATCACCTGCGTGACCTTGGTCTCAGCGATCTCGAAGGAGAATACCCCGACCACGGCCAGGCCCTTGCGATGGACGGTCAGCATGATCTCGACCGCCTGGGTGTGATTGATGCCGAAGAACCGCTCGAGCACATGCACGACGAACTCCATCGGCGTGTAATCGTCGTTCAGCAGCAACACCTTGTAGAGCGGAGGCCGCTTGGTGCGCGCCCGCGGCTTCGTCAGCACGCCGGTCGCATTTCCGGGTGATTTATGATCCGACGGGGACATGGCTCGTGTTCGGCAGGTCAGATGGGAGGGGCTCGGGACAATGCGCCCAGTATAAGCGATCCGCCCGCAGAGAAAAGGGGCGCGGGCCGGCCCGGGGCAGGATTGCTTTCCGCCCCCGCACGGCCAGAAACGCGGCAAGAAAAAGCCCCGACGACCTGAAGGTCGCCGGGGCCGCACGGTACTCTCGTCCGGTGGAGGCTCAGGGAGGAGGAGCGCCTCCGGACGTACCGATCTAAAACCTACCGACTTAAACCGAGAAGCTCTTGAAAGCTTCGGTCGCCGCGGTCACGCGGGCGCCGATCGGAGCCGAGATGTCCTTCGCCGCAGCGGCGTAGATCTCGTTGAGCTTGGCCGTCTGGCTGACCCAGCCCTCGAAGGCGACCTGCGCGAAGGCGGTCTGCTTCTCGAAGAGCTCGGTCACCGTCTTGGCGGCGGCGAGATCCTGGGCGGCGGCGACGCCGTCCTCGAACGCCTTCTTGGAATAGGCGCTGATCTCGGAACCGATGCCCTCGGCGGCCTTGGCGGCAATCTCGGACGACTTCACCAGGGCGTCGACGTTCTCCTGACCAAAGGCGGTCAGGCCCTCGAAGCTCTTGGTGAGCTTCTCGAACTGCTCGGTGACGTTCTTCTGGGTGTCGGCAACCAGGGTCTCGACCTTGGCGGTCGCGTCCTGCAGCACGTTGGCAACATCGATCTTCTCAGCGGGCTTGGCCGCGGCAGCGCGGGTGGTCATCTGAGTGGCTCCACTACTTTCGAATTCCTATGACCCCTAGATAGGGCTGATGCTGCACTGCGTCAAGTCTTTTTGCTGCACCGCACCAAAACCCGTTTGCGCCCCTCCGGGGACACGACGCCGGAGACATCCACACAATCCACGGGATAAAGGGTTTGCCTCCCGCAACTGCCATGGTAGGTTAAGGAAAAATAAAGCAGGCGCAGCATAGCGTCTGTGACAATCCGAGGCATTGGCGCGGCAGCGCCGGAGGCAGTGATGATCCAGACCGTTCGGCGCGGGATGATTCTCGCTATCGGCCTGCTCCTTTTTGCGGGCATGGCCCAGGCACAGCAATACGCCGCTCTCGTGATGGACGCCCGCACAGGCCAGGTGCTCCACGCGCAGAACGCCGATACCCCGGTTCATCCGGCGTCGCTCACCAAGATGATGACGCTCTACATCGTGTTCGACGAGATCAGGCGCGGCCGGCTCTCCCTCGACCAGAAGGTGACCGTCTCCGAAAAGGCCGCCAGCGAGCCGCCTTCCCGCCTCGGGCTGCGGGCAGGCCAGCAGATCGAGGTACGCTACCTGATCCGCGCCGCCGCCGTCCGCTCGGCCAATGACGCCGCCACCGCACTCGGCGAGGCCGTCGCCGGTTCGGAGGAGGCCTTCGCCCAGCGGATGAACGCCTATGCCCGCGCCATGGGCATGAACAACACCACCTTCAGGAACGCCCACGGCCTTACCCGGACCGGCCACATGTCCACGGCCCGCGACATGGCGATCCTCGGCCGGCGGATTGTCTACGACTTCCCGCAGTACTACAACATCTTCAGCCGCAACGCGACTTCGGCGGGCATCCAGACCGTCCAGAACACCAATCGTCGCCTGCTCGACGCCTATCAGGGCGCCGACGGGATCAAGACCGGCTACACCCGCGCGGCAGGCTTCAGCCTCGTCTCCTCGGCGCAGCGCGGCGACCGGCGGGTGATCGTCGCCATGCTCGGCGGCAAGACCAGCGCCTCGCGCAATGCCGAAGTGGCGCGGCTGATGGACCTCGGCTTCGACCAGATGCCCCGCCAGGCGCGCTTCGTCCCCCTCGATCCTCTGAGGATGCAGGTGGCTGGCGGCGGCGGAACCTCCGCCCCCCCGGCAAGCGCGGGATCGACCATGGCCGCCGCCACGCCCCGGCAGCAGGCTCCTGCGGCATCGCGGCTTGCCCTCGCGACCAGCATGCGCCCGATGCCGCGCGCCCTCGCGAATGTCGGCGTCACGCGCAGCAACGAAAGCATCGCCGCCGCCATCGCCGAAGTGAATGCCGAACTGGTCGCGGCCCAGGCCACACGCGACACGTCGCTGATCGGCCGGCTCATGGGCCGCCCGATGCCCCGCCCGGGTGCGGGAACCATTGCCGCCACCACGCCGGTCGCAAACCCCGCAACCGCCTCGACCTTTGCCGTCGCGCCCGTGCAGGCGCCGGTCCCGCGCACCGAGACGGTGCAGATCTCGGGCGCCGGCACCGGCCGCACCGGCAGCGAGGACTGGGGCGTGCAGCTCGGCGCCTTCCGTGCCCGGGGCGATGCCGAGCGGCACCTGCTGACGACTGCCCTGCGCGACGTGCCCTATCTCAACGGCGGCCTGCGCCGGATCGAGGCAGCACAGGTTCAGGGGGCGACGATCTACCGCGCCCAGTTCGTCGGGCTGACCCAGGACCAGGCTCAGGGCGCCTGCGAGACGCTCTCGCGCGAGCAGGTCGACTGCCTGCCGCTTGCCCCGGGGATCTGATCGCTTTTCCGGCCGTTCGGCTCAGGAAGCGCTGCTCCCGAGCCCGGGGCAAGGATCCATGCCCCTTATAAAGAGAACACCGCTCGCCGGCGGGCGCGGCACATCCCCGGCCGGCTGAGCCCGCCGGGGATACCGAAAGGTCCCGCAGTCGATCAGTCCGCGAGAGCCTCGAGAGCCAGGGTCTTGAACAGGACCCGGGTCTCGGCCCGCGCCGACGGGCCTGCCGTCAGGATGACGCCGACAACATCGTTCCGCCGGTCGATCGTGAACCCGGTGCCGGTGATGCCCGACCAGAAGGCGTCACCCAGAGTGCCCGGCGAGTATTCCCCCTCCTCCGAAACGCGGACCGCAAAGCCGTAACCGAACCCGTAGGCCGTATCCGCAGGCCCGCCCTCCAGGCCCGCGATATGGTCAGTGAGGATCAGGTCCACGGTCTCCGGAGCGAGGATACGCACCCCGTCGAGCTCGCCGCCGTTGAGGATGGCCTGAAGGAACCGGGTATAGTCCTCGGCCGTGGTGACCAGCCCGGCACCGCCACTGATATAGCCCTCGCCCGGCTCGGCCCGGACGCGGATCCACTCCTCAAGCCAGCCGGCCTGAGGGTCGTCGGCATCGAGCGGTACCACCCGGGCCCTGTCTTCCTCGCCGACGAAAAAGCCGGTGCTGGCCAGCTCCAGCGGATCGGTCACCAGCTCCGCGACGATCGCATCGAGGCTTTCCCCGGTCGCGCGTTCGAGCAGCACGCCGAGGACGTCCGTGGAAAAGCCGTACTCGAACCGGGTCCCGGGTTGATAGGCGAGCGGGATCGTTGCGAGCCGCCGCAGGGCCTCTCCGGCCGGCACATCCGCCGTCAGCTGGTCGACGCCCCGCTCGGCATAGAGCGCGCGCAGGCTTTCGGGGGCCGCGCCGAAGAAGCTGTAGGTGAACCCCGAGGTATGGCGCAGTAGGTCCGCCACGGTGATCGGCCGCTCCGGCGCGACGGTCCCGACGCTCGGGTCGTCGCCGGAACCTGCGACCACGAGACCGTCGAGTTCGGGCAGGTAGCCGGTGATCGGCTCATCCAGACCGATCACCCCCCGCTCGACGAGCGCGAGCGCCGCGACGCTGACGAAGGGTTTCGTCATCGACGCCACCCGGAAGAGCGAATCGGTCTCGAGCGGCACCGCGCCGTCGTCCGCGAAATGGCCCAGCGCTTCCGAGAGAACGATCTCGTCCCCCTGCGCGAGAACGAGAACCGCGCCCGGGATCCTCTCCTCCTCGATCAGCGCCTCGAAAGCGGCGGTGATCGCCGCGAGGCCCTCTGCGTCGAAGGCCGGAGGAGAATGGGGCGGCACCTGCAGCGCCTGCGCGGCGAGGATTGCGGGGGTCGCGGCCGAGATCGCAAGGGCGACGGAGACCCGCCGGGCAGTGGCGGCGAGTGGCGCCGGAACGGCCGAACGGGCGTGGCGGAACGGAGCGAGGGCGGATGGTATCGTGGACATGGAAGGCCTGTGGCTGCGGGATCAAAGAGCCCGATACTAGCCCTCGCCTCCTGGAATCCGCTTCCGATCTCAGGGGATTACGGGAAGCGGATTGCCATTCGCCGCACGGGGCGCGCCATGGATCTTCCCATCACCCGCGCTAGGCCCCACACCGCGATCCACCCGGCCGGGAAGTGATTCTACCTTGCCCGGGCAGAAGGTCAGGCCGCTTCGGAAAGCCGCGGCAGCGCCAGCCCGCGCACCAGATCGCGCACCTCCTGCCGGGCCGCGATGTTCGACATCGTCGCCGTCGCCGGATCGTCGGTCCGCAGGTCGAGAAGCGTCAGCCCCGACAGGAAGAGCTCGCGGAAGATCACCCGCTCGGAGAACCCGGGGATGAGCCGGAACCCGATCCGCCGCGCCAGCTCCTCGAGCGCCGCCGCGACCCGGCGCTTGTTGCGCGCCTCGATGGTGGCGAGCCGGTTGCGGATCACCACCCAGTCCATCGGCCGCCGTCCCGCACTCGCCCGCGCCTGGCGCGCTTTCCACACCATCTCCGAATAGACCGACGGCCCGAGCACCTTGCCCGTCGTCGGATCGAGCCGCGCGAGCATGTCGAAATCGACGAGGCTGTCGTTCATCGGCGTGACCAGCGTGTCGGCCGCCGCATGTGCCAGCAGGGAATAGGTGCTGTACGACCCCGGACAGTCGATGACGATGAAGTCGCAGTCCCAGAGCTCGGTCAGCCCCGCCTCGAACCGCGCCCGCTCCTGGGCCTCCGCATCCGCCCGGCTGTCGATACCGCTCGCCTCCAGCCGCAGGCGCCGCGGCATCGGCAGGGAGATCCCGTGCCGGCGCATGTAATCGTCGCGGTTGTCGAGATAACGGAACAGGCTGGTCTGCCGCAGGTCGAGGTCGAGCGCGCCGACCGTCTGACCTGCGCGCGCCAGCGCGGTGACAAGATGCATCGAGGTGGTCGACTTGCCCGACCCACCCTTCTCGTTGCCGAGGACGATCACATGCGCCATGTGGGGTTTCGGCTCCCTGAAAACCAAATGGCGCGCCCCGCAAAGGGCGCGCCACAAGATCTAGATGACAAAACCGATTCCGGGAAGGCTCTAGAAGCCCAGACCCTCGTATTTCTTCTTGAACTTCGACACGCGGCCGCCGGTGTCGAGCAGCCGGGCCGTGCCGCCGGTCCAGGCCGGATGCGCCGAGGGGTCGATCTCGAGCGTCAGCGTCGCGCCCTCGGCCCCGTAGGTCGATCGGGTGCGATAGCTGGAGCCGTCGGTGAGCTTCACTTCGATGAAGTGATAGTCGGGATGGATGTCCTTTTTCATCGTCGCTCTCCTCAGGCCTCGGCGGCCGGCTTTCCGGCGGCCGGCTTTTCGCGGTAGGTGGTCTTCTCGGCGATGCGGGCGGATTTGCCCCGGCGTTCGCGGAGATAGTAGAGCTTGGCGCGGCGCACCTTGCCGCGACGCACGACGGTGATCGAATCGATGTTCGGCGAATGGAGCGGGAAGACGCGCTCGACGCCTTCGCCGAACGAGATCTTGCGCACGGTGAAGCTCGCCCCGATGCCCGAGCCGCCGTTGCGGCCGATGCAGACGCCCTCATAGGCCTGCACGCGGGTCCGGGTGCCCTCGGTCACCTTGAAGCCGACGCGCAGCGTGTCGCCAGCCGCGAAGTCGGGGATGTCCTTGCCCAGGGCCGCGATCTGTTCGGCCTCCAGCTGCGCGATGAGATTCATCGGCTCTCGTCCTTCTCATGCTCGCCTTGTGCGGCGATGGTGTGCGCGTCCGAGAGCTCTGCCTCTCCTGCCGGGTCCGCGCATCCGGTTCTTGCCAGATGGGCCCGCCAGAGGTCGGGACGACGTTGCCTGGTCAGCTTCTCCGACTGGTCGCGCCGCCAGGCGGCGATCCGTCCGTGGTGTCCCGAGAGGAGAACCTCGGGAATCCGCAGACCTTCCCAGTCGGTCGGCCTAGTATATTGCGGGAACTCCAAGAGGCCGGCGGAGAAGCTTTCCTGCTCCGTCGACTCGGAATTGCCCAGGACGCGCGGTATAAGCCGAACGCAGGCG
>CAZESN010000076.1:0-11448 GCA_964514775.1 uncultured Rhodovulum sp.
GCCGGTCTGCGAGACCGGCGACACCTTCGCCACCGCCCGGCCGATGCCGCCGCTCGGGGCGGGCGATCTCGTCGCCTTCCGCTCGGCGGGCGCCTATGGCGCGGTGATGGCGTCGGAGTACAATTCCCGCCCGCTGGTCCCCGAGGTTCTGGTGTCGGGGGATCACTATGCCGTGGTGCGGCGACGTCCGAGCTTTGACGAAATGCTCGCGCGCGATACCATACCCGAATGGATCGGCTAGGCACGCCGCCGGTCCGGCCCGGGAAAGCGGAGTGAATGGACACCACGACCGGCCGCGGTGCCGACGACAGGACCCCTGACCCGTTCCGCGGCGTGATCCGCCGCACCCGCATCGGCATGGCGATCGAGGCGGCGCTGCGCGCGTTCTGGCCGCTCGCGGCGTTCGGGGCCGTGCTGTGGGCGGCGCTGGCCTTCGGCCTCGGCGCGCTTCTGGCGCGGATGGAGCTGCGACTGGCGCTCGCGGTCTCTGCGGGCGTGGCCACGTTCCTGCTGGTGCGCGGGATACGGCGGTTCCGGCTGCCGTCGCGGGCGGCGGCCGAGGCGCGGCTGGACGCGACCCTGCCCGGCCGGCCGTTCGAGAGCCTGGGCGACCGGCACGCGCTCGGCGCCGGGGATCCGGCCTCGCGCGCGGTCTGGGCCCTGCACCGGACACGGATGGCGCGGATCGCGGCGGATGCCCGCATGGTGCCGCCGGACCTGCGGCTGGCGCGCGACGATCCCTGGGCGTTCCGGCTCGCCGCGCTCGTCGCGCTGATCGCGGCCGCGATCTTCGCCCGCGAGCCGGCGGGCGATGCGCTCGCCACCGCCTTCGCCCCCCGCGAGGCGCCGCTCGTGGCGACCGGGCCGAGCTTCGAGGGCTGGGCGGAGCCGCCCGCCTATACCGGCCGGCCGACCCTCTATCTGCCCGAGGTGTCGGGCGGGACGCCGCTGTCGCTGCCGCAGGGCACGCGGATCACGCTCCGGGTCTACGGCCAGGCCGCCGGGTTCGGGCTGGTCGAAAGCGTCTCGGGCGATGGTGCCGGCGCGCTCACGGGCACGCTCACGGAGGCCGCCCCCGGGATCGCCGCCGCCGAGTTCGGGCTCGACCGGAGCGGCCGCGTCGAGCTCAGCCGGGACGGCGAGCCGCTGACCGCCTGGTCGATCACCGCCGAACCCGATGCGGCCCCGGCGATCGAGCTCGCCGCGCCGCTGACGGCGACGGCGGCCGGTGCCGCCAGCCTCGCCTTCACCGCTTCCGACGACCACGGCGTGACCGGCGCGCGGGCCGAGATCACGCTCGATCTCGACCGGGTCGACCGCCGCTACGGCCTCGCGACCGAGCCGGAGCCGCGCGCCGCGATCATCGTCGACCTGCCGCTGCCGCTCGCGCGCACCGCGCGGGAGGTGGCCGAGACGCTGGTCGAGGATTTCTCGGGCCATCCCTGGGTGGGCCTGCCGGTCACGGTCCGGCTGACGGCCGAGGACGCGGCCGGGCAGACCGGCCGGTTCGAGACGGACGAGGCCGCCCTGCCCGGCCGGCGCTTCTACGATCCGCTTGCGGCGGCGCTGGTCGAGCAGCGCCGCGACCTGCTCTGGAGCCCCGACAACGCCCGGCGGGTGGTGCAGGTGCTGCGCGCGGTGAGCTGGCGGCCCGAGGGCGCCTTCGACGGCGCGCGGGCCTATCTGATCACCCGCACGGCGACCCGGCGGCTGGCGGAGGCGGTTGCGGCGGATACCGTGGACGCAGTGCGCGACGAGGTGGCCGAGGCGCTGTGGCAGGCCGCACTCCTGCTCGAGGAGGGGAGCCTCGGCGATGCGGCCGAGCGGCTCGCGCGGGCGCAGGAGCGGCTGCGCGAGGCCCTGCGCGACGACGCGGGCGACGAGGAGATCGCGCGGCTGATGGAGGAGCTGCGCGAGGCGACGCGAGACTATATGGAACAGCTCGCGCGGGAAGCGATCGAGCGCGGCGAGAGCCAGCGCGCCGAGATCCCGCCTGATGCGCAGACCATGACCCAGGACCAGATCCAGCAGCTCATGGACCGCATCCAGGAACTGTCGGAGCAGGGCCGCAACGCCGAGGCCGAGGCGCTGCTGGAGATGCTCCAGCAGATGCTCGAGAACATGCAGATGATGATGGCCGAGGGTGGCGGCGGCCAGGGCCAGAGCGGCCAGGGGAACGAGGCCATGCAGGGCCTCGCCGACACGCTGCGCGAGCAGCAGGGGCTCGCGGACGAGAGCTTCCAGCAGCTCCAGCGCGAATTCGGCCGGGGCATGGACGGCTTCGGCCAGGGCACGTCCCCGCAGCCGGGGGAGCCGGGCGGCGGCGAAGGGCTCGCCGAGCGGCAGGAGGCGCTGCGCGGGCTTCTGGAGGACCTTCAGCGGAACCTGCCCGGCCAGGCCGGCGAGGCCACCCGCGAGGCGCTGCGCGAGGCCGAGCGCCGCATGGGCGAGGCCCGCGACGGGTTGGAGGAGGGCGACACCGCCGGCGCGCTCGACCGGCAGGCCGAGGCGATCGACAGCCTGCGCGAGGGCATGCGCGCACTCGGCGAGGAGATGCGGCAGGCCCAGTCCGGCGAGGGCGAGGAAGGCGCGCAGGGCGATGCGGCGCAGGCGCAGCGGGACCCGCTCGGGCGCCCGCTGGGATCGCAGGGCGGCATCGGCAGCAACGACCGGGTGCTCCAGGGGCTCGACGCCACCGCCCGGGCGCGGGCGATCCTCGACGAGATCCGGCGGCGGGCGGGCGAGATGGAGCGGCCGGAGGCCGAGCTCGACTACCTGCGCCGCCTGCTCGACCGGTTCTGACCGGCTCAGCGGTCGCGGGTCACCGCCGCGCGCAAACCGTCCACGAGATCGACATAGACGCCGAGCGCCCGCGAGAGCGACGGCACACGGGCGGCCAGATCGCCGGCAAAGACGTAGAGCGCCAGCGCCAGCGCAAAGAGCACGAGCGCCACCAGGAGCCCGCGTCCGAAGCGGCTGCGCGCGGGAAGCCGGTCCTCCCAGTCCCAGCCCTCGGCCTCGGCGCGGCCGAGGTCCGTGCGCAGCGGATGGCCGCCGGTGCCGGGATCCGGCGCGTCGAGCTCCGCCGCATCGGCGGCGGGCCGCGACGAGGGCATCTCGGCCGGGCGCGGCGGGGGTGGCGGGGCGAGCTCGGTGCGCAGCGCCTCCGGGACCACGGGGCGCGGTGCCGGCTTCTCGGGCTCCGCCACCGCCGCGAGGGGCGGCGGGACGACGGCAAGCGGTGGCGGTGGCGGCGGCGGTGGTGCCGGTGGCGCGGCCACCTCGGGGCGCGGCTCCGGCGCGCGCGCCTCGGGCGTCACCGGCGGGCGGAGCGGGTCGGGGCCGGCATCGGCGACGGGACCGCTTTCCCACTGGAAATCGCCCGGCTCTCCGGCAGGCGGCGCGGGAACGGGCGCGGGAACGGGCGCCGGCGCCGGCTCCGGCACCGGCTCGGGCCGCGACCCGGGCGCGGGCGCGAAGGACACAGGCGCGACGGGCCGGGGCCGGGCCGCGCGGGATTCGAGGCGGTAGATGACCTGGTCCTCGCTCGGCGCGGCCTCGGCCGGCGGGCGGGCGAACCAGCGGGTATGGCAGTTGCTGCACTGCACATGGCGCCCGGCCTCAGGGATCTGCCCCGACGGAACGTCGTAGGTGGTATCGCAGGTCGGACAGATCAGCCGCATCGCGCTCTCAGGCTGGCGGGCGGGTCCGCTTCGTCCTGCGGCCCCGCCGGTCGAATCGGGTCCGACCGTTCTAGCCGCCGCGTCCCGCCAATCCAAGCGGGCGCAGCCGGTTGCGCCTGCGGAGTGGCCCTGTATAAATCGCGCCGGACAGGTCGGAGGCCCCTGTGATCGAATTCGACAAGGCGGGGTTCGGCTACGGGCGCATCCCCATCCTAGCGCCGACCAGCCTTACCCTAGAGCCCGGTGCGTTCCATGTCCTGCTCGGCGCCCCCGGCGCGGGCAAGAGCACGTTCCTGGATCTCTGCCACCTGGCGCTGACGCCCGGCACCGGCCGGATCCGCTTCTTCGGGGAACTCGTCCGCCCCCGCGACCGGAGGGCGGTGGCCGAGCTGCGGCGCAAGATCGGCTTCGTGCCCCAGGACTGCCATTTCCTCGACCATCTGTCGGTGGCGGAGAACATCGCCCTGCCCCTGCAGGTCAGCGGCATCGACATGCATGCGCGCGGCGAGGACCTGCGGGCGCTGCTCGAATGGGTCGACCTCGGCGACCGGGTCGATGCCCTGCCCCCTGCCCTCTCGGGCAGCGAGCGGCGGCGGGCGGCGCTGGCGCGGGCGGTGATCCTGAGCCCGGAGATGATCCTCGTCGACGAGCCGACCAGCAATCTCGACCGCGAGATGGGCCTGCGCCTGATCACGCTCCTCGCCGAGCTCAACCGGATGGGCAAGACCGTGCTCATCGCCACCCATGACGCCGAGGTGGTGCGCGCGGTGGCGCCGCTGGTCGCGCCGCGGGTGCTGCATCTCGACGGCGGGCGGGTGGAATGGCTGGAGGTCGCCGCTTGATCGCACAGCTCTCCGCCGCGCTGCGCCGGCTCGCCCACGGGGATCCGGCGGCCGCCCGACTGCTCGGGCCCGCGGCGCGGCCGTCGTGGCCGTTCGGCACGCTCGCCGCGATTCTCGCCTTCTTCGCGGTGCTCGCCCTCGCTCTCGCCCTGGCGGCGGGAGAGCTCGCGCGGGACTGGACCGGCGAGGCCGGCAACGGCGCGACGCTCCAGATCATCGGCGATCCGGGCGGGATGGAGGACCAGGCGCGCGCCGCGCTCGAGGTTCTGCGCACCACGCCGGGCGTGCTCTCGGTGAGGATGATCGACGTCGAGGAGCAGCGCGCCCTGCTCGAGCCCTGGATCGGCGCGGGAGCCGCGATGGACGGCGTGCCGCTGCCGCTCCTGATCGCGATAGAGGTCGACCGCGCCGCCTTCGACGGGGGCGCCCTCGCGGCGCGGCTCGCCGCCGATGCCCCCGGCGCCGTCTTCGACGACCATGCCGCCTGGCGGGTACCGCTCGTCACCGAGGCCGAAGGCCTGCGCGTCTTCGCCTGGGCGGCCCTCGGCCTGATCGCGCTCGCCTTTCTCGCCGCGAGCACCCTTGCCACCCGCGCGGCCGCCAACGCGGGCGGGCGCGACATCCGCACCCTGCTGCGCGTCGGCGCGCACGACCGGTTCATAGCCGGCGCCTTCAAGCACCGCTTCTCGCGCGCGGCCCTGATCGGGGCGGTGCTGGGCACCGCTGCGGGCACCGGCCTCGTCGCGCTGCTGCCCGCCTCGGGAGAGGCCGGGTTCTTCCTCATCGGCATTGGGCTCGAAGGCCGCGAGCTCGCGCTTCCGCTCGCGGTGCCTGTCGCCGCCCTCGTGATCGCCCGCGCGGCCACCGCCCGGGCGGTCCGGCGCGCGCTGCGCAGTACCGGATGACGCCATGCTGCTGATCCGCTCGATCGTCTTCGACATCTGCCTCTACGGGCTGATGCTCGTCATCGGGGTGCTGGGCGCGCCGCTGGCCATCTGGTCGGTGGACGGCGCCTACCGCACGGTCAAGGCCTATTGCGGCGCGGTCCTGTGGTGCCTGCGGGTGATCTGCGGGCTGAAGGTCGAGGTCCGGGGCGAGATTCCGCAGGGCGACGTGATCGTCTGCGCCAAGCACCAGTCGTTTCTCGATATCCTGATTCTCGCCCGCCACCTGCCGCGCGCGAGCTTCGTCATGAAGCGCGAGCTGAAATGGGCCCCGATCCTCGGCCTCTACGCCCTCCGCATCGGCTCTACCCCCGTCGCGCGCGGGGCCCGGTCGCGGGCGATGAAGGACATGGTCGCCCATGCCAGCCAGTCGTCGACCGGCGCGCGGCAGCTCGTGATCTACCCGCAGGGCACCCGTGTCGCCCCCGGCGCGCGACTGCCCTACAAGGTGGGCGCGGGCGTGCTCTACGACCGGATGGGCAAGACCTGCGTGCCGGCGGCGACCAATGTCGGCGTGTTCTGGGGACGGCGCAGCCCCTACCGGCGGCCCGGCACGGCAGTGGTCGAGTTCCTCGACCCCATCCCGCCGGGGCTGCCGGTCTCGGAGTTCATGAAAGAGGTCGAGAGCCGCGTCGAGGCGCGCTCGAATGCGCTGATGCGCGAGGCGGGATTCGATCCCGCGGCGGCCGTGCCGGAGCCGGCCGCTCGGTAGGTCCGGTACTCGGCAGGTTCAGTAGATGTAGCGGATCTGGTCGGTCCAGTAGCGCTCCATCCGCCGCAGGCTGGCGTTGATGTCCTGCAGGTGGACGTTGCCGGTGACCTCGCGGCTCATGATGCCATCGGCGTGCCGCTGGAAGAGGTCGCCCACGATCTTGCGCACATGCAGGCCCCGGTCGGTCAGGCGCACCCGCACCGCCCGCCGGTCAACCGCGCACTTCTGGTGGTGCATGTAGTTGTTCTCGACCAGCTTCTTGAGATTGTAGGAGACGTTCGAGCCCTGGTAGTAGCCGCGCGTCTTCAGCTCGCCCGCAGTGACCTCGTTCTCGGCGATGTTGAAGAGCAGGAGCGCCTGGACGGGATTGATGTCGATGATCCCGAGACGCTCGAACTCGTCCTTGATCACATCGAGCAGGAGGCGGTGCAGGCGCTCGACCATGGCCAGGGTTTCGAGATAGGCCTCCAGGAAATCCTCGGCCTCGTCGTGGGCTTCGGCGACCCGCTCCACTTTGGCATGCACACTCATAACTATTACTCCGCGCGTTCGCTCGTGCGCGAGATTCGACCGTAAACCTATACAAGTCGTTAAAAACGAGCAGGGGATTTTACCTTTGGCGGAATCCCGCCTCCGCCCGGATCCGCGCGATGATCGGCACATGGGCCGCGGGCGCCGTATCCGGCATGCTCACCCAGAGGTAGAGGTCCTGATCATTCTCGGAAAGAAGCGTCTCATAGGCATCGAGATCGGCACCCGAAAGCGCGGCCAGGGCTTTGTCCGCGAAGGGCCCGAGGATCAGATCCATCTCGCGCGTGCCGCGGCGCCAGCTCCGCATCCGCAGCCGTCGCAGGCGGTTTTCCGGCGTCTCGCTCATGCGCAGGTCCGGCCGTGGGTCCGGCCAATGAAAGCATGAAATGCGTGCTTTATCAATGTCGTGACATCCATCCGGCGACTGACTGCCCCGCCCTGCCCGAGAGGCTGGAGGGCTCGGTCCTTCCTGCCGGATGTGCGCCGCGGGGGCAAGCCCTGCGGCGCCCGACCGGGACGGTCAGCGATGCGGCAGCCGGGAGGGCCTGCCTCCCGGACCGCCCGCAGGATCCGCGATCAGTTGGCCGGGACGGCCGGCTGCTGCGGCTCGGTCGCCTGCTCGACGGCTCCCTCGACGGAGTTGACCGCGTCCTGCACGGCGCGCTCGACCTCGTTGGCAATCTCGGACGCGGTCTGACCGGCGCTCTCGGCGGCATCGGACGCGGCTTCCTCCGCGGCCTCGACGGCCTCGGATGCCGTCTCGCGCGCACCCTGCACCGCCTCGCCCGCCGCGTCGCCAGCAGCCTCGGCGGCATCGCCGGCAGCGTCCGCCGCGTCATCGGCCGCCTCGGCGGCGGCTTCGCTCGCGGCCTCGGCCGCCTGCTCGGCGGGCGCCGGCGAACCGGTCACAACCGGAGCGGGCGTTTCGGCCGGGCGGGTGTAGACGTAGATCCCGACGGCTATAAGAACGGCCGCCAGTATGATGATGATACGCTGCATTTGGACCTCCGATCGCTCGCCCGTTCCGGGGGCGGCCCTGATTGACGCGCCAGACATGCGCGCGATACGATCGACTTGCAACAGCATTCGCAGGCGCAGCGGCCAATCGCCGATCGCCTCTATGCACATGTGGCGGCGTTATGCCGGTGCGGCGTCTTCCATCGAACGCCGATCTGCAGTATTGTGCGCCACCGACCGGGCACGATCCCGGTCGTTTCATATCAACGATTACAAGGAAACAACGGCCATAGCCCGCAGACCACACAGCGCGCCGCCGACGCGCGACACCGGACCCCGCGTGAACGATCGCATCCGCGCCCCCGAAATCCGCCTCATCGGGGCGGAGGGCGAGAACATCGGCTTGATTACCCCCGAGAAGGCATTGCAGCTCGCCGTGGAAGCAGGACTCGATCTGGTCGAGATCTCGCCGAACGCAACGCCTCCGGTCGCCAAGATCATGGACTTCGGCAAGTTCAAGTACGAGACCCAGAAAAAGGAAGCCGAGGCCCGCAAGAAGCAGAAGGTGATCGAGGTCAAGGAAATCAAGTTCCGCCCGAACACCGACACCCATGACTACGATGTCAAGATGCGCTCGGTGGTCAAGTTCCTCGAGGAAGGCGACAAGGTGAAGATCACCCTCCGCTTCCGCGGCCGCGAGATGGCCCATGCGGAACTGGGGCGCAAGCTGCTCGAGCGCGTTGCCGAGGACGTCACGGAATTCGGCAAGGTCGAGACGATCCCCCGGCTCGAAGGCCGGCAGATGACGATGATGATCAACCCGGTCAAGCACTGACGCGACGACCGGCAGGATGACCCCCGGACCCGCGACGCGATCGGCGTCCGGGTCCGTCCCGGGGTCAAGGCTCCCATGTCAAAGAAGCGCCGCCGCCCCAAGCTTCGCCGCCGCATCCTGGCGCCCGTCCTGCGCGGAGTGCTCGCGGCGGCCGAGCGGCTGCCCTACCGCAGCCGGCTGGCCTTCGCATCCGCCATCCTGCGCGCAGCCGTGGCCGTCTCCCCGAAGCTTCGGGGCCGGGTCAGGCGCAACCTCGCGCTGGTCATGCCCGGTCTCTCCGCCCGGGAAGAGCGGGATATCCGCGCGGCCATGGCGGACAACTTCGGGCGGACGATCGCGGAGATCCTCGGCAACCGCGCGTTTCACGGCGAGGGGTTCTGGCGGGCGCCGGAGCCGGGACCAGGGGTGGATGCGATCCTGACGGCCGCCCGGGCCGGGACCGGGGCGGTGCTCGTCACCGGCCATTTCGGGCAGTGGGAGGCCGGGCGCGCCTGGATGCGGGCCGAGGGGATCGCCTGCGGCGGGGTCTACCGCCCGGTGCGCGACCCGGTGCTCAACGCGCGCTATCTGGAGAACCTCGAGTTCGGGGGGCGGCCGATCTTCGCCACCGACCGGCCCGGAGTGCGGGGCATGGTCATGCATGTGGCGCGCGGCGGCATCGTCGCGATCCTGACCGACCAGTACCGCAAGGGCGCGCCGTCGCTCGACTTTCTCGGCCATCCGGCGCCGACGGCGCTGCTGCCGGCCGAGCTCGCGCTGAAGTTCCGGGTACCGCTGATCCCGATCTACGGGATCCGCCAGCCCGACGGGCTCGGGGTACAGGTTGTGGTGGAGGCGCCGGTCGCGCATACGACCGCCGAAGCGATGATGCAGGCCGTCAACGACAGCCTCGCGGCGCGGGTCCGGGCGCATCCGGGTCAGTACTACTGGCTGCACCGGCGCTGGGTGAAGCCGCTGTCCGGATCCGGGCAGACAACCAACCCGTTGAAATAGCTCAAAAAAATCGGCCGTTAACCCGGCGGAAACCCGGGCCAACGGCCGTTCTTCAGGCGCAGCGGCCGGATCAGGCGCGAGCGCTGCCGATCAGCTTCCAGAGCGCCGGGACGAGCAGCGCCGCGAGCGCGAGCTTGACCGCGTCGCCGATCAGGAAGGGCGTCAGGCCCCAAGCGATCGTCTGGTTCCAGACCGAGCCGTAGGTCGCCGGATCATGCAGGCCGGCGGCGACCAGATGGTTCAGCCACAGGAGGCCGGGGATGTAGATCAGCACGTTGCCGGCCAGAAGCGCGAGCGCCATGCCGCCAACGCTGCGGTCCCAGCCCTGACGGGCGGCATAGCCGAGCGCGATCGTGGCCAGCACATAGCCCACGAGATAGCCGCCGGTCGTGCCCATCATGTAGCCGATGCCGGCATTCGCGGCCGAGGAGCTCTGGAACACGTCGAAGCCGAGCGCGCCGACCAGCATCCACCCGAGCATGGTGGCCAGACCGAGCCGCGCCCCGTAGGCGGCGCCGATGGTCAGCACCGCGAAGGTGCCGAGGCTGATCGCGACCGGCGAGGGCCAGACGGGGACCTTGATCTTGGCGGCGATCGAGAGCGCGAGGATGCCGAGGACCACCAGCACCGCGCGCTTCACCCAGAGCGCGCCGCCTTCGGCGGGCCAGATGGTCTCGTGCAGGACCGGATTCGCGGTGGTGTCGCGCATGGGCTCAACTCCTCGTTTCATGCTGCTGTCGTCATGGCGCAATCCCGTCCACCTGTCCAGCACGCCGAAAGTCTGTCGTCATCGTATAATCTTTTCGTGGCCCGGTTACCCGCCACTCGGCGCGCCAGTCGGGCCAGGCCGAGAAGTCGTAGCGCACGCGGTAGAGGTCGGGGGCGCAGTCGTGGCGCGCCTCGGGCGCGGCGGCGCCGGGCGCGAAGCTGTGAAAGAAGCGGCCGTCGGCGAAGCGCACGGTGATCGCGCCGGGCACCTCCTCGCGCCAGAGATAGCGGCGCGTGGCGGCCATCGGCGGTGCGCCCCCGAGCACAAGCGTGCCCTCCTCGATCGCGACGAGCCCGTCGCCGCCGGGGTCGGGCTCGAAGCGGGCCGTGCCGGTCAGCCGCCCCTCTCCTCCCGCCAGCCGGTCCTCGATGCGGCGGGTGATCCGCCAGAGCCCGGCGAATGCCTCGAGCCGCATGCCACCGCCCTCGCTTGTGCCGCCAACGGCCAGAGTTTATCAGACGCCCCGATCCGCTCAATCCCGCCCGCCCCCTGCTGAGAGGCCAGACGCCCATGATTCCGCGCTACTCCCGCCCCGAAATGGTCGCGATCTGGTCCCCCGAGACCCGGTTCCGCATCTGGTTCGAGATCGAGGCCCATGCCGCCGACGCCATGGCCGAGCTCGGCGTCATCCCCAAGGAGGCCGCCCGCGCCGTCTGGAAGGCGAAGGACGCGACCTTCGACGTCGCCCGCATCGACGAGATCGAGGCGGTGACCAAGCACGACGTGATCGCCTTCCTCACCCATCTCGGCGAGATCGTCGGCGAGGAAGCGCGGTTCGTCCATCAGGGGATGACGAGCTCGGACGTGCTCGACACCTGCCTCAACGTCCAGCTCACCCGCGCCGCCGACATCCTGATCGCCGACATGGACGCGCTGCTGGCCGCGCTGAAGCGGCGGGCGATCGAGCACCGCGACACGGTGACGATCGGGCGCAGCCACGGCATTCACGCCGAGCCCACCACCTTCGGGCTGAAGCTCGCGCAGGCCTATGCCGAGATGGCGCGCGGCCGTGCGCGGCTGGTGACCGCCCGCGAGGAGGTCGCCACCTGCGCGATCTCGGGCGCGGTCGGGACCTTCGCCAATGTCGACCCCCGGGTCGAGGCGCATGTCGCCGAGAAGATGGGCCTGCGGGTCGAGCCGATCTCGACGCAGGTGATCCCGCGCGACCGGCATGCGATGTAT